>CAZXGO010000190.1:1106-3945 GCA_964640035.1 uncultured Chitinophagales bacterium
GCTCGACTTCATAGACATTAATGTCTGTGGTCGTTACATACTTTCTAAGTGTTGGCATAATTAAATGTTTTTAAAAAGATACAAAATAAAATTGAATAAATCAATCACAGTCCTGACACTCCTCAATAACGTTCTTTCTCCACCATTTAGAGAAGATCAGGTTGGGAAACTTGTTCGTAATGGTTTCCCCAATTATCATGGATAAGGCAACGCCAACCATGAAAAGGATAATGTAAAGGATAATCATATTGAGTTGGTTTACTCAAATATATGAAAACTATTTATAAAATAAACCAACGAAATGAAAAAGGCAAAAGAAGAAACCCCTAAAAAGGGGAAAAGTGTTGCGGACGGCAACAGAGAGAACAAAAAAAGGATTGAGAAGAAAAAGAAATAAATCTTATCTCAATGGGTTGTTGAAATAAACCGTCATTGACTGAATTGCCAATGAACCATCTTCGTTGTTCATCAACTCGACATTGATTTCGTTTCCAATGCCAATATATCCCTGTTCACTTTCATAATCTTCCTGAACGGAATCCCAATTAATGGGAAGGGTAATATTCTCGGTTTCATAGTCACCCTCGTCGTCAATATAATATTTAACCTCGAGTTCCAACTCATCAGAACTTCTTTCGGGGTTAATTAGGAACATCGCACCAAATATTCCTGAATTTTTATAATCCAACACAATATCAAAGTTCACTCTGATTTTAGATACGTCAATGTCGGCAATTTCATTACCCTTAAACGTTTTACCGTAATAGTTGATGTCCGCCTTACAATCGTAGGTATAAGAGTTGTCATTGTAGTCCAAATCCTCGTTTATAGTTTTTTGAACTTTTTTAAGTTGGTTTTCAGTTAATATGATTTTCATATTTCAAATATACTAATTTTTTTATTTGGTTGGTTCAGGTGCGGATGGAATTGTGCTCGCTTGTGTTCCAGGTCCGGCTGCGGTTTGTGTTTTAGGTTTCAAAATTGGATCGGGTTTTGGAATTTCCTTTTCCTTTAAACGATATGATTTTAAAATTTCATAGGTTGGCAAATCGTACACACCTGAAGTTAATACTTGTTTGTTTGTAATTCGATTAATCATCGATTGGAATTCTTTCACCGAGTTTGCATCCTTAAGGAATTCATTGGTGGAGAATTTGGCTTTCTCTGCGGGTTTTATTGTTGTCATATCCGCACTTTGCATGGTTTGTTGAGCAACTGACGCAACTTTTTTCTTCACATCGGGATTGACGGGTTTTTTCTTCGTCGCCGGATTCATCTTTGTCGTCGCGGTTGCCTTATCCAAATCTTCTTGGGTGACGTTATACTTGGATACAAACTCCAACCAAGGCATGTTATTAAAGTTCTTGCTATTTTTAATTCTACCGTCCCTCTTATCAACCTTATACCATACTTGGGCAATCAACTTAAGTCGTTTTGTAATCTTATCCACTCGGTTTTGGGCGAAAGTATCGACTTGTCTATTAAACCAATCAAATATCCCCTCATTCAAATCTGATTGAGCCAAATTCTTTAATTGTTCTTCGGTAATGACAATCTTTTTCATAATGTGGTTATATATAACTTATAAATATATCCTTAGAGATTAATTTCCCCCACCACCTTTACCTTCGGTGGAGGTCTTTTCTTCGGATTTCTTCTCTTCTTGTTTCACCCTTGCTTGTTCTTCCTTTTTTACTTTGGTAGAATTTAAGGCATCCTCTTTTTTGGCTTGTTCGACGGTTCGGGTGGAACTATCGACAGTACGTTGGGTACTATCGGATGTTGATGTTGTTTCCAACGGGAAGGTTAAAACGCAGGATGTCATAAGAAGAACTCCGCACAGGATTAATAAAATGTTTTTCATATTAAAAATCGTAGTTTGCCCCGATACTAATGATATAGGGGGTTGCTTTGTCATATCCCAACTCAATGTCAGCCACGTCATAGGTTAAACAACTTCTCAGTTTGGTTCCGAAAACAAAGCGTTTGGTTATGTGGTATTCCACGGATGCCCCATAATAGAGGTTTGCATTAAAGTCGTTCCAATACCATATGTCCAATGCATCGGGAATGTCTTCCAATGTAACGAAGTGGGTATAGACTTTGGTTAGAAGAAATACTTCGGGACGTATGGTAAATCGTTTAACATCGAATTCCTTCATCCCAATAATCATGGTACTGAATTGGGTTTCAGCTGCTGCGGGATGATACTCATCCATAAACATAAATCCTTCCCAACTAAAGTCATTAATGAATAGGGTATAACCAAACCTCACATCGTTTTTCTGATACATTTGGTTAAAGAAGGGACTTATGGTGATGGCATCACTCAATCCGCTGGCACTAAGGGTTAAACTAAAGTTATTTGTTCGTTTTAGACCGTTTTGCCACGTTTTCTCGCGTCGATGGTTATATCCCACCTTTCCGTACTGAAACGACGGTGTATGGGAGAAAAAGAACCCATTTTTATAATTTAATTTTCCGGTCTCATAGACCACGTTATAACTAAGGATGGCAAATTCTCCGATGAACCCCATACTGAGGTTGCTCGAACTAATCACATCGTTATCCAGATCCAAATAGGAGATATTGGTCCATTCGGAGACCGCTTCGGAATTTTCATTGTTTTGACCATAGAGAACACCAAAGGAGAAAACACATAATATGAATAATAAGTGTTTCATTATCAATAAATACCTCCTAATAAGGGGGACCATTTAAAAAACCCTTAAATCAAACAAAAAAAATTTTCCGGCATCCGATACCGGCATACGAGAGATTTATCCCCCAAACAATTTCAGATATTCCTCGGGGAGTTTCCATGAATACTTCCTAACAA
>CAZXGO010000191.1:0-3930 GCA_964640035.1 uncultured Chitinophagales bacterium
CCGCGATCGCGCGCGACGCCGAGTACTACTAAAAGTGCTCACCAGCGCGCGACGCGATGAAGACTAACTCTCGCAACTGTCCTATACTCTCTAATGTCGTCGCCACTGGTGTGAGTGCACACGGTTGTTGTGAATTACAGTTGTACTCGAGTGCTGACTCATGCTTGAGTGCTGACCCATGCTTTCATCATACTCCATCCTGCGACAACCGACGCGCGCGCGCGCGTCGGACGCGTCGGATTCGCGCGCGTCGCCGTCGGTATGTCCGATCGCGACCGTGTCGTGGAGGCGAATCGGTGTCCGTACGCCCACGGGACGGTGCGTGGCGTTTTTCTTTTCGCGCGCGCGTCGATGCGCGCGGCACGCTCGGGACAAGAAGGAATCGAAGCGGTCGTTGGAGCCGCGGTCGGTCGCTCTCTATCGGCGAAGATTTCGATACTGACGCCGCGCGTAGGTGACGACAGATCCGTACCCGGGATACGTGCACGGTCGGCACCCGGCGGTATGTCCGCTCGGGTGCGAGCCGACGCGCGAGAGGGACCTGGGAGAGAGTGCGCACGCGCGACTCAAGCGTGAGGCGGAAGAATACGCAAGATTGTACGGCAAGGAGAAGGGGCTAGATGAGACGCTAATAGAGCTTCGAATCGCCGAGATCATGGCGTCGATCGACGCCGTGGGGACGTACGAGCACACGCTTGACGAGATACGACACGGCGCCCGGGTGGCATGGAGGAACGCCCCCAAATGTATCAACAGGAAATTTTGGGGGACTCTGGACGTCATCGATGCGCGGCGCGCGACGACAAATGACGAGATGTTCGAGGCGATAAAGGAACACTTGCGTCGCGGAGTGGACGCTGATCATATTCCGGTGCTCATGACGGTGTTTCGAGCGCAGACGCCGGGAACGAATGACGGTCCGAGAATCTGGAATTCGCAGCTCATGCGGTACGCGGGACATCGAGAAAGCGGTTGGAACAATGTGCTGGGAGATCCGGCGGAGGTGAATTTCACGGACACTGTGAACAAGTATTTCGATTGGTCGCCTCGCTCAGGCAAGAAATCTATGTTCGATCGCTTACCGATCGTATTGCAGATTGATCCGTCCACAGCGCCGTCCGTGTACGAACTTCCCGAGGAG
Organism: uncultured Chitinophagales bacterium; assembly: GCA_964640035.1. Lineage (GTDB taxonomy): Bacteria > Bacteroidota > Rhodothermia > Balneolales > CAYWCV01 > CAYWCV01. The sequence continues at coordinate 1,142 of CAZXGO010000191.1, forward strand.
TGCTGGCTGGAGATTCCAATTCGCCATCCCAAGATCCCCGGTATCTCTCAGCTTGGTTTAAAGTGGTATGGTATCCCAGCGGTGTCGAACATAACGATGGATCTCGGCGGATTGCACTACACCGCCGCGCCGTTCAACGGGTGGTACATGGTGACAGAAATTGCGACGCGCAACTTCGGTGACGAAAGCCGATACAATTTATTACCCGACATTGCGCAGGCCATGGGCATCGACACGTCCACGCATGACACGCTTTGGCGCGATCACGCTCTTGCGGCGATTAATTACGCCGTGCTTCACTCGTTCAAACGGGACCGCGTGAGCATCGCTGACCATCACACGTGCGCCGAAGCGTTCGCAAAGTGGTACGCCGAAGAATTGAAAACTCGCGGATACGCTCCAGGAAACTGGAAATGGATCGTTCCACCGACCGCGTCTTCAACGTCGTCGATCTACTTGGGTCTGAATAAGATGACGGAGTACACAATCAAGCCAGCTCTGGTTGCGGGGATGAGTTTGAATGCGCTCGTTTCGCGCGCCAAAAAGTCTGGTTTCTTCACCGCACACGGTTTGTCCCAATCGGCGATGCACGTTGCCGTCGCGGCCGCAAAGTTTCGCAAGCGAATGGTGACAGTTTCCGGCGGAGTCGTCCTCGTTGCTTCCGATGGCGGGCGCACAGAGTCTCGAGCGTCATGGTTGTGGGCATTCCTTCGTCAACGCGTGCCGATGATCCGGCCAGTGAACGTCGCGAGCCCTGACAATGATTTTGCGTCCCTTCTGCAGAGCGTCCAATTCGTTTTGCTGCTGGCGTCGACGACTGGGTCGGGTCAAGTACCGAACGGCTCTGAACGCTTCATTGAATGGATGAAAACCGAAGAAGGTCGCACTGTGTGCGCAGGTAAGCGGTTCGCGGTCTGTGCTTTCGGATCGAGGGCGTACCCGAAGTTCTGCGCCGGCGGAAAACAATTTGCGTCCGCGCTCACGTCTGCTGGTGCCGTCGAGATGTACCCGACGACGTGCTGTGATGAGCTCGATGGTGAAGACGCGTCCATGCGAACGTACGCGGTGAGCTTTTTCGATTGGTTACTGAACGAAGGTCGCATCCCCAAGTCCCTCCGAGATCTCATGGTTGAGCATCTTGATAACGGTGCGAAGATTGAGCCGTCTTTCGCTCTTCACGTTCGACAGCGCGACGTACACGGCAGGATGACGCTAGTTGAACATCAGCACGGGCTGCATGCAACGCTTACCGACCGCATTGTCCTCGGCAATGGAGCTCGAATGAACACGGTTTGGTTGAATTTCACACTGCAACACAGTCGGGATGAAGTTGAGTACTACAAGCCCGGCGACCACATCGCAGTTTGGCCACAAACGAATGCGGCGCTTGCGAAGTATTTCGCGGCGCATTTTGGCGTGAGGTATGAAGACGATCTTGAGTTGCTGCCAATGAGCGATGCGTATCTTGTCAAGAACTCGATCGATCCCTCCATTCCGAATCGCGTAAACGTCGGAACGCTATTCACTAAGATTTTGGATATTACCGCTGAGCCCTCGGCGGCGGTTTTGTCAGTGTTGGCTCACTACGTCGATGACGAAGAGTGCAAATCGTACATCGAAGATCTCGCGTTGAACGAAGACGTACGACGCGACTGGCTCGATCTAACTGGAGCGAGGCTGTACTCACTATTTGAGCACTTTCCGACGTTGTCCACGATGCATCGTCGGGATAAAAGTTGCGGCCTGGACATGCTTCGACATGTGTTGCTCAAGCTTCCGAAGCTTCGACCTCGATATTATTCCGTTTCGAGCTCGCCGAAGCACGCTGGGAACAGCGTCTTTTCGCTCACCGTCGGTCGACTGACGTACAGATCAGGAGCTGGTGCTCGGATGCACCTCGGGCTCTGTTCGGATTTTCTTGCGACGCTTCCTCTCGGCGCGAGCGTCGTGGTCGAGATGCGCCCGGCTCCATCGTTTCGCATGCCGCGCGCGCCCAAAGTGCCCATCTTGATGATCGCCGGTGGCACTGGCATCGCTCCGTTTAAAGGGTTCATCGAACATCGTGCGACAGCTTCGCTCGATGAACTCGGCGAAGCGTGGTTGATTGTTGGCTGTCGCTGCCGAGACAACCAACTCTACGCGGAGGAGTTCAACGCAGCCGTGCTGCAGGGTCATCTCACGAGGTATCTCGTCGCGTACTCGAGACAAGCCGACGAGCCGAAACGTTACGTCGATGCAGTCATGCGAGAGCACGCCGCTGAGATTCGCGATCTCGTCGCGCGTGGTTGCCACGTGTACGTGTGCGGCGACGTTCGAATCGAAATCAGCGCGCGAAACGCTCTCGTCGACGTTCTCGGAGAGCATGGCGTCGTCGAGCTGGAAAAGGCTCGATATCACCTAGACATTTTCGGCGCGTTCGACGTGCAGCGTCAGCATCAGACTCGGCTCGAATCCGCGCGCAAAAGTCTTCAACTGAAACGAGTCGACAGTCTCGAGTGAATGAAGCACGTGTTTTTTATGAAGAAATCGTGAAACCATCGCCCAAGATTTTTTGGTGGCGACTAGTAAACGATGAATTACGTAGAATATTTTCTATTCAACGACATCATCGGGAGAGATTTGCATCACTCGCTCCGTCATTTGTGCAGTACTCGATTGGTCGTCCGAATCCACGCGTCGTGAATAGAATGGGTGTATCAGTATTTCGTATCATCATTACAAGACTTTTTTTCTTTTCATCGTACGTGTTCGTCGTTCATCGGGATCGTTTCGGTGGCCTCCCCCGTTTC
>CAZXGO010000192.1:0-3234 GCA_964640035.1 uncultured Chitinophagales bacterium
ACCTGGTTTAGGAGAGACAGCCGAATAGTTTGGCTGGATTCTTCCAAGGACTTGCGGATGATGCTGTTCCCCGACGCTATGGGGAACGTCATCATATTCACCGTTTTGAGCCCGGAATCGTACTTGAAGGTGGCTCTATTGATACCAATGGAATTGGATCAGTACTCACCACAAAATCCGTGCTCCTCAATCCCAATCGAAATCCTGAACTTGACCATCAACAGATTCAAAGCAGATTACAAGAGTTTTTGGGACACGATCAGCTCATCTGGCTAAATGATGGTCTGGCTGGTGATGATACCGACGGACACATCGATGATATTTCCCGTTTTGTGAGTGAGCATCGGATTATGACGATGGTCTGTGATGACCGATCAGATGTCAATTACGATGCTCTGGCCGAAAATCTGGATATTCTTCGATCCACAGCATCATCGGATGGAATGCCATTCGACATTCACACCTTGCCCTTGCCACAAACGCGTATTGAAGGCACAACGGTGGATGGCTCCGAGCATGTGCCGGCCAGTTACGCTAATTTTTACATTGGTAACGGATGCGTGCTCGTTCCTACGTATGATCCACGCCATGATGACCAGGCCTTATCCTTTTTCAAAGGCGCCTTCCCCGATCGAAAGGTGTATGGCATTCCTTGTGCAGACCTTGTCTGGGGTCAGGGAAGTATTCATTGTGTGACGATGCAGCTGGTGTGAGAGCGGCGAGCAGAAAGAGCTGAAGAGCTGAAGAGTTGAAGAGTTGAAGGTGATTGTAAGTGATCGTTAGCGATTGTAAGTGATTGTAAATGATTGTAAATGATTGAACTGGCTCTTCTGCCTTCATTCTTCCTTGTTTTTCCGTATTTTACTATTCTGTACTATAATTCGTCTTAAAAGATCATCTTGTGGTAGAATTCGAATCCGTGATGGGCCTTGAGGTCCATGCTCAGTTGCTGACTCAAAGTAAAGCCTTTGCACCCGTATCGACCGAATTTGGTCGTGAGCCCAACACCAATATCACACCTCTGTGTTTGGGTCACCCGGGAACCCTGCCAGTGCTCAATGAAAATCTGGTTCGCTTCACCATTAAAATGGGTTTAGCTACGCATTGTAAGATTGCCCCACGTTCGATTTTTGCCCGAAAAAACTATTTTTATCCTGATTTGCCCAAAGGCTATCAGATTTCCCAGTTCGATACTCCTATCTGTTATGACGGGTATGTCGACATCGAATTGGAAGATGGATCGACCAAACGTATACGCATCAACCGAATCCATATGGAAGAGGATGCAGGAAAAAGTATCCACGATCAGGATCCGTATAGCACCCTGGTTGACCTTAACCGTGCCGGAACCCCTCTCATTGAGATTGTGACAGAGCCGGATTTTCGTACACCGGCTGAAACCTATGCCTACCTCACGAAAATCAAGCAGATTGTTCAATACCTGGAGATATGTGACGGCAATATGGAAGAAGGTAGCCTTCGTTGTGATGCCAACGTATCCATTCGTCCTAAAGGTCAAGAAAAACTGGGCACGCGTACCGAGCTTAAGAACATGAACTCCTTTCGCAATGTGGAACGTGCGGTGATCTATGAGATCGAACGCCAAAAACAGGTAGTTTTATCCGGTGGAAGCATCGTTCAGCAAACCTTGCTATGGGACTCGAATAAGATGGTGACGCGGATGATGCGCTCCAAAGAGGAAGCGCATGATTATCGTTATTTCCCCGAACCCGACATTCCACCCGTGATCGTGACCGAGCAGATGCTAGCTGACATCAAAGCCGAATTGCCGGAGATGCCAGATGTTCGCCGGGCTCGTTTTATGAACGAAATGGGTCTGCCTGAGTTCGATGCACACGTGCTCACGGAAACCCGTTACATGGCCGACTTTTTTGAGGAGGTACTACGTTATGTAAATGCTCCCAAACCAGTAGCTAATGTAATTATTGGGGAAGTGCGCCGTATCCTGAATGAGCAAAGTATCGAAATACAGGATTTTTCAGTTTCGGCTGAGCGTTTGGCCGGCTTGGTGAAACTTCGCGAAAGTAACGCCATCAGCTCCTCCGCTATGCAGACGATATTCAATGCAATGGTTGAACATGAAGGGTCGGCTGAACACTGGGCCCAACAGCTCAACCTCGTGCAAGTTTCAGATACTTCCGTCATTGAACCGGTCGTTGATCGTATTCTGGCGCAGTTCCCTGATAAAGTGGCTGAGTACCAGGGTGGTAAAGTTGGTCTACTGGGCTTCTTCGTGGGTCAGGTGATGCGCGAAACCGGTGGACAAGCCAATCCTGAAATGGTACGCAGCCTTGTAACCTCTAAACTGGAAGCTTGATTTGAAAAAGAAAATCATGATTCGTTCATTTTTAACGATCACATTACTGATCGTTCTCGGCTCCTGTGGCAAAGCTCAGGATTACCCCTATTTAACTACGATATCCGGCTCCATCACCGTTGCAGATAGTATTGACTCCACTGGCGATTTCAGCGGATTCAGCATCAATATTGTGCTATCAGACTCAACGGGTCGCCCGGATACGCTATACAAAGCTACGACTGATCAGAAAGGGTACTTCCGCAGTCAAGCCTTGGTGCCATCTCAAGGACGCTATCCGATAACGATTTCTCGCTACGGAGTACAGCTCGCCAATGCGATAATCGTTTTAGGTCGTGAAGATAGCGTGAAAATTACTGCTGAGTTTCCGGATATCGAACGCACCTTTATGGTTGATTCACCCGAAAACGAGGCTATCCGTGCCTACGATCGCGTGACGCGAAGTTATGAGCGTGTACTTAGTTTCCTTCGTGCCGGAGCGGTGAGTCAGGATTCCATTCCCACAGAGCTCATGAAATGGAGCAATATCTACTGGGATATGCAAAACTTATATCCTAATACACTGGCATCACGACTGGGTGTGATTGAATCCTTGTCTATTCTCGATAATCTGGATGATTCCCTGTTGGTAGATCGGGTTGAAAACCTCAAAACGGACGAAAACCTTCAGCGCTCAGCAACCATCCTGGCGACTGCCGCATATACCCGCGTCAAAGGACTCGATGCTACGCTTGATTTTTTAGCCCGGCAAAAAAGTACTTCTAAAGAGACCAACAACAGACGGTATCTGGATATGACACGCGTGCAGTTGTTGAGCGACAGTTTGCGAATGGATGAGGCCATGAAAGAGATGCAAGCCTTCGAACGTGACTACACCGATGAAATTTCGAAGGGAT
>CAZXGO010000192.1:3244-3914 GCA_964640035.1 uncultured Chitinophagales bacterium
GGTAAGCCTATGCCGACCTTTAGTCTTACCCTTGAGGGTGGTGCCATCCTCCATTCGGATTCGTTGAAGGGATCGCCGTATGTGCTTGAAATCGCCTCATTAAGAGATCAGATTTATCAACAGCAATTCCCTCAGATGCAAGGTTATTTTTATGTCTACAATCCTCTGGGTGTAGCGTTTATTACCTTGCCCATCGAAGATAACACGGTCGTCGTTGATGGCTTTTTCCAGGAACGCGATCAGTTATGGCCTTTGGCTGAAGCGGGTACCTGGCGACAAGGGGATTTTCTGCAGCGTTTGAATATTTCTTCCTTACCAGTTCGCTTCATGGTAGATGCGGAAGGGAACATCGTTCGAAAATACAATGGTACCATGGGGACGATGTTGTCTGATTTCAACAGGTTAAATCTATCGAAGGGAAAATAGGATGAGAGAGTTTTTGATCGCTGGTAACTGGAAAATGAATTTAAATCCTGATGAGGCGCTCGAGCTTACTCAAGCGATCATCGACGGATACGAAATGGATCAGGAACTACCAGTTCAGGTCTTAATCTGTCCTCCATCTGTTTTTTTGGCAGAAGCTGCCGACATCGCCTACGATTCCGAGCTTTGGATCGGAGCACAAAACGTGAGTCAATATCCCAATGGTGCCTATACCGGCGAAATTAGC
>CAZXGO010000193.1:0-3913 GCA_964640035.1 uncultured Chitinophagales bacterium
AGCGAGTCATGATCGCGATGGCGCTCATCAACGAGCCAAAACTCTTGGTTGCGGATGAGCCCACGACCGCGTTAGACGTGACGATTCAGGCGCAGATTCTAAAGCTGATTGCCGAGCTCCAGACCAAGCGCGATATCGGCGTGTTGTTCATCAGCCACGACCTTGCTGTGGTGTCCGATATCGCCGATCAAATCGTGGTCATGGAAAAAGGCAAGGTCGTTGAAAGCGGCCAGCCGCAGGCAATTTTTGACAATCCTCAACATCCCTACACCCAGAAATTACTGGCGGCGATCCCCAGCGGGCAAAAGGCAGCCGATACGGTGGCGCCGGACCCCCTGATTCGCATTGAGCATCTTCGTACCTGGTTTACCCCCACCGCGGGTGCCGAGCCCGTAAAGGCGGTGGACGATGTCTCGCTGGAAATTCACCGCGGTGAAGTGCTCGGATTGGTCGGCGAGTCTGGGAGCGGTAAGTCAACGCTGGGGCGCTCCATTCTCAGGCTCGTAGCCATTACAGGCGGCCAGATCACCTTTGAAGACACTGAGCTGTCATCGCTGGAGGGCCGCGCGCTCAAGCAGTTCCGCCACCGCATGCAGATGATCTTTCAAGACCCCTACGCTTCGTTGAACCCGCGGATGACCGTGTATGACACGCTGGCCGAACCCCTATTACTGCATGGTCTGGTCAATAAGGCAGGGTTGGATCAGGCGATACGCGAGCTCATGGACAACGTGGGTTTAGCCAGAAGCTTCGTTCGCAAGTATCCTCACGAGTTCTCAGGCGGGCAGCGTCAGCGTATTGCCATTGGCCGTGCGCTCGCGACACGGCCTGAGTTCATTGTGGCGGACGAGCCCGTCTCGGCGCTGGACGTGACCATTCAGGCACAGATTCTCGACCTGCTCGCCGACCTCACCAAAGAATATGGCCTGACCATGCTGTTTATCTCGCATGATCTGGCGGTGATTCGCCAAATTGCCGATCGCATTGCTGTGATGTACCACGGCAAGTTGGTCGAGCAAGGGGCGACGGCCGAGGTGTTTGATTCTCCCAAAGAGGCTTACACTCAATCGCTGTTGGCGGCGATTCCGGGGGTGAACGCCGCCTGAGTGTCATTGGGCTGATCTAGTAACCATCAGCAAACTAAAAGGCCCAACGCGCCGCAGGTGAGCGCTACAACGTAAAGCCGGAGTCCAACGTGACCAATTGCCCGGTGACATAATCAGAACCGGTGATCAATGACAAAATGGTGTCGGCGACATCCTCTGGTGTGACCACGTGCCCGAGCGGCGTCTGATCCGAGAACATCTTTTTGAGTCCCTCGTACTGCTCGGCATCACCACCGCCCCAGGTATTAAAGGCCCAGTCTCCGTCAATCAGGCCGGGCAGAACCGCATTCACACGGATCTTCTTCTTGCCCAGCGTCTTGGCCAGCGTGCGGGTCAGGCTGTTCATACCGGCTTTAGAGGCACAGTAGGCGATCGAGCTACCGTTAGCGGTTGTGCTCGCAATACTCGAGGTCATAACAATCTCGCCACCCCCAGCGGCTTCGATATGGGGCGCCACTTCGCGCGACATCATGAAAGCACCGACCAGATTAACCCGCAGTGTGCGGAGCCAAATATCCTCAGTAAGGGCGTCGAGTTGGTCATGGGGGACGAAGGTGGTGGTGCCGGCATTGTTCACCAATACATCGAGCTGCCCAAATTGCTCGAGGGTCGTGGCAACCAGTCGTTTGCAGTCGGTCTCCTCCGAGACATCTGCCTGTACCGCGAGCGCTTGGCCGCCTGCAGCCGTGATCTGCGTGACAACGGCTTCCGCCGCCCCGGCGGAGCGGCTGTAGTTCACCACAACCCGCGCGCTTATTTCGGCTAGTTTGGTGGCCAACGCGGCACCCACACCTGAACTGGCGCCGGTAATCAATACCACTCGATCTGCTACATCCATCCTCACCACTCTCCGACGAGACTATTTAATCCGAGGCAGTGTATCGGCTGGGGCGCGTTTCGCCACCCGTGCAGCGACCTTTATCGATGATAGACAGCGCCCCAGAACGCAAACGCTCTGGGGCGGGGCTCACGTACTAGGGCGGAGAATTGCATGAAAGGTGCTCTTGACCGGAGGCAACAGCAACCATGAGCCCGAAGGCAGGAACGCCAGCGAAAACTGACCTGCACAACCTTCAGAAGTGGGAAATGGAAGCATCGGGTGGGCCAAGCCACCCGATAGTCCTCTCGGTGCTTAAGCCAACTGCAGCGGCAGTGAGCGCAGGCGCTTGCCCGTGGCCTTGTACACCGCATTGGCCACGGCAGGCGCGATGGGCGGTAGCCCTGGCTCGCCCACACCGGTGGGCTTGGTCCCGCTGTCGATAATCACAACCTCGATCTCGGGTGACTCATTCATACGCAGCATGGGGTAATCGTGGAAGTTGCTTTCCTTGATCGCCCCCGCCTCGAGGTTAAGTTCACCGTAGAGCGCGGCGGTGAGGCCATAGATCACGCCGCCCTCGATTTGTGAACGCACGATGTCGGGGTTCACCGCCTGACCGCAGTCGAGCACGCAGGTCACCTTGTGCACGCGGATCTTGCCGTTCTCCACCGACACCTCGGCAATCTCGGCCACGTCGGTAAAAAACGAATGATGCGCCGCAAAGCCAAGGTGATGGCCCGCGGGCGGGTTCATCTTGGCCATGTGCTCACCCGCTACCCGAATCACGTTATTGAGGCGCGGCGCGTTCTGGGTGTTCTGCAAACGGAACGCCACTTCATCCATACCCGCGACCTCGGCCATTTCATCGATCATCGATTCCTTAGCAAACGCGGTGTAGGAATGCCCCACCGAGCGCCAGAAAGTCATGGGCAGTTCGTGATCGACCGTCATGTGGGTCACCCGGGTGTTGGGGTGATCGTAGTCTTCAAACAACCCCTCGGTACTCGACTCATCGGTCGCAAATTTCTCGAAGTACCACTCACTCAAATTAGCGACGCCTTCGATCATCCCATCGCCCATCCATGAGTAGAGGGCCGGCAACAACGAACGGAAGGTATCGGGGGAAATATCGGCACCGGCGCGCGCGGCGTCCCAAGCGATCAGATTGCCGTCAGTATCGACACCCGCCTTAATGCGCATTAGCGACGCTGGGCGGAAAGGCCCCTGCTGAATGTCGTCCTCGCGCGTCCAAACCAGCTGAATTGGCTTGCCGGACACTTTGGCAATCTCGGTAGCTTCAATGATGTGGGACGGCGAACCCCGTCGACCGAAACCGCCACCGAGGTAGGTTTGATGAAAGCGCACCTTCTCAGCCGGAATGTCCGCCACACGTGACACCAGCCCCGGCACCGCTGAGGGGAACTGAATGCCCGTCCAAACGTCGGCCTCCTCACCGTCGATGCGCACCACCGCATTCATCGGCTCCATCGGCGAGTGGGACAGCAAGGGCGCCCAGTACTCGGCTTCATGGGTCTTCGAAGCGGTCTCAAGCGCTGCGGCAATGTCGCCTTCGTTGGGTTCCTCGACGCCGTCACCAGAATCCAGAGCCGCGGCGTAATCCGCACGCAATGTCGCGGTGTCGACTGCCTCCAGGGGCATGGATTCCCACTGCACCTCGACCTTTGCGGCGGCCTGCTTGGCCTGCCAGAACGTCTCGGCCACCACCGCCACACCGGTGCTCATTTCGAAAACATTGATCACGCCAGGCATGGCTTGGGCGCCAGCGGCATTCACGGACTGCGCTTTGGCTCGGGCCACGGGCGCACGCACCACCACGGCATAGTGCATATCAGGAATATCCACGTCGATCCCGAACCGCGCTGTGCCCGTCGACTTGGCGATGGCATCGACCCGCTTGGTTTCTTGGCCGATATACTGGAACTGGGAGGCAGGCTTCAGCGGCGCGTCAGCCTTCACAGTCATCGAC
>CAZXGO010000194.1:0-3887 GCA_964640035.1 uncultured Chitinophagales bacterium
CCCGGCCCCATCGGGGCGATGGAAGGCAGTGGGGTTTTGCCCCGCAAAGGCCCCGAGCAAGGCGCGAAGCTTGTTGGGGTTGCGCGCATCGAAGGCCGGATGGGCCGTGAGCGCTTCCACCCGCGCGAGGGTTTCCGCACCGGGGATGAGCGCCTGGGTGCTGAGCCATTGATCCACCACCAGAGGCTGATCCTGGTACCGCGCATAGAAGGCGTCGAGCACGCGCTCCGCCGCCGCCTGAGCGGCGGGCTGGTCGCTCCAGACCAGGGTGCGAAGGGCGCCTAAGCGATCGGTCATGTTATCGGCCTGGGCGTAGCGCGCCTCCGCAAGCGCCACCGCTGCCTCATCCCCGGAGGCCAGGAGATAGGACAGCACGAGATTCATCAGCGCCCGGTTCGCAATACCCGCCGAATCCGGCGCGTAGGGCCGGGCCTCATCCGTCGCATAGAGCGTCGCGAGGGTATCCCGGTGCGTACGGGCCAGCGCATTGCGCAGTTGGCGCCGAGCTTCGTGAAGCGCGTGTACGTCCACCACGGGCACGAGCTGAGCAAGCGCCTCTTCCGCCGGCAGGGTCATCATAGCCGCCAGCATGGCCTTCCCTTCCCCGTCATCGGGGGCGGTGAAGGCGGCCTGCAGCAGAGCGCCGAAGGCCTCGGAAAGCACCGCAGGCACCGGGGCGTCGGGGGTGTCCAGGCGACTCAATAGGATGCGCGCCATGAGGCGATCCGCCGCATCCCAACGAGCGAAGCCATCGCTGTCATGCACCATCAGGAACGCCAGCTCTTCATCGCTTTGCGCCACCACAAGCTTCACCGGCGCGGAGAAGTCCCGGAGCAGAGAAAGCGCCGGCGGGCCGGAAAGGCCGCTGATGGTGACCGTATGTTCCGCTTCCCGAAGGTGGAGCAGCACGCTGGCCTCCGCAGGCCGAGCCGTCGTTTCCACGCCGGTGATGGATAAATCTCCCGGCAAGAGGTCTTCCCCCGCCTCATTGAGCAGCCCCAGCACGAAGGGGATGTGCATGGGGGCCTTGGAGGGCTGGCCCGGGGTGGGCGGCACGAGCTGCTCGAAGGTCAAGGTGAGGGTGTCGTCGACATAGGTGCTCTGCACGGAGACCACGGGGGTCCCCGCTTGGCTGTACCAGCGCCGGAACTGGGTCAGATCGGCGCCGCTCGCGGCTTCCAGGGCCAGCACGAAGTCTTCGCAGGTGGCGGCTTGCCCGTCGTGGCGATCGAAGTAAAGGTCCGTCCCCCGGCGAAAGGCCTCCGCCCCCAGCAGCGTGCGCATCATGCGCACCACCTCGGCGCCCTTCTCGTACACCGTAAGGGTGTAGAAATTGGAGATCTCAAGATAGCTGTCCGGGCGCACGGGGTGGGCCATGGGGCTTGCGTCTTCGGCGAACTGGGCCGTCCGGAGGAAGCGCGCATCCTCAATGCGCTTCACCGTGGGCGAGTTCTGATCGGCGGAGAACTGGGCATCGCGCAGCACCGTGAAGCCCTCCTTTAGGGAGAGCTGGAACCAATCGCGGCAGGTCACCCGGTTCCCAGACCAGTTGTGGAAGTACTCGTGGGCCACCACGGCTTCCACCCGCTGAAAACCAAGATCCGTGGTGAACTCCGGCGTGGCGAGCACGCAGGAGGTGTTAAAGATGTTGAGCCCCTTGTTTTCCATGGCGCCCATGTTGAAATCGTCCACCGCCACGATCATAAAGATGTCGAGGTCGTACTCCCGGCCGTAGGTCTCCTCGTCCCAGCGCATGGAGCGCTTCAGCGCGTCCATGGCGTAGTCCACCTGGGTAATGTTGTGGGGCTCGGTGTAAATGCGCAGGGTCACGTCCCGCCCCGAGGCCGTCAGGAAACGATCCTCGATCCACTGAAGATCCCCGGCCACGAGGGCGAAAAGGTAAGACGGCTTGGGGAAGGGGTCTTCCCACACCACTTCCTGGCGCCCGTCGGCCAGCATCTGCCGCGACACCTCATTGCCATTGGACAGCATGATGGGCAGGGTCGCGCCGTCCCCGCGGATCGTGGTGCGGTAGCGGGAGAGCACATCGGGGCGATCTAGGCTGTAGGTGATCCGGCGGAAGCCCTCCGCCTCGCACTGGGTGCAGTACATCCCCCCGGAGCGATAGAGCCCTTCTAGCGCCGTATTTTTCTCCGGGAAGATGCGCGTTTTGATCGTGAGCGTGCCCTGCTCCGGCATGGCCGGCACCACGAGCGTATCTCCTTCGATGCGGTACTCATTGCCGCTCAGGGGCACGCCGTCGAGGGCGAGCCCCAGCAGCTCGAGCGCCTGGCCCTGGAGCACGAGGGGCACGGCCTCCTGCCCCGGGGCCCGGCGGAGCGCCAGCGCCGCCGTCACTTCCGTGACGCCCTCGGCCAGCTCAAAGGTGAGATCGGTGTGATCAAGCAGGTAAGCCGGGGGCTCGTAGGCCTCGCGCAGCACTGCCTGGGGCTGCCCTTCCTTGTACGCCATGACCATTCTCCTAAGGGGAGGCCTCTACGCCCTAGGACGCGAAGAAAGCCACCTGATGCGCCGTGTATTTTCGAATATTGATGACCCCCGAGGTGAGCAGGAGGTACTGCCCCTTGATGCCCTCGAGGGTGCCTTCCACCGTACCGAGCCTTTCCAGAGCCAGGGCTTTCACCTTCGCCGGGTAGGCAGTGACGGGATAGGCCGCCTGCCATAGCTCCGGGCCCGTGACCCGCTGCACCGCCTGAAGTCCGTGATCCTGCTGTAGCCCGGTCAGGGCGTCGGCGCAGGTTTCCCAGAGCTGTTCCCGGGCCGCCAATAGATCCACGGGCTCCGGCGGCCCCTTCAGCAGGCGCTGCCACTGGGTGCGATCGGCAGCGTGGGCCTTCAGGATCACCTCCACGAGCCCCGCCAGGTGGCGCGTGGCGGTCCGCGCGAAGAGCACGGCGGCGCTGGCGCCCTGATCCAGCCAACGCGTCGGCACCTGATTCCCCCGAGTTATCCCGACCTTCAGTCCCGTGCTGTTGGCGAGGTACACCCAGTGGTCCGTCATGCAGAACTGCTCGGCCCAGCTGGGCTCCCGGCAGGTGCCGGCAGCGAAGTGGCACTTTTCCGGGCTCACGATGCAGCTGTCGCAGGCGGCCAGCTTCTGAAAACAGGGATAGCAGTAGCCCTGGTTAAAACTCTTGTTCGTTTTCCGACCGCAGGCGGTGCAATAGATCGCGTCTTCAAAGCGCAGCTGAATCCGCTGCCCGAGGAGCGGGTTTAGGGCAATTTCCTCATCCCCAAGGGGCAAGCGATAGGCAACGGTGCCGGTGTCATCCACCGTGGCCCGCAGCTTCTCCAACGTGCCCGTGGCCCGGTGCGAAAGCTCGCCGCTCACGCGTCGTCGAGCCAACGCAGGGGGGCCGGCGCCTCGGGAGCGCTGCCGCAGGCGTCCTGCGGGGACGGGACGTAGCCCGTGTGCTCCTCCGGCGGCAGATGCCGGTGCTCCCAGGCGAGCACCGCCTCAAGGCACAGGCCCTGCTGTTCCTTAGACAGCCGCGCTCCGTTGGGCCAACGGCCGAGGGCGACGGCTTCGCGCAGGGCATCAATGGTCGCGCGATCCAGGGTCTGCGCGGTTTCCACAAAGTTGCTGGGAAAGGCGGGCGCTTCGCTCACCGGGGGCACCTCCAAAGGGGGATAGGAAACGGCGAAAAGCATAGCACGGGGAGCGCCGCGCCTCGCCCTAGGCGCCGCTGCGGGGCCTGCCCCCGCCAGGCCAAAGCGCCCGGGCGAACCCCCAAAGGCCGCCGGCCAGGAGCCCCCCAAGGTGGGCGCCATTGGCCACGGATAGCCCAAAGGGTTCGGTCACCCCCGTGGCCATCAGGGCCAGCAGGCCGATGACACATCGATGCACAGCCGCGTTTAGCGTGCCG
>CAZXGO010000195.1:0-3871 GCA_964640035.1 uncultured Chitinophagales bacterium
TTCGCTCTTCACCAGGATCCCTCTCGAAGTTTTTCCTTCGATTGAACTTGAACGCGTCAACATCCGCACTTCCTTCCCAGGGGCACCCCCTTCAGAAGTCGAGGAAGGAGTAACAGTGCGTATTGAGGAGGCGATTCAAGACATTGAAGGCATAGAGAAGATGATCTCGACCTCCTCAGAGGGTTCTTCGAATATCAGGATTGAGTTAGAAAATGGCTACGATCCCCAACTCATCAAAGATGAAATCACGACTCGTGTTGAAGGCCTGAACACTCTTCCAGATGAGGTGGAACGCCCTGCGATCAGTATCCCTGCATGGCAACGAGAAGTGATCAGTGTAGCATTAGCCGGCCCCCTTGGTGAGCGTGAATTGCGAGATATGGCTTTACAGATTGAGGAGGATATACGCGCTCTCCCCGAAGTCACTCAAGCCCAAGTAGAGGGAATCCGACCATACGAGCTGTCCATTGAAATTCCAGAACGAACGTTGCGAGAATTTGGACTGACCCTCAGTGAAATTTCCAACATCATCCGCCGACAGTCTCTGGATCTTTCTGCAGGCAGCATCAAGACCAATGGCGGAGAAGTGCTAATTCGCACCAAAGGTCAGGCTTATGTCAAGGAGGATTATGCGGATCTGGTGATCCTGTCCAGGCCAGATGGGACTCGGTTACGACTTGGAGATATTGCTACAATCAAGGATGACTTCGATGAAACTCCAATCATTACCAAGTTCAATGGGCAACCGGCACTTACGGTCGAGGTTTATCGAATTGGTGACCAGAACGCAATCACTGTAGCGGCGGCTGTTCGGAAATATATTGCTGAGAAGAGTGTTTTGCTTCCCGCAGGAATCACATTGGAAACCTGGCGGGATCGCTCAAAGACGGTTTCGGCACGTCTTCAGACACTTACCGATAGTGCCCTTCAAGGGGGAATTCTTGTTTTGCTCCTACTGGGATTATTTCTCCATCCCTCTGTCGCCTTTTGGGTTTGCATAGGGATCCCCGTCAGTTTCATGGGGAGTGCGTTGTTGATGCCAGAACTTGGAGTTACCCTGAACACCATCAGCTTGTTTGCCTACATCCTGGTGTTGGGCATTGTGGTGGATGACGCGATTGTCACTGGAGAGAACGTCTACAGCCATCTACGTCGTGGAACCTCGCCTCAAGTGGCAGCAGAGAAAGGAACAGTAGAAGTGGCTGTTCCGGTGACATTTGGGGTGCTGACAACCATGGTGGCCTTTGTCCCACTATTGATGGTGGAAGGAGTACGAGGAGCAATCTTCTCACAAATCCCGATGATTGTGATTCCCGTGTTGCTCTTCTCACTAATTGAATCCAAGTGGATTCTACCGGCACATCTTGCTGGTATTCGCCTGGATCACGAAGGGGCAATCCTCCGTCATGTTTCCAGAGTACAACGCTGGTTTGCTGATGGCTTGGAAAGTTTTATCTTCCGAATCTACAGACCACTGCTCAGCCTTTCATTGAATGAACGCTACCTCACGCTAGCAATCTTTTTTGTGAGTGGTGCGTTATTGACAGCACTGATCATGAGTGGCTGGATGCGCTTTGTTTTCTTTCCAAGAATTCAAAGTGAAGTTGCAACCGCCACACTGGTGATGCCAGCTGGAACACCGTTTGTGACAACTTCATCTTATGTAGATCGCATCACTACGGCTGCTTTGCAGCTTCAAGATAAGTATCGAGATCCAGATACTGGGCAAAGTGTTGTGATCAACATTCTTTCAAACAGTGGAACTACCGGTGGAAGTTCATCTGGTCAGAGCAACAGAGGACGAGTCTTTTTCGAAATTGAGGCACCTGAGAAGCGAAAAATTGAAGTAACCAGTAATGATCTTGTTCGTGAATGGCGAAAATTGATTGGCCCCCTACCGGGTGCAGAAAGCTTGAATTTCCGAGCAGAATTTGGCCGAACCTCGAGTCCGATTGATATTCAGCTCTCAGGCAGCAATTTTGATGAATTACAAGCAGTTGCTGATCAATTGAAGACTCAACTCGGTACCTATCCAAACGTCTTTGATATTGAAGACAGCATGTCTGATGGCAAGGAGGAATTGCAGTTGCGTCTGCTGCCAGCCGCCGAAACTCTAGGAGTTCGGTTAGATGACTTGGCACGTCAGGTACGAGAGGGCTTTTTCGGAATCACTGTTCAACGCATTCAGCGTGGTCGTGATGAAGTGAATGTCATCCTGCGCTACCCGGAGCAAGAACGAGCGACCCTTGCTTCCCTTCAAAACATGACGATCCGAACGCCAGGAGGGGTAGCCGTTCCTTTTGCCGAAGTTGCGAGTCTGGAACCTGGAAGAACTCCGGCAGCGATTACGCGCATCGATCGGAACAGAACGATGAATGTTACGGCAGATGCCAATAAAGAGCAGGCCAACCTGGAAGCCATCAAGAGTGACTTGGAGACTTTCCTCCAGGAAGCGATCCGCTTCTATCCCAACGTCAAGTATTCCCTGGAAGGAGAAGCCCGAGAACAAAGAGACTCTTTCAATACCCTAATTTTTGGATTGGCAGGGGTTCTTTTTGCGATCTACGCCCTGCTGGCTATCCCCTTCCGCTCTTACTTACAACCGCTGATTGTGATGACGGCGATTCCCTTTGGAGCTCTTGGAGCGGTGCTGGGTCATTGGCTGATGGACCTAGACCTGACGATCATGAGTTTGATGGGAATCCTGGCGCTAACGGGTGTAGTCGTCAATAGCAGTCTGGTCTTGGTGGATTTCATCAATCGACTGCAAAGAGAGCAGGGTATGAGTGTCGCAGAAGCCGTCAAAGTGGCTGGAGTAGCTCGCTTCCGTCCTGTTTTGCTAACATCTCTCACTACCTTTGCGGGCTTGACTCCCTTGATTTTTGACAAAAGTACTCAAGCACAATTTCTGATTCCTATGGCTGTTTCCTTAGGATACGGTGTCTTATTCGCTACGTTCACCACGCTGCTGATCATTCCTGTCAACTATCTAATTCTCCATGATTTCTCGAG
This sequence comes from uncultured Chitinophagales bacterium, assembly GCA_964640035.1. Taxonomy (GTDB): domain Bacteria; phylum Bacteroidota; class Rhodothermia; order Balneolales; family CAYWCV01; genus CAYWCV01. The sequence continues at coordinate 3,013 of CAZXGO010000195.1, forward strand.
AGCTTGGTACTGGTTATTTCATGGAACTGAACCTCCCCCTCCAAAGGCTACGGCACCGATTGAACCGTCAGAATCTATCTTTAGTGATATTTCGACAGGAGACTCTGACTCACCTTTCGCAGGGAAGCAGAAAAATCCAGGTGAAGAAGAGGATTTGGAAATGTCGCCTCTGTCACGCTCTCCAATTAGTCAGGCTGGAAAAAACATTTCGCCCGATGACGATGAGCCATCAAATCCGCTAAATACGCCCAAAACGGACAAAAAATCATCCGTAGTGAATCCAGGGTCTCTGGCAACGATCTCCACAGGATCCTCCTTAGGAATTGTTGGAGGGGATGCAAGTGGCAATGAAGAGTTGCTGTCTCCGTTGTCACAGCCTTCGATCAACCAATCTTCTATGTTCGTAGATCTAGATGCGGAGCCCGATGAATCTGACTATGAGGATACAGACAAGATCGTCTCCGTTGTGGAGGATAGCGAACTGACAGATGAGGAGGAACTCTCCCCACTGTCTCAATCAACGCTTAATCAGTCTTCCATGTTTGTAGACTTAGATGCCGAACCTGATGAAATTGACTATGAGGATACGGATAAGATCGTTTCTGTTATTGAAGAGACAGAGCCAACGAATGAGGAGGAGTTATCTCCACTGTCTCAAGCAACCATAAGTCAATCTACAATGTTCGTAGACTTGGATGCCGAACCTGATGAAACTGACTACGAGGATACGGATAAGATTGTTTCTGTTATTGAAGAAATTGAGCCAGCGAATGAGGAGGAGTTGTCTCCACTGTCTCAGTCAAGCATGAACCAATCTTCTATGTTTGTGGACCTGGATGCTGAGCCCGATGACGAAGAG
>CAZXGO010000196.1:0-3849 GCA_964640035.1 uncultured Chitinophagales bacterium
GCACGCCGCGAGCTCGAACATCACGCGAGAGGTGAACGCGAAGAACGAGCTCGAGTTCAGTCGTAAGGCCACCGCGTCGGGAGGGACGTTTCGTCTGCTGCAGCGCCCGGAGGGCGTGGAGCTGGACAAAAAGTTGCAAGGACCCAAACCGAAAAAGGCGAAACCGGTGGTGAAAACGCCGCTGACGCTGCAAAAGGAGAAAGAAGCGGCGAAGTGGTCGTACTGAGTGACGCGTGGTAGAGTGAGCGAAGCGCGAGACGCGCTCGATCGATCGGGCTCGGGCGATCATGCGCGTCGAGGACGGCGGGGCGACGTACGACGGTCCGCCGCCGGGTTTCGATCGCGCGCTAGAGGGCGTCGACGGGTCCACGCGCGTCATCAGGATCGTGCACGATCGTACCGCGTTTGTGACGTTACCCCCGGATGTGGTCTCCGCCGTGCTTAGATCGAGAAGCGCCGGCGGTGAGTATCCCAGACACGTCACGCTAGAGTTTCGGCGCGGACGGGAACATCGAGTCGTACACGCAGCTTGGGCGGGTGGTGTCACTCCCGGTGGCGAAAACGCGCGCGAGATCGGTGTACCGCACGCGTTGGCTACGTTGTTAAACATTCGGGAGGGTGAGGAGGCGCGCTTCTGTTTTGGTGCGCCGGATTCCTGCGCTGTCGCGGAGAGCGTCACGGTCTCACCGCTATCCGCCGACGATTGGGAAGCAGTTCTCGGTCACTCGGAGGCGATGGAGGCGACGCTTCTATCGCAGATTGGTCTCGCTGCGATCGGGCAGGCGGTGCCCTTTTATGGTCCTGGCGGTGGAAAACCGCTCTCCCTTCGCGTACGCTCCATCACGCCAAACGTTACCGTCGCGCGGTTGGCGCCAAACACGGAGCTCATCGTCGAGCCGTGGAATGTCGCGAATGGTAGCGTCGATGGTTTGGATGATTTGGATGAACGATTCGCCGGTGGCATAGATCTGAACGAATGGTTTAGAAACTACGACGAGACGAAGACTTCGACGGCGTTACGGTTGCAAAATCCGAGTGGCGAGTGCGCAAAGATATTGCACAAGCACTCGCGATCAATCTCTTACGGTGAAAGCGATGCCGCAACTTTTCAGCAGACCCTCGGCGTACCGTGGACGACGGCCATCGCGGTGGAAAAGGAAACGGCTGAGGAACACAAGTTGCGACACGGCTCAGTCGTGCGCGTCTTCAAGTACTCATTTGAGCGGGAGTTCGATCTATCGCGCACGGATGATGACTTACCTTCGTTGTTTCTTCGCGTGATGGTGGTTAAGGACGAAGGCATCGTAGCTCCCCAGCACGTCGCGTTGGCGACGTCGGCGGCTCGCGCGCTGGAAATGTTTCAAGGGGACTACGTCCGGATCAAAGAAATGGACGAGGGAGAACTGATACGACCCGCGACGTTCACGGTACGCCTACGACCGCTGCTTCCGCCGCTTCCCGTGGGTTTGAAGGAGGCGGACGCTCCTATTGCAGATATTTTTACCAAGAGGAAAACGCTTCTTACAATCGCAAGAGCGTTTGGACCCTTGCACTCTGTTGCGCTCGGGTTCAACGCACCGCGGCTGGACGTGGATGGAGTGCCATCAACAGATTATCTCGATGGCTGCGCGCGAGCGATTTTCACGGCTTGGATGCGCGAGCAAGCGTCACTAGAGTGCGAAGATGCATCTGCGCGCGCTGTCATCTTGAGTTCGAAGACGCCGGTAGTTTTCGAGATTCAGAGTAGCTGTGCAAATGTGACAAACGCTATATTTGAGCTGGAGTTCAAGTATCCGGCGTCAGAGCGCGTGAAAGATCCGGTCAAGCAACCAGTGTGCGTGCCGCTGAGCGGTCTCCTTGATGGTAATAACGTTAGAGTCGAGCTCGGAGCGCCCACACGTTTGGCGGCAACCAACGCGGTGAGGAATCCAGCGCCTGGCGTTACTGTGTGGCCTCACATTCCGGATGATGATGACTTTGCGCACATACCTGGTGAATCACTGCGCGCCCACACCGAGGAGGCGCTGAAATTGTTGAAAACAAGCCTATGGTTTGACGCCATCAAACTTCGCGAAAAGTACGGCGTCGGCATGGCGCCCGGGATTCTCGTCACCGGAAGGGCGCAGCGCGGTCGTTCGCGACTAGTGAAATCGCTCTGCAAGATCCTCGCGGAAGACATCAAGGCACTGAGCTGCGTCATCGAAATTAACTGTGCGGAGCTTCCGCAACCAGCGGTGAAGACTCTCGAGGCACTGCGCACGGCTTTCAGCGCGGCACAGGATCGACAGCCATCAATTTGCTATTTTTTGAATCTTGAGCACATTTGCTCGGCAAATGAGGAGGAGGATTCAAAAGGTGACGGCGACGTGTACCATCTCGCGTCAATAATCGCGCATGAAATCACGGAGCACGCTGACTCGGATACCGTCATGTGTCTAGCGACGACGAGCGAGCGGGAGGCGCTGGCTCAGCCGCTCAGAGAAAACGAAGTGTTCGACTATGAATTCGAAGTTCGCAAGCCCGCGATGGACGCGAGAAGAGATATTATGCTCTCGTACGCGAGGCATCTCGGCGTGGAGCTAGACGCAGAGGACGCGTCGTTGTACGCTGAGCGCACGGATGGGTATGACGTTCCGGATCTGCGAGTGATCATCGATCGAGCGATAGAAAGCGCGTTGGACAGAGAAGGCGGACGCGGCGGCGTTAAGATTTTGTCGCTCGATTTGTCCAAGGTCATCGACGATTACGTGCCGCAGGATCAAGCGAATTTGAGGAAGTCAGACGGCGCGCGCGGCGATGGTATCGACGACTACGTGGGCGGGTTTGAAACAATCGGGGGATACGATGACCTCAAGGAGATTTTAGACGAAGCTATCGCTCTTCCTGCTCGGCATCCAAAAATATTTGCGCAGTGCCCGTTGCGACTTCCCACGGGCGTTTTGTTGTTCGGCGCTCCGGGCTGCGGAAAAACCGCCATGGCGAAGGCGTGCATTGTCAACGCAAAGTTGCGTTCCATCACCATCAAAGGACCTGAGCTCTTCAGCAAGTACTACGGTGAGTCAGAGGGCGAGTTGAGACGTCTGTTCCGTCGCGCGCAAGAAGCTGCACCTTGCGCGCTTTTTTTTGACGAATTTGATTCGCTCGTGCCGAGAAGAGGCAGCACTGATGGTGGTGTTACCGATCGCATGGTGAACCAATTCTTGACTTTACTTGATGGGGTCGATTCGCTCGTCGGTGTTTTCGTCATCTGCGCGACGTCCCGTCCAGACGTCATCGATCCAGCGCTCCTGCGACCAGGTCGCCTGGATCACGTGCTTTACATGCCGATGCCGGACGCGGACACTCGCGCCGACATCATGCGCAGATTGATTCGAGATGTAGACATCGCGTCGGGCGTAGATCTCATCGGTTTGGCACGAGGTATGGATGGATGCTCAGGCGCCGACCTTTCGTCGTTTGTGGACGAGTGCCGAAATTGTGCGTCAAGACGCGCGATTAAAACGTATCTCACGGCAAAAGAGGCAGGTGATGAAAGCGTCAGTGCGCCGACGAAAATACCTGCTGTCGAGTCTATCGACGTCGCCGCAGCGAAGGAGCTCGCGGGCAAGCCTTCTCTGTCAAAGAAGGACATCGCGCACTACGATGCGTTACACGCGGAGTTCCTGCGAGGGCGCAATCCGAAACGGTCGTCGGCAGCGAATGAGAGCGACGCAGCCAAGGGATCGAAACAGACGTACGCTGGCTTGTAATTGTACGAATTACCACACAGTTTGAGTGTCCCACGCCGGACTCACTCGCAGAGTACGTGTTTCGAGAATCAAAGAAGAATCGAGACATTTTGGAGGCGTC
>CAZXGO010000197.1:0-3834 GCA_964640035.1 uncultured Chitinophagales bacterium
GAGCAACAGCCTTCTAAGCTGTGGGTCGCAGGTTCGATCCCTGCCAGTCGCGCCACTTGACATGCCAGCAGATCACTGCTAATATACAAGCAACATGGAGACACCAATGATCGTACACATCACCGTAGACGTGGCCAAGCAGGGCGGCAAATGGATCGGGCACTGGACACCACAGGGCGAGACCGCTGTCAGCCAAGTGTTCGACGGAGCACCCGAAACGCATGAGATCACTGCCAACCGGCGCGAAGAACTCGAGCGCAAACTGGACAAAGCCCTGCGTCTGGCCTTCCCCAAAGCCAACTACATCGTGCAACATCGCGAGAGCGGTCCACTGCCCACACAGGAAGACGCAGATGCGTGACACGCACGGCGAACGCAGGCTGATCAGCCGCTTCTTCATGTGGGCGGGTTTCAGCATCGTGTTGGGCATCGTGTTGCTGTTCGCTGGCGCTGAAGCATGGTTGATCATGAACTGGACGGCCATCGGGTGGCCCGGCGCCTTGGCACTACAAGGCGTTTGGTTCCTGGCGTTTGGTTGGGTCTCTAGCCAGATCGCCAGGCTGGCATACGCGGGTCTAGGTGGGCGTTGAAATCGGGACATCGCTTGATCTACAAGCAGGCCCGGTTATGGCCTGACATGAGCGGCAACGAGTATGTGCAGGCACAGCAGGCCATCAACACCGCTGTGGATCAAGCCCGCGAGATCTTGGCCCAGCATGGCATACACACCGTCGATGTGACCAGATATCAGCACCATTCCGTCAACCTTTACCACGACACCATAGACGTGGTGTTGAGTTTCGAGAGCCAGGATGACTGCGCCATGGCCCGGATGGTGTTGGATCACGGAGGCTGGCTGTGACAGCGCCAGTGAAGGTAGGGTCCTTGGACATCGGTGACCCCGACGACCCAGTGATCTATGCCGGCATCGCCATCGGTGATTGGCAACGCACCGACGAAGCCCGGCGCCTCACCGAAGCCGGATTGGCACCCACTCTATGGCGGCTGGGTGTCAATGGTTACTCGCAGACCGTGGAGCTTTGGTGCGAAGAATACGATCCTGAGGATCTAGCCATAGCGCGGCTGTCGGGATTGATAGGATAGTTTCCTAGGAATATCTCCAAAACACCTAGGACTCGGCTTACTGATGTTCTAGCAGCACTTAAATATTAGGGTACCATGCGAATCTTGGTACTCCTTTCTGAAAGAGAGACATCATGAAAAACGTAGTTGCCGCCCTGATCATGGGTATTGCTACATCGGCTTTTGCTGCCGATGCCGCCAAAGCGCCTGCAGCTCCTGCCAAAGCCGAAGCCAAAGCCGAAGCCAAGAAAGACGCTAAGAAAGCTGAAAAGAAAGCCGACAAAAAGGCCGACAAAAAAGCTGAAGCCAAGAAGTAATCTCTACTGGCTCGGAAACCTGGACCTATGTCCAGGTTTTCTTTTGACTTTGACATCAGGATGTCGTATAATAACACATCATACATCAAGGAGGAATTATGGCCCTAGTGCCCATGGTAATCGAAAAGACTTCAGCAGGCGAGCGTGCCTATGACATCTACAGCCGCTTGCTCAAAGAGCGCATCGTGATGATGGAGGGCGAGGTGCATGACCAGATGGCCAACCTCATCGTGGCGCAGATGCTTTACTTGGAAGCAGAGAATCCCAGCCAAGCCATCACCATGTTCGTGAACAGCCCCGGTGGCGTGGTCACTGCAGGCATGGCCATCTATGACACCATGCAGTTGATCAAGTGCCCGGTAGAGACTTACGTGATGGGGCAGGCCTGTAGCATGGGCAGCCTGATCGCGCAAGCAGGTGAACCCGGACGTCGTTTCATGCTGCCCAACGCACGCCACATGATACACCAGCCCTCAGGTGGTGCGCGTGGTCAAGCCACTGACATGGAGATTCAGGTGCGCGAGATCCTGGAGATGAAGCGTAACCTCACCAACATCTATGTCAAGCACAACAGCCGGGGCAAGACCTTCGATGCCCTGAGTCGTGACATGGAGCGTGACAACTTCATGAGCGCACAGCAGGCCGTGGAGTATGGCTTGGCCGACCAGATCATCGACAAGCGTGTATAGATCCGACTCACTGACGGTGGGATTGAAATGGGTGGCCACTTGGGTCACCCTGGCAGGGGCGTTGTGTACCAGCTTGCGGATAGACCCGCTCAACGTCTACCTGCTGAACATAGGCAGCGTGTTGTTCTTGTGGTGGAGTTTCCGCATACAGGATCGCGCCATGATCACGGTCAACTCAGGGCTGCTGATGATCTATTTCCTAGGGCTGTTTTTCTCTAGGTAGTTCCACTGACCTACCACAGCACTTCGCCGGTGGTCTCGTAGTTCAGCCAGTAGTATCGCCAGTTACTGGGATATCTGAGTCGGAAGTACAACCACACGGAGTGGTCGGTGGCTTCCTGCCAGACTTGTCGCATGATCACATCCAGCCGCGGCTGCGGAGCACTTGATCGATGTCTTTGATGGAATCAGGATTCACAGACTCGAAATAGCGATCCATCTCGCTCTGTGTCCAGCGTTCCATGAGGTCACTGAACCATTTCAGCAACATGTGTTCTTTTCCATCATGATGTTTCGGGCCATTTCGTGCTGACCAGCGCGGGCCAGTTGACCAGCGGCGCGGGCGCGACCCATGCTTTCCAAGAAGCAGTAGATGCGGTGTAGTATCGATTTCATTTCCATTTCCTTTTGAGATTGAGGGTATCGCAGGGCTTGTGGCACTGCATGGTTATTTATATTGCAGCGCAATATGATTTCCTACCACTTTAATGATAACCCTACAGACTGTAGGGTCATTGGTTGACCACGGCCCAGTTTCGCGCTATAATGGATGCATACATTGAAAGGACCAATATGCAGACCGTAAACACCATCATCACTGTGTCGCTTTTTTGCAACGCCTTGTACCTGGCCTATCTCTTGGGCGAAATCCGCGAATCGCGCAGGTCCAACCGCATCCAGGACGAGCTCACCGATAAGTTAGTGGCTGCTTACCGGAAACAAAGGTAAGTGCGCACTAACCTAGGCTAAATTTAGCCAAAAAACGGTTGACTTTTTGGGCTATTGGGCCTAAAATAAGCACATACAGTAAACAAACGGAGCCACATATGACCACAGCGATCTACCAAGAACTCACAGACACCCAAAAGCGTGAAGTCCGCATGTTTGGTGCCACCCGTGAACAAGTGGAAGAAGCAGTGGACAGTTATTTGGCGACCCGCCAGCCACGGCAGATCATCGAAGAGATGCTGGGTGCTGCCTGGAAGGAGTTGAACTGGGGCGAAGCCGAAGATGCTCGCCAGACACTCAACCGCGTGAAGATCACCATCCAGCGATTCTACACCGGCGACGAGCGTGGCTTCTTCTTCGAACCCGAGGGCCAGGCCTACAGCATCCTCAGCGATGCCCAGGAACTCATGGAGTACGATGACATCGTCCGTGCCAAGATGTGTATCGACGAAGCGATCCGATTCATCAACGATGGAGGCAACATCCGTGGCTAAGACCCTGAACGATGTGGTAGAAGAGCTGATCTATCTGTGCGAGATCCGCGGTGAACTCAGCCCAGAAGCCAACACCCGGACCGAGTTAAAGATCACCGAGCTCAACGCTGAATATTTGCGCCTGCAAGCCCAGGAAAAAACGGTTGACTTTTTGGTCCATTGAGCCTATAATAAGAACATACAGTAAACAAACGGAGCCACCCATGAATACCGCAGTCACCCTTACCGCAGAAGAGTTCAAGCAGATCCATAACGCACTCTGCTTCGCCCCCAACAAAGGCCTCGAAGCCACGGTGGACGCCA
>CAZXGO010000198.1:0-3825 GCA_964640035.1 uncultured Chitinophagales bacterium
CGCTCGGGACGACGACGGTGACGGCGACGGCGGAGGGGAAGAGCCGCTCGGCGGTGCTGAAGGTGATCCCGGCCCCGGTGGCGACGGTCGCGGTCACGCCGGAGGCGGCGACCCTGGTGATGGGGCGGACGCTGCAGCTCTCGGCGGTGCCGAAGGACAGCGCGGGGAACGCGCTCGGCGGCCGGACGATCACCTGGACGTCGAGCAATACGGCCTTGGCGACGGTGAGCGCGGCGGGGCTGGTGACGGCGCGCTCAACGGGGACTGTCACGATCAGTGCGACGAGTGAGGAGAAGACGGGCACGACAGAGCTCACCATCCTGATCCCCGTCAAGACGGTGACGGTGACGCCGGCCACCTTCACGCTCCTCTATCCTGCGACGCAGCAGCTCACGGTGGTGGCCCAAGACAGCCTTGGGAATACGCTCACCCGCGATGTCGTCTTCAGCTCGACGAATCCGCTCGTAGCGTCGGTCTCGAGTGCGGGGCTAGTGGCAGCCACGGGGAGCGGGACGGTCCAGATCCTAGCGACGGTCGAGGGGGTATCTGGCTCCGCGACGGTCACGGCCGCAGACGGGAGCAGCGGGACGAGCTCGGGATCGACGATCGATACGATACAGACGCGACCGACGATCGCTGCGTATGTGAGTGGAGATACGGGGACCGTCGCCTTCCGGCCGGTGGATGCGGCGGGGCTCCCGGTGGTGGTGGGGGCGACCACGAGCTTTGTGATGGGGCCGGTAGTCTCGACGAATACGAATGTGACGAGCACGGGCGGGGCGAGCTGTGGAACGCAGGGGGGCTGCACGCAGAAGCTGAAGGTACAGGGGGTGGCGGCGGGGAGCGCACCGGTGGCGGTACCGCTGCGGATCGTACCGACGACGGGGGGCGGCGAGGGCCGCGTGACGGCGGTGGTGGTGGGGACGGTGGCGGACTCCCTCGTGATGCACTTCCTGCCGGCGAGCAGTGTCGACGTGCCGACGGTGGCGGTGGGGGATACGGTGACGATGGAGGCGCGGCTCTTCTATGCGGGGGGGGTCGCAGCGGTGCCCAACGTGCGCTTCACGCTCCTGGAGGGGAGCGCAGGTATCGCGCCCTGCACGGTGGGGTGGAATGCGACGCAGGTGCCCGGCGGCTGCGTGAAGGTGGTACCGTCGCTGCAGGGGACGGTCAAGGTCGAGGCGCTGCTCCCGAAGCTCGGGGGGACGGGGGCGTGGGCCGATACGCTGGAGCTCACGGCGGGGACGGTGCAGGTGGCGTCGATCACGGTGACGCCGACAACGGTGATCGTGGGGGCGGGGCAGTCGAGCACGCTGACAGCGGAGCTCAAGGACGCCTTCAATACGGTGCTGACGGGGCGCATCGTGACGTGGACGACGAGTGACGCGGCGATCGCGACGGTGAGTGCGACGGGGGTCGTGACGGGCGTGAAGCCGGGGACGACGACGGTCATCGCGCAGGCCGGGACCAAGACCGCCGTCGTTACCGTTAACGTCGTCAGCGCCTTCAACCAGTTAGACCAAACGGTGGCGATGGGTGGATGGTGGAATGGAGCAAACAATTCAGCATTCACCTGTGCCCTCGATACCGGCGGAGCAGCCTGGTGCTGGGGAGACGGAGCTACCGGGGCACTCGGTACGGGGATTCTCTCGGTCAATCCTACCCCTGAACGGGTGGCGACCGATCGCACATTCACATCACTGGTGGCTTCGCACCAATATGCCTGTGCTTTGGACAAACAGAATGACATCTACTGCTGGGGAACTCATCCAGCGGGCGATGCAACTTCCTCCGACACCTGGGTTACGAGCAATCTCCCTCGACGCGTTGCCAGCAACCAGAAATGGCTCTCGATCTCGGGTGGTGGAAATGCACCGGGCTTCATGTGTGGGATCACACTCGACAATGATGCGTATTGCTGGGGACAAAATGCGCAAGGCATGCTCGGAAATGGTAAAACAGGCAACGGATCCGCTCCAACTGCTGCTGACGAACGAGGGCCCTTCAAAGTGTCCTCGGTGAAGATGCAATCAATCGTCACGATGGGGTACGGCACCTGTGCCCTATCATTAGCAGGGAAGGCCTATTGCTGGGGTGAGGTCAATCAGCAGCTTGTTCCGACGGAAGTGCTCGGTGATCTCAAGTTCGAGGCGCTTGCTGGAGGAGGAAATGCGACAGCGTGCGCGCTGACCGAGTCCGGGACGATCTGGTGTTGGGGTCAAGGCTGGGAGCGGTGGCGTGGAGGTTCACTTGTTCCCTCTCCGCTTAGCATTTCTACCCCTTCGCCACTGACCTCTATTGCGATCGGTCACTATCATTCGTGCGGATTGACCGCTGCAGGAAAGGCGTACTGTTGGGGATTCAACTCAGCCGGTGCGCTGGGGGTGAGCGAGCCCACGGGCAACTCAATGACCGCGCTGGAGGTGCCGCTCCCTTCACCTGCTCGGAGCATCGTGGTTGGGAAGTCTGGGCCACGGCACACTTGCGCCGTCTTGCAGACTGATCAGATGTTTTGCTGGGGTAGTGATAATGTCTCAGGCGAGCTGGGACTTGGTGTCACGCCAAATTCATTCAGTCCGACCCCGCTCCCACAGGATCCTGGCTTCACTCAACTTGGCATGGGGTATTCCCATGCGTGCGGTATCCAGGTGACCACATCAAAGGTGATGTGTTGGGGCAACGGTGAGAATAATGAGTTAGGCGATGGGCGTGGAGTGAGTTCGCCAACGCCATTAGAGGTTCCATTGGCAGGGTTGAGTGTAAGTCGACTCGCAGTCGGGTGGCAAGAGACATGCGTTCTAACAAATAATTCCCAGGCGTGGTGCTGGCCATCGGGAAACACTCCCACTCCAGCTCGAATCGCGATTAGCGATCCGATCACGCAGATAGCCCCAAGCCAGAATTGGACATGGCAAGGCGCGTCGTGCGCGCTCACGGTAGCTGGTAAGATCTATTGCTGGGGGAGCAACCAGTGGGGGGCATTTGGCAATGGAACCAAGAGTCAGGGCAATTCAGGGACGCCGAGTCTAGTGACGTCGCCGCTGGTGTTCACCGCTGTTGTCGCTGGATCCCAGCATGCTTGTGCTCTGATCGCAGACGGCACGGCGTACTGCTGGGGCCGTAACAACAATGGTCAGATCGGTGATGGTACCACAACAGATCGTCTCGTGCCGACGGCGGTAGCAGGCTCTTTGAAGTTCGCATCGCTCTCTGCAACAAACGATGGCACCTGTGGCGTCACAACAGGAAAACTCGTGTACTGCTGGGGCAGAAGCTGGTGGAGCCGTTATACCCAGGTGGGTGGTGGTGACCTGCAAGTCACGCCCGTTCTTATTGACTCGCGAAAGTACGATGAATGGACAATTGGATTTCAGCACTCCTGCGGGGTGGCTGAGGACGGCAAGACGTATTGCCAGGGGTACAACAATCGTGGGCAATTAGGAATCGGCACCGCATCGGAGTCACACTTCAATCTCACGCAGGTGCAGACTGCCGAACGGTTTGTGCGTGTCAGAATGTCACAGGGCGCTACATGCGGGCTCACGGCAGCCAATGCCACTTATTGCTGGGGATCGAATGTGAATTATGTTCTTGGACGCCCGATTGCGCCGCCTCGCGCCGTAGTTGGATCTGTGGTGTTCAAAGGTTCGCGTTAGCCTGAAGCTTGCAGTTGGCTCTTCCTTGTAGCAGATAAGAAGCTCGCACTGACTGCGGAGTTTTTTGCAGCGTGCATGATGTCCTTCTGGAGTTCTGCGCGCGCGAGCAAGCGGTACTCCTCCGTCAAGCTCGTCCCGAACATCGGCGGATCATCCGAATTCACCGTGA
>CAZXGO010000199.1:0-3787 GCA_964640035.1 uncultured Chitinophagales bacterium
CGTGCCGCTGACTGGGCTATCCGTAACAGCGGCGATGCCCATCACATCTTCATCGAAGCGTTTGAGTTGCGGAACGGCAACGAACTGCATTTGGTCACTGGCAGTTAAGGAGACACACATGGGCCAACTACTTAGGTTCCGGCTGAAAGACGCAGACGCCCATTGGCAAGAAGCGTTCGAACACTATGACATCCCCGAGCACACCAAGGGCGAGCTCATACGCTACATCGACGATCACTTGCCGCCAGGACATTTCCTCACAGCGGTGTTGGGCAATCAACTGTTCGAAGCCATGTGGCAAGCGGATGCGCTGAACCGTGCTGCTCTCAGAGACATCTGCAAGTTCATCTACAACCAAGCCCCTGCAGACTGCTGGGGCGATCTAAAAACAGTCAAGGAGTGGGTGGGTGGACGATAAAGAGATCATGCTGTCAGGGCTCACGCCCAAGCAGGCCCACTTGCTGGAGATCATGTGGAACATCAAGAGCGTGGAAGAGTTCGAAGCCTGGTACGACATGCTGCCAAAACGCACACGCCGCGAAGTCGACAATCTCAAGTATGTGTTGGTGCTGGAAATCCTGGAATCGCACTTGGACACCGACGAGTGGTCCAAGGACGTGGCTGACAACCTGTTCGCTGAACTGCTGAAGAGGAAACACTGACATGAAACTGCCCGAACCAGGAACCGCAGTGATCGTCCGAGTCCGCAATCCCATGTATGGGAGCCGCGGCGCTTACTTCTTCGACGTGCCCGAATACGAGACCTATCGCGGCGTGGTGTATCCCACACAGAAGTGGCAGAACAAAGAACCCGTGCTGAATGTCACCACTGACGTGCCTTGGTTCCCTTGGCGGCAGTTACCGCTGAGCCAGATCATCGACATACAAGTGGCCGGCGAGACCATCAAGATAGACTTGCCCAAGAGTGAGCCTCCCAGGGTGTGGACCGTGTCGGGGTCCAAAGGCGATGCTTACACCGTCACTGAACGCGATGGCAAAAGGACCTGCACTTGTCCGGGGTTCACTTTCCGGCACAGTTGCCGGCACCTGTCCGTGGAGCCGGTGTAAAATGGTTGACTTCCAGACCGTTTCGCAGTATAATGGTAGAACATTGGGCAGTATGCCCAGGTCCGTGGCAAGCGGTTTCTTGCCATACACACTCACACTGAAGGAGATCTCCAAATGAGTGACAAACTGTTCACGGTGGCTGGTTACAGCACCAAAGACGGCAAGGTGAAGGCTCGCTTCGCCACTGATATGACCCGTATCAAGACCCTGGTCAAGACAGGTCATACCGACATCCAGCTCTACGAGCTGGCCAAGCCCATGACGAAAGTCGAGGCTCTGCAGTTCTTGCATGCCAAGAACATCCCTGGTACCGCTGGTATCGCTGTGGCCGAAGAACTGGCCAAGCGTACCAAGCGCAAGGTGGCCGATCTAGTCAAGACCGGCCCTGTGACCAAGGTCGCCTAAGCTAGGCTCCCCAGGGGGCGGGATCATGCCCCCAATGAATACATTTTGGAGCCACCAAACATGCCACATTGTGACAGCATCATCCGGACGCTAGAAGACCACCCAAGCCGTCTCAACAAAGAAGCCATCGTGCTGGCGCAAGCCAAAGCCGGCAACACTGAGCTCTTCGAAGGTTTCCGTTTGGCGCTGGATCCAATGATCACGTTTGGTGTCAAGAAAGTGCCCCGGCATGGCGGTCCTGATGGACAGGGCTTGCCTTGGGAGGCATTCAAAGAGCTGGCTCGCAATCTAGCGGAACGACAGCTCACGGGAGATGCAGCACGGCAGGCCATAGAACTCTGCCTGGGATCTGCTACTAAAAGTGAATGGAATGATTGGTATATGCGGATCCTGACCAAGGACCTTCGCTGTGGAATCAGCGAAAAGACCATCAACTCTGTCGTAGGAAAAAAATATGCAAACTATTCTATCCCTGTGTTTGGTTGCCAACTTGCTCATGATAGCAACAATCACGAATCGAAAGTCTCGGGCAGGAAACTCATCGAAGTCAAACTTGACGGCGTTCGAGTTCTTACTATTGTTCATCCAGACGGCCGGGTGGATCAGTATAGCCGTAATGGCAAGGAGCTCGTGAACTTTGGCCATGTCAAAGATCAGTTCTCTGCGATAGCCGCCAACTTGGCCGAGCCCTGGGTGTTCGACGGTGAGATCATGAGTTCCAGTTTCCAAGATCTCATGAAGCAGGTGCATCGCAAAAGCGACGTGGCCGCCGATGATGCTGTGTTGAATCTCTTCGACTGCGTGCCTTTGTCGCACTTCAACGCAGGCGCCTGGGACGCTGCCCAATCTTTCCGTAGCGAGCATCTCGTCAAGTTCGTGGACACGCATCAACATGCCTTGGCCAACGTGAGGGTGGTGGGACAGGAGTTGGTGGATCTCGACACTGAAACGGGACAGGCTCGTTTCCGTGAGATCAACCAGCAGGCCATCGCCGGCGGCTACGAGGGCATCATGATCAAGGATCCTGATGCGCCCTATGAGTGTAAAAGATCCGCTTCGTGGCTCAAGCTCAAGCCCTACATCGAAGTCACGCTGGAGGTCGTCGACCTCGAAGAAGGCACTGGCAAGAATGAAGGTCGGCTTGGTGCATTGGTCTGTGAAGGCGTGGATGATGGCCGGCAGATCACCGTCAATGTGGGCAGTGGACTCAGCGACGACATGCGCGACGGCGTATGGGCCGACCAAGACAGCGTGCGAGGGCAGTTGGTGGAAGTGCGAGCCGATGCCATCACGCAGAACCAAGATGGTACATATAGCCTGCGTTTTCCTCGATTCAAGAGTTTCCGTGGATTCGCAGTGGGAGAGAAACTTTGAAAACCCGCAAGGAGGATGACATGGTCTGTATCGCGCCCGCGCCCATACCCAACTACATGCTGGCCTACATGGAGTTCTGGAACCAGTACATGGAAGCCCAGAACCGTTGGCTAGAGATGTATCTGGAACTGGTCACGCTCAAGAGCTACTATGACGATCAAGAATGAGTGGTCACCATTCCGCGGTTGGGTTCATAACCGTTGGATAGACAACTGCGAAGAGCACAACCTTTACTTCATGCCCAAGCAGTCCATAAGAGACTATTGGCTACAGAACAGATGGTGGCTGAAACGCAAATTCCAAGAAGAGTCCAAAAAGAAAAATGTTCGTTTTTGAAGCCGTATTGATGTTCCTGCTGATCAAGCACTATCTCTTCGACTTCGTGTTCCAGAGCGATCGGATGGTGACCAACAAAGGCTATTATGGACATCCTCTCGGCCTCGCACACAGTTTCTTGCATGGCATTGGTACCGCCACGGTGTTGGTGGCCTACTCACCCAGGTTGGCCTTGGTGCTTGGACTCATTGACTTCATAGTGCATTATCACATCGACTGGATCAAGAGTCGTTTCGGCTGCAGAGACATCAAGCGGCCCCAATACTGGCAGCACTTTGGTCTGGATCAACTGGCACACGGCTTGACTTACTTGTGCTTCGCTGGTATAATCGTTAGATCACTGTAAGGACTTGACATGATCACGCTCAAACAATGGATGGAACTCACAGAGTACCGCCTCACCGAAGGCAGTGAATACGGCTGGCAATGCTTTGGCCCTAACGCCTACGGTCTATCGGCTTGGAACGGCGAACAAGATGGCTACAGTTTCAACATCGAGTTCGACACTCGAACGCAGACAGTCTACGTGGTAGAAGTCTGCGACTACCGGAACCGGCGGGCCTATCGCATCATCAATCCTGACTATCGCCAAGCCTGGCTCGAC
>CAZXGO010000200.1:0-3764 GCA_964640035.1 uncultured Chitinophagales bacterium
TAATCTACAGTATATGCCTCAGTATTGTCAACATTATCCTCGTACTTACCAATATAGCCAATCATTCCAAACAAAAT
This sequence comes from uncultured Chitinophagales bacterium, assembly GCA_964640035.1. Lineage (GTDB taxonomy): Bacteria > Bacteroidota > Rhodothermia > Balneolales > CAYWCV01 > CAYWCV01. The sequence goes on from CAZXGO010000200.1 coordinate 78, forward strand.
ATCATCATCTACAGTTGTATACACTGTATACGGGTTAAATGAGCTAGCAGATCCTGTTGTTTTTCCTACCCATTTAGTAACACGCAATGATCCGTTCTCAAGATTCAACCGTGTATCAAAACAATAAGTAACACGCTTAGAAGGAAAAGTAATAAGATAGAACCCATTCTTTGCAGAGTATGTAGCTTTAATGCTTTTGGGATCTTCGCTGTAAACGGTTTTTAAAAACTCATCACGCACGTTGTAAGACAAGTCACGCAAAGGCATTGACTTTTCTTGGATAACACGCGACAAACTTGTTAAACCATTCTTTGACAAGAACAGTATATCTGATCCAATGTTTTGCACACTATCTCTAGCAATGCAGCCTACATTAGAAATAAAATCTTGTAATTCTAATCTAGTAACATCGATTGGGTTAGCATAGACAGCAATGTTGTTGCTACCAAAAACAATCAAGAAACCGTTATGGGCAGCAAGGGCAACAATCTTGTCATTGTTCGGGAAAACACTGTTCAGAGAAAGATAACCAGAATCGCCGCCACTGAAATCACTGCCATCAAGTAAGCGTGAAAAATAAACGGTTTGTCTATCATTACCTTTTGTTTCGTTATTTTGGATGTCTGCTACCCAAATACGACCATAAGCAGCTAATCCACAGTTAGGTGTAAACTTTGCTTTTGTTAGGCCATCAGGAACGCTACCAATGTCAGCCAGAATTTGAAAGCCAAAGGTGTTACTGTCGTGCTTATGCGGGTCTGCAGATCCTGGAGAAGGCAGCTCATGAAATACCAGCATTGGCTGGTTAGCTTGAACTAGATAACCATGCGGTTCCATGTCAGCAGCATCGCCATAGGGAATAGAAATATACTGCCAATTATCATCTGCAATAGAGTACCCAGGACCGCTTTCTGTTAATGACCCTGTAGTTTCAAAATCCTTTGTTACTCTACCTACCCCTAAATCACTAATAAGCTCATCGATAAACGGCTTTGCATTGGTGTTGGTTGGAACAAGCGTATCATTATAGTTGTTCCAGAAGTAAAACTGAGTAGATGCAGAGGTATAAGTAGCAATCGAAGACCAAGTGCTAAGCAGATCTACAGGACTGCCATCAGCAGGTGTTGACCCACTACCGTCAAAATAATCATCAATTAAAGATATACCAAGACTTCCAATTGGATTCGTAGAGTCGGTTGCTCCAGTACTCACCAAATCGTAAGGAGCAACAATGCCAATAACACCGTCAGGCCAGTTACCACTATCTGAAGCGTATTCAAAAGTGCCCATCACAGCCAGATGCCCACCAGCACTGGCGCCTGCGACTGTCAGTGAAGTAGATGCAGCAAGGTTACGCAATGTTGTCCAAGCAGCCGAATCTGCATAAGGTGTTGCACCAGAATCTAGCAGATTTTCAAGAATAGTCTTAATGTCGTTGACATTGTCAGGAAACACGTTAGTTGGGACAAGTCTATAATTCGCACTGATAACAGCATAGCGATAAGACAGCATAGAGTTAATAAAAGCTATCTCATCATCACCACGTTTGTCACCACCAGACCAGCCACCGCCATGAATGTAAACAACAACCCCGCGAACAGAGCTGGAAGGGACATAATAGTCTACCTTTTGCAATGCGTCAGAGCCGTATGAGATTTCAGTAGCTGTGATTGTCTCTGTGTTATCTACGATTGTGTTGCCATAGAAAACATTCAATGCTTTTTTGATTACTGCGCTTATCTCAGAAGCTGTTACATTATGACTGGCTATGTATTTAGTTGGATAACCGTTACTAACAAAGTCGTTAGCAGGTTCTTGTACAAACTCTTGTTTAATAGAACCAGTGCCGGAATAAAGCTTGCTACCTCCGCCAGAAAGAATAATGTTTGTGCCGTCTTTTACAAACTCAGCTACAAACTTCATTGTGTCGATTCCGCCAAACTCAGCTAATGGCTCGCCATTGACACCAAACTCAGCTACTCCAAACTCAGCAGCTGCTCCTGATCCAATGGAACCAATCTGTGAAGTTAAAGCTTTCCAGCCTTTTCTGGAAGCAAGTTTACCAGACGAGTCGAACACAAAGTTATTAGCTCTGGTACAGAATCGTGGATCAATATCAAGAGGATTTTGCTGGACATTCAGCCCAAGCGATCCTGGTGAATTGATTGTACTTTTTAGTACACGTTCGGCCATATTAGTAGGCGCTCCAAACGAGTTCTTCTGGATAACGGTTAGACTCAATAGCAATATGCTCAGCCAGCGACTCAAGGTATAGACCATAGATCTCAGAAGAATTTAAACCAGCATCTTCTCCACGCTCAGCAATTGCTTTAGATAGCGCCAAAAGAATGACAGGCTCTTCAGGGACAAGCAGCTGATCAGTGTCGTTAGACAGTGGGTCTTGCGGCTGAATAATGTTAAAACGAAGCGTATACACACCATCAGGAATGGGATACACATCTACCTGAGTATCTGTAATGCCAGAAACACTGTCGCGTTTTGTACCGTTAAAGTTATAGTACTCAGGCGGGCCTTTTTGTGGATCTATTGTCAGGAAATTCTGTGTCATCTCTGACGTAGGCATGTACCGCAAAAACCAATTAGAAGTATCGTTGATAGCATCAATAACGCGGAAGCGCTGACCTGATCCGACCAACACAGCGTTAAACGAATCAGCAACAGTCTCCATTGTCAGTGTTTGTGACAATGCGTTCCAATTGTAAGCGTCCTCAACCTTGCGCTGAGCATCGCGTACAAACTTGCCGATTAGCTTTGAGTAATTATTAGCATTGACGCTGCCAACCTCGTCTTCACGAAGCCGCACCAGCACATCATTAACTAGTTCTAGGTATGTCATTTACAATCCTATTTATGTCTGATCTGGTTTAATGGGTAGACAAACACCATCACCAATTCCGCCTGCCTCTTCTACACCGTTTATTACGTATCTGACTTTAGCTTCACACTCATCTTTGTTGTAGAAGTTTTGATCAGCTTTCCAGAAGGCGCAGTTTTCACCCATACAGAAGAAAGCTACGCCAATCCAGAAGTTCATTTTTTCTTCTTAGCCTTTCCAGCTTTGCTCAAAGCAATAGCGATGGCCTGCTTCTGCGGCTTACCAGCCTTCATCTCACGCTTGATGTTCTCGGAGATGACCTTCTTAGACTTGCCAGCTTTGAGAGGCATTAGTAGCCTTTCTTAACAGGCTTCTTGCCAGCTTTCTTGGCACACTTGCCCATCTTCTTGCACTTAGCGGGGGTGGGACATCCTGGACATGGTTTAAACATTATTATCCTCCGTGGAATTGAGTAGCCATATTAGGCACAAGCTCGACTGTACAAATATAGGTAACTTTTTCAATAGCTGACTGTTCAACACGAATCTCATCGTTTTCTTGTAGAGCGACTTCAGCGTCGTTTAACAGGACAAATTCACCAATGCCTAGGTTTTTACCACTTAGGACTAAATATTCAACATCAGAGCCAGCTGTTATACTTGCAGAATGGTCATACCAATATACTTTTGGAGTACAGTTTCCAGTATTTGAAATGACATACATTAAAGACCACAATCCTGTATTCTTGGTAGGAACAGTCAGCAGAGTTTCCTTAGCTGTTGTGGCTTTACTTAACGCTGCTGAGATTTTTCTTGCCATTCTTTGATCTGCTCTGATAAATTATGGATTGT
>CAZXGO010000201.1:0-3752 GCA_964640035.1 uncultured Chitinophagales bacterium
TGATTTGTCACATGCACCAGCCGAACATGTTCATCAACTCGTTCCTCGGCTACACGATGTGGGACTACGAGTCAGATGCACCACATATGTGGCCGGAAGAGCAGCAGTTCCCGACGCCTGAGCGGATTCGTCAGGTGCTTGATCGCAATCCCGAGGGCGCTGCGCCGCGCGGGAAGTGGGCTGACCTCGAATTCCTCAAGAGCGTGAGCGAGCTCAATCCGAAGTTGAAAGACACCCAGTTTGCCGACTATCACGGTCACGGCTGGAATTTCCGTGCTATTCACAAGCGCGACCGCGAAGGCAATCTACTCGACGCCGAAGGTAACATCATCGCCAACGACGATCCGCAGAAGTGGAAGAAGACAGTGCAGATGTCGTCGATCCATGTGGATGTCGGCATGCATTGCGTCGACTGCCACTTTGCGCAGGACTCACACGGAAACGGTTATCTGCATGGGTCGGTTGCGGCTGCGGTCGAAATCGACTGTAAGGATTGCCATGGCACCACTGCCGCCGTTGCCAACTTGCGCACCTCGGGACCAGCCGCGCCTCAGACGGGGACTAAGCTTGGTTTGATTCGCAACCCCGATGGCAAACTTCGCTTTGAGTGGCGTGGCGATACGCTCATTCAACGATCGGCTGTGACGCCTGGGCTCGAGTGGGAGGTGTCGCAGGTCAAAGATACCGTCACGCCGGGTAATGCCCATTACAACGCGAAGGCGGCTCGGGCCAAGACGATGTCGAAAGACGCTAAGAGTCAGAAGTTTGGTCCGGATATCCCGTGGGAGATGCTCGCCCACAGTGACGACAAGATGGAGTGCTACACCTGCCACACGCCGTGGACCACGAGTTGCGGTGGCTGCCACTTGCCGATCGAGGCTAACGCGAAAACTGATCGTCATCGTTACGAAGGTGGTGAGACGCGCAATTACGCGACCTATAACCCGCAGGTTCTGCGTGAGGATATCTTCATGCTAGGTTGGCGCGGACCGAGCGAGGGCGGCAAGATGGCGCCGGTGCGTTCCTCGTCTGCGCTCGTGTTGTCTTCGACCAACTCCAATCGCGAGCGTATCTACATTCAGCAGCCACCGATCGCGGCTTCGGGTTACAGCTCGCAGGCGATGAACCCACACTACCCGCACACCGAGCGTAAGACTGAAACTAAGACCTGCAGTGACTGTCACCTCGCGAAGGAAGGTGACAACAACGCGATCATCGCGCAGACGCTCGGCTTTGGGACCCAGTTCATCAATTTCGCAGGCTTCAATGCTTGGATCGGAACTGAGAAGGGTGTGACTGCGATCGAAGTGACTGAGTGGGAAGAGCCGCAAGCCGTCATCGGTAGTTATTTGCATCGCTATGCCTATCCGAAGTGGTATGCCGAGCATTTGGGTCGCGATCGTGAGCTACAGCGCATCAGTGCTTTGGCTGGCGACGTTGCCGGCTGCGTGCAGATGCGCGGCGAGTATGTGTTCTCGGCGGAAGGCAAGCGCGGCATGCGCGTGCTGGATGCCGCCAGCATTGCCAACAAGGGCATCAGCCAGAAGTTGATCAGCGCGCCGTTCTCACCGCTCGGTCACAACACACAGGTCAAGACCAAGAATGCGACTTGTGTCGCGCTGGCGACGACACAGCCCGTGCACCCGCCGCGTAATGAGGGCGACCTCATGCGTAAGGCGAACCAAGAGCAGCCGTTCTTGCCGATCTACAATTTTGCCGTGATCACCGACTCTATTGAGGGGTTGGTGCTGGTCGATATCAACACGCTCGCAGACGGTGAATTCAGAAACAACTTCCTGAATCGATTCGTCACTTGGAATCCGAACGGCAAGTTGACCGGAGCTCGCTATCTGACGATCGCAGGTAACTTGGCGTATGTCGTCACCGATAGCCAAGTCATCGTCGCGGATCTGTCGATACCCAGTGTGCCGAAGATCGTCGCAGAAATTCCGTTCGACTCGCCGCGCGCCGTGGCGCTGCAGTTCCGTTACCTGTTCGTTACGACAGCGCGCGGCTTCGAGGTGGTTGATATCACCACGCCGTCACGCCCGCGTAAGTTGCCTGAGGCGACCGTGCCACTAGCTAACGCGGGCGGCTTCACTGTTGCGAGAACGTACGCCTACGTTGCCAACGGACGCGAGGGTATGGCGATCATCGACGTGAAGCGTCCGCACGCAGCACGCTTGTTCCAGAAGTGGAATGCAGACGGTGGTCTCGTCGATTCGCGCGATGTGATGATTGCATCGACGAACGCCTCACTATTTGCCTATGTTGCTGATGGAAAGGGCGGTTTGAAGATCGTGCAATTGACGAGCCCGTCTTCGCAGCCAAATTTCTACGGCTTCAGTCCAGAGCCGCGCCCGGAGCTGATTGCCCACAAGGCGACTCGGTCGGCGGCGCTGAGTCTTTCTCGCCCGCTCGAGCGTGATCGAGCGGTGGATGAAAGTGGTGGTCAGGTTGCGGTATTCGGTCGACGCGGATCACGCCCGTTCAATCTGCAGGAAATGCAGCGCTTGTATCTGGATAAGGATGGCGAACCTTGGTACGTCGAGGACAATCCCGCCGTGAAGCAGGCGCAGAGGAACTCACGATGAGTTGGAAGAATCTCCATTTGAAATGGGCGGCGTTCGGCGTAGCCGCCTTATCCACCATCGGCGCGGTCGCGGATGACGCCAAGTTTCGTCACGAGGGCGTTGCCACTTGCGCATCCTCTTTGTGTCACGGTTCGAGCCAGCCACTGAAGGCCTATGACAATGCCTTGCAGAACGAATACACCACGTGGTCGCAATTCGATCCGCACTCCAATGCCTATAAAGTGTTACTCAATAAGCAGTCGCAGGAGATTGCTCGTCGCATGGGTATTGGTCCGGCGCACGAGGCTCCCGCGTGCCTTGCCTGTCATTCGGACGCCGTACCCGCGGCGCAGCGTGGGGTTAAATTTCAACTCGATGATGGAGTTGGTTGCGAGAGCTGCCATGGGGGTTCCGAAAAGTGGCTGGCCACTCACTATCAAAGCCCGCGTATTCCGCGTAGCGAGCATTTAGCGAATGGTCTCGTCGCTCTTGAGAAGCCAGACGTGTTGGCTGGCACTTGCCTTGGCTGCCATGTAGGCGATCAAAATCGCTACGCCAACCATCGTATGATGGCGGCGGGGCATCCGCGACTGGTGTTCGAGCTCGATACCTATCTCGAGCTATGGCGTACGAGCGGTGGTCGCGAACACTATCGGAAGAAAGCGCCGACCAATCATTCGGCTTTGTGGGTGAAGGGATTAGTCGACTCCTCACGTCGTCAGCTTGATCTGATCGAGCAGCATGGCACCGGGCGCATGGGGCCAATTCCCGACTTTGGCGTCTTCGCCTGCCACTCGTGTCACCGCGATCTGCGTTTGACCGCCTTCGGTGGCACGAGTTCTCTTGGTATCGCGCCAGGTGATTTGCGGTGGCAGGACGCCCATTTATTGGTGCTGCGTCGCGTAACTGTCGCATTGCAGTTGGGTTCTCGCACGGAGCTAGATCGCGCCGTTGTCGCGCTGCAAAAAGCGGCGCACGGAGACGCATCGTCGCTGCGTACGGCATTGAGCCAAACCCGAGCCGCTTTGTCTGCTGTCGAGCAACAGACGGCGTCGATCACCTGGTCTGCGGCGCAGATGAATACTGTTGCCCAGGCTTTGACGGACGCCTCCAGAAGAGGTGAATTTCCGGATCCGGCTGCTGCTGAGCAAGCGGCCATGGGAATGGTCGTGATGCTGG
>CAZXGO010000202.1:0-3752 GCA_964640035.1 uncultured Chitinophagales bacterium
CCTAGGGCCACCACCTCGCCAATGATCTCGTGGCCGAGGGTCATGCCTTCCCGAGCTACGGGTAGGGCCTTACCGCCCCCCAGATCGAAAACCCCATCATGCAGGTGCACATCGGAATGGCAGACGCCGCAGGCAACGGTGCGCAATAGAACTTCGGCGCCCGTCGGCTCGGGGGTGGGTCCTTCTACCCAGGCCAGGGGGGTGCCAGCACCGGTGGTTTGCAATTGCTTCATGGGGGTCTCCGCCTCCGGGGAATTGAGCGAGAAAGTGTACCCGGAGTAGCCCTGGGCTACACTCATGGACTTCAGCTACGGGGGAGATCGCACCATGAATGGCGCGCAAAGCTTGGTTCAAACGCTGGTCGATGCGGGGGTCACGGTGTGCTTCACCAACCCAGGCACCAGCGAGATGCATTTTGTCGCAGCGCTCGATGACAATCCGGAGATGCGCTGTGTCCTGGGCCTTTTTGAGGGCGTGGTGAGCGGCGCCGCCGATGGCTATGCGCGCATGGCCGATCGCCCCGCGGCGACCCTCCTCCACCTGGGGCCCGGTCTTGGTAACGCCCTAGCCAATCTGCACAACGCCAAGCGAGCCCATACGCCCATGGTGAATATCGTGGGGGACCATGCGACCTACCACAGCCATTTTGATGCGCCCTTAACCTCCGATGTCGAAGGCGTGGCCCGCCCCATGTCCCACTGGCTTCGACGCTCCCGCTACGCCGCAGAGGTGGCTCGGGACGGCGCCGAAGCCGTGCGTGCGGCCATGAGTGCGCCGGGGCAAATCGCCACCCTCGTGCTCCCCGCGGATACGGCCTGGGATGAGGCCCCGGGGCCCGCTGCGCCCCTTCCCGTTCCGGCCCGGGCAACCCCTCAGCCGGAAGCCATCGAGGGGGCCCGGGCGGCCCTGGCCAGCGGGGAGCCCTGCGTGCTCCTTATGAATGGCCTGGCGCTCCGTGCCCCCGCGCTGGCCCAGGCGGCGCGGGTGGCGGAGGCCTCCGGGGCGCGGCTTTTCCATGACACCTTCGTTTCCCGCCTCACCCGGGGGCCAGGGTTGCCGGCCCCGGAGCGCCTCCCCTATTTCGGGGAGCAGGCGCTTGAGGCCCTTGAGGGAACGGCGCACCTCATTCTGGTGGGGACCCGGCCCCCCGTGTCCTTCTTTGCCTACCCGGATAAGCCCAGCTCCCTCGTGCCCGAGGGCTGCACCGTGCATAGCCTGGTGGGCGTGGAAGGCGATGCTCTTGCTGCGCTCACGGCGCTGGCCGACGCGCTCAGCGCTCCGGCGATGGTCAACCCCGTGCAGCCCCCTCGCCCCGAGGTCCCCAGCCCGGGCCCCCTGACGCCGGCCACCATCGCGGCCTCCCTGGGGGTGCTCATGCCGGAAAACGCCATTGTGGTGGATGAAGCCGCGACCTCGGGCTTCGCCCTGCCGGGGGCCACCGCAGGAAGCCCCACCCATGATTGGCTAGCCCTCACCGGTGGCGCCATTGGTCAGGGGCTGCCTACGGCCGTGGGCGCTGCCGTGGCCTGCCCGGATCGCAAGGTGCTGTGCATGCAGGCCGATGGCTCGGCCATGTACACGGTGCAGGCCCTGTGGACCATGGCCCGGGAAAAGCTCGACGTGGTGACGGTGATTTTCTCAAACCGGAAGTACGCCATTCTCCAGGTCGAATTTATGCGCGTGGGAGCGCATAACCCGGGGCCCAAGGCCATGAGCATGCTTGATCTGTCAAACCCGGATATCAATTGGGTGGCCATGGCAAATGCCATGGGTGTGGAAGCGGAGCGCGTGGACGAGGCTACGGCCTTTCATGAGGCCCTGGCCCGGGCTATCGCGACCCCGGGGCCGTATCTCATCGAAGCGGTGATCTAGGGCTTCCGCGCCTCGATGTCCTCCAGGATGCGCGCGCAGCGCGCCTGGAGGGCTTCCCGCCCGGCTTCATTGCCGGGGTCCTGCGCGGCCAGCACGGCCGCGAGCCCCTCGAACAGCGCCCGATAGCCCGCGAGGGTGGCGCCGTAGCTCCGGTGATTCGGCACCTCGAAATCGAGGAGGGCCCGCCGGGGTTCATCTTCCATGAGCAGGAGATCGAAAATGCCCGCGAGCATGCGTCCCCGCATGCCCTGATCCATGTGTGTAGTGGCCTGGGCGGAAGGGTCGTGGGCCGCCACCATGGCGGCCCAGAGCTGCGGCTCGAGGTCCGGGTCCGTGGCCTGCTCTAGGAGGCCCCAGAGGGCGTCGGCGCTCATCACGCCGCCCGGTGGAAGCCTTCGTACCCCGCAGCCCTCACCGCGTCGCACTTCTCGCAGTAGGCTGGAAAGCCAAGGTACGGCATGAACACTCGGGGTTTCCCGGGAATATTGGCGCCGACATACCAGGAGTTGCAGGTCGGGTAGATAGTGGCGTCCCCCACCTCATTGACGTGCCCCACCCAGGCCTCCTGGGCCTCCGGTTCCGCTTCCATGGTGGCGTAGCCTTCGGCTTTGAGATCGCCGATGGCGTCTCCGATGAAGCGCACGTGCTGCTCGATGGAGGGCAGCATGTTCGTGAGCACGGAGGGCGAACCGGGGCCGGTCACCGTAAAGAGGTTCGGGAAACCCACGACCTGAAGCCCCAGGTAGCTCTTCGGCCCCTCGGCCCAGGCCTCCGTAAGCGCCTGACCGTTCCGGCCCCGGATATCGATGCGAGCCAGCGCACCGGTCATGGCGTCGAAGCCCGTGGCAAAGACCACGGCGTCCACCTCATAGCGCGCCCCGTCCGTCTCCACGCCGTCGGCGTAAAGGCCCTTAAGCGGAGTTTCCCGGAGATCCACGAGCTGCACGTGGGGCTCGTTGAAGGTCTCGAAGTAGCCAGAATCGGCGCAGAGGCGTTTGCAGCCCACGGCCGTATCGGGAAGGAGCTTCCGCGCCGTCTCCGGGTCCTTCACCTTTTCCTTGATCTTGCCGCGAATGAAGTCCGCAGCGTACTCGTTGGCTTCCGTGCTGAGCCCCGTGTCCCCGAAGGCCCGCATAAAGAGGAGGCCTCCGAGCTGCCAGTGATATTCAAACTGCGCTTGACGCTCCTCCGGGGAGGCCTCGAGTACGGAGCCCTGATTGGTGGGATGACGCGCCCCGAAACCCACAAGCTCCTGCGCGTTGCGGGCCCGAAGATCGGCGTAGTTAGCCTTAACGGCTTTTTCCAGGGTTGGGTCGAGGGGTTTGTTCTGCGCGGGCACGGAATGGTTCGGGGTGCGCTGGAAAACCGTCAGGCTTTTCGCCTGCTTCGCGATGAGGGGGATGGATTGAATCGCCGAGGACCCCGTGCCGATCACGGCCACCCGTTTCCCGGTGAAGTCCACCCCCTCCTTTGGCCATCGCCCGGTGTGGTAGATCGGACCTGTGTAAGCGTCGGCGCCGGCGACCTCGGGCACGTTTGGCATGGATAGGCAGCCCGTGGCCATGACGGCAAATTGAGCGTCCCAGCGGCGGCCGTCCTCCGCGGTAACGGCCCAGCGCCGGGCCCCCTCGTCAAAGTGGGCCGAGACAACCCGGGTGTTAAATTCCATGTCCCGTCGTAGATCGAAGCGCTCCGCCACGTGCTGGCAGTAGGCCAGAATCTCCGGCTGCGGCGAGTAGCGCTCACTCCACTGCCACTCTTGCTGCAGGGCCTCATCAAACTGGTAGGAATACTCGAGGGACTCTACATCGCAGCGGGCGCCCGGGTAGCGATTCCAGTACCAGGTGCCGCCAACGTCAGAACCCCGCTCAACAATGCGG
>CAZXGO010000203.1:0-3699 GCA_964640035.1 uncultured Chitinophagales bacterium
TTCGCCACGTGCGGATCGAAGATGTCGAGACCGAGTTGAAGCAGCGCGAGGGTCGGCGTTGAAACTCGATCGTCGCCTCGTCAACTGGGCAGGTTTTTTGGCCTGCGCCGCGATGATGGGCTACGCGCTATATGCGGAGCGTGTGCTTGGCTTTGAGCCTTGTCCGCTCTGTATGTTTCAGCGCGTGGGTGTCGTGATACTGGGAGCGATGTTTCTGATCGCTGCTCTGCATAATCCGCGCGGTGTTGCCGGCGCACGTATCTACGCAGCTCTGCTAGCGCTGGCAGCGGGGTTTCCGCTGTATGTTTCTGGGCGCCACGTTTATATCCAAAGTTTGCCCTTCGGCAGCGTGCCCTCCTGCGGCGCGAGTTTCGATTACATGATGGATGTGTTTCCGCTCATGACGGTCGTGCAGAAGGTGCTCACCGGGGCGGGTGAGTGCCAGAAGATCGATTGGAGTCTGCTTGGGCTGTCGATGCCCGCTTGGGTGTTTTTGAGCGTGTTCGCTATCACCGTCGTCGGTGTGTGGTCGAACGCCCGCTCGTCTCAATAAGTTCGCCTCAATAATTTCGTCCTAATAAATTCATCGGCTCGTCATCCCGCCGTCATCCCACCGTCATCGATGGGGCGCAGTCTTCGCGCGCATGAGCCCCGCCAACGCGCCTCGTCATTGGGTCCGCAGCGTCTTCATCTCCGATATCCATCTGGGTAATCGGGGCTGCAATGCCACCGCTCTGCTCGATTTTCTCCGCGATGTTCACACCGATACTTTGTATCTCGTCGGTGATGTGATCGACTTATGGAGTCTGCGGAAAAATTTCTACTGGCCCCAGGAACACAACAACGTCGTCCGAACTATTTTGGGCAAAGCCAAGCACGGCACCCGTGTGGTCTACGTTCCGGGTAATCACGACGAAGACTTGCGTGAGTTCGCCGGCACGGTATTTGGCAATCTCGAGATCGTGCGTGACTGCGTGCACACCACCGCGCGTGGCGAGCGCCTGCTCGTACTGCACGGCGACGAGTTCGACAGCGTCGTCAAATGCAGCCCCTGGCTCGCGGCGCTCGGTTCGCGCGCCTACGACTTCTCGATCGACATGAACCGGCACTTCAATCGCGTTCGCCGCGCCTTCGGCTACGACTACTGGTCGCTCGCGAACTACCTCAAGCACAAGGTCAAGAATGCGGTGAACTACATCTCGAGCTTCGAGCAGGCGGTGGCGCACGAAGTGAGGCGTCGTGGTCTCGACGGTGCGATTTGCGGGCACATCCATCGTGCCGAGATTACGAACATCGAAGGTGTTCTGTATTGCAATGATGGCGATTGGGTCGAGAGTTGCTCGGCTCTCGTCGAAGATCGCAACGGTCGCCTCGGCGTCTGGAATTGGCTTGAAATGAGCGAAGGTCTACGTCTAGCCCGAGAGGTTCAGGCGGCGCGCGAAGTCGCTTAATGGTGAAGTCGCCCACGCCTCGCCGTCGCGCGATCAGCTTGTTGGCGCTCTGCCTAACGTTTGCTGCGGCGATGGCGCAGGCGGAAGACGCCACCCTGAATGGCGAGGCCGAAGTCACCAGTAAAGCCGAGCGCGGCGCGCGTTTCGAATTGGGCGGGGGCCGCTGTGGTGTTTTCGGCTACAGCGAATGGCGCGATGGAGCGGGCGTGGCGATCGCGCGAGAGGAGTTGATCTACGACGGTGCTGCCTGGCAGCGTTATCGACTGCAGCGCATGACGATTTCCCAGGATGTCGAGGCCACTCGTGAGGGGGGCTACATTCATCTCGACATTCGCGATGGCGAACGTCGTCGTAAGGCGCGACTCGAGGTCGAGGGTGAGGTGCTCGCGGGCCCCACGCTGATCACGCATCTGCAAGCGCAGTTGCGAGACCTTCGTCGCGGTAGGCCCATCGAGTTGCAGTATCTCGTGGCGGAGCAGGCGATGGTGCTTGGTTTGCGCGCGACATCCATCGGTTACGGCGCGGGCGGCCTCACCAACGTGCGGCTCGAAGCCTCGTCTGCGTTGTTGCGGCCGTTCGTGCCAACCACCCTGATCACTTTTGATGAGGAGGGTCGTTTCGTCGGTATGCAGGGGCGACTTCTCCCGCAGAGGCAACGCGGGGTGGCTTTGGATGGTGTCATCAGAGTGACATATCCGGCTGGAATGCGAGTCGCGTCAATGAAATCAAGTTGTAATAAGTCGGCCTTATCTTAGGGCGATGCGAATCCTCATGGTGTCTGACGTCTACTTCCCCAGAGTCAATGGGGTGTCGACGTCGATTCAAACCTTTCGGCAAGATTTGCTCGGTCTTGGGCATGCTTGCACGCTGATCGCTCCGCAATACCTGCAAGTCCCTCACCTCACCGATGACGCCGAGATCGTTCGGATTCCCTCGTGGCAGGTGCCGCGTGATCCGGAAGATCGAGCCTTCAATTGGAACGAGTTCATGCGCTACACCTCGCGGCTACGGCCCGAGGATGTCGATGTGGTTCACATCCAGACGCCGTTCCTCGCGCACTACGCCGGCGTTCGCGTCGCGCGACGCTTGGGTGCGCCCATCGTCGAGACTTACCACACTTATTTTGAGCACTATCTGCATCACTACGTGCCGGGTTTGCCGGCGTCGTGGATGAAGGCACTCGCGCGCCGCTTCACAGTGTCGCAGTGCCACGATGTGCAGACGGTGATCTCACCCTCGCGCCAAATGGCCGACGCGCTGCGTGCCTACGGCGTGCAGACGCCGATCGAGGTCTTGCCGACCGGTTTGCCAGCAGGATGCTTCGCGCCCGGCCATGGGTCTGATTTCAGAGCAACCCACGGAATCGATCCGCAACGCCCGGTCGCGCTCTTCGTCGGTCGCATGGCGCACGAGAAGAACATCGATTTTTTGATTCGTATGCTCGCGCGACTGCGCAGCAAAGTGCCCGATGTGCTCTTGATCATCGCAGGCGAGGGGCCCGCCGAGTCGCATATTCGTCAGCTCGTAAGCTATCTAGGCCTCGATGCGAATGTACTTTTCAAGGGCTACATGGATCGCACGACCACACTGCTCGATTGCTACAACGCGGCGGATGCCTTTGTGTTCGCCTCGCGTACCGAAACGCAGGGTCTCGTGTTGCTCGAGGCGATGGCGCAGGGCACGCCGGTGGTCTCGACCGCGGTGATGGGCACGGCGGATGTGCTGGCTGGCGTGAAGGGTGCTGTGGTGGTTCCCGAGGATGTCGAGATGTTTTCTGACGGCGTTGCCTCCGTGCTCAGAGATCCTGCCAAGCGCATGCTGCTCTCGCAGTTCGCGCGTGAGGATGCGCAGCGCTGGACGTCGCGCAGCATGGCCGAGCGTCTCTCGCGGCTTTACGAGAACGTTATCGAGGCCGATGTGTCGCAGAGTGTGGTGACCTCATGAGCGCCTTCTTCGTTCGAGTCGATCGCGCCGAACGAAGAATTTGTTTGCTGGCGAATGCCGCGTGTCGTCGCCGTCTGATTCGTAACACTTTCCGGGTGGTGTCCCGTCTCGGTGACGGCGCTTTCTGGTACGCGCTGATGGCCGCGATGCCGCTTATCGCTTGGATGGCTGGTGGTTCTATCGAGCAAGGACTGTGGATTTCGCTCGAGATGCTGGCTGCGGGTGCTTTCGGATTGCTGCTCTACAAGGCGCTCAAGAAAAAACTCGTGCGTGAACGTCCCTACATTGGCTTGATCGGCATCGA
>CAZXGO010000204.1:0-993 GCA_964640035.1 uncultured Chitinophagales bacterium
CGAATGGCACGATGGTTTGGTCTGCCCACAGAGCGTATCCACTTGTTTTTATTAGGAGGGATGGCTGAACTCAAGTACAGGCCAACCCAACCCTCTCACGAAGCATGGATTGCCATTGCCGGACCCGTTTCTTCTGTCATTTTTGCAGCAACAAGCTATGTGTTTGCCGAATCGATGCGAACATTTAGCTTGCCGCTGGCACATGTTCTGTATTACAACAGCTTGATGAATGGTTTACTTGCTGCATTTAATATTGTCCCCATTTTTCCCTTAGATGGTGGACGTGCACTTCGAGGGATATTATGGCATCGAGTGCAATCGTTCTACGAGGCTTCGCGACTGACCTTTAAAATAAGCTCAAATTTGATCGCTCTGCTCTTCATCTTAAGCTTTGTCAGTTGGTTCTGGTTTGATCCCATGTGGACACTTTGGATTGCCGTTTTCGCCCTTTACATGATTTATACAGCACTCAATGGGCGTAGAGAATTGGTACGGGTCCCTCAAATGGATGACCTGATCTTTCAGTTAAAGGTAGACACCACTGAAGCCTTTATTGAGCACATCCGCAGGGCTGATCCTGACTATCTCAAGGAGGGTATTGTTCCCTATTTGAAGGAAGGCGAGTTCAATGGAGTCATTTTTGGTCGATGTTTAACCGAACACCTCGAGATTTCTTCGTCACGTGAAGAGTCACTAGAAGAGTCACTGGAAATTCATGATCCGGTTGTAGGAACCTACATCGATGTGTCCCTGAGTCAAACATTCGCTCATTGGGTCGAATACAAAGCTGCTTTTGTACCCGTGTTTCATCATGGGCGTCTCTTGGGACTATGTGACCCTCATGAATTTCGTTTTTGGTTACGTGAAACAGCACGCTTTACACATACCCCGGATAAAGGGAGGGCTTACTTCGGATGACGACGTACGAGCATACACATCCGACACTCTCCTGGGTACGTCTTGATACTGATGCACTTCGCCATAATCTGGCGC
>CAZXGO010000204.1:1010-3682 GCA_964640035.1 uncultured Chitinophagales bacterium
TGCTATGTGCTCCTGAGTCCAGCTGGGCTCATGTTTATGCAGCATTCAGCTTATCGGCAGTTGTAGGTGATCCATCTCAGCTGGGTTTTTTGCCCACAGGTACTCCTGTTCATTTGAAGGCCGACACAGGGATGAATCGGCTTGGATTCAGATTGGAGCAAGTCGATGAAATGCTTGCTGCCATCGCTGCTCGCCCGGATCTGGACTACCGTGGATTAATGACCCACTTGGCCAATGCCGACCATCCGGATCACCCTTCTTTGAAGATTCAATCCGAACGCTTTGGAACCATTTCTGCCACGTTTCCTCCACACCTGCAGCGCCATATCGCCAGCTCTGCAGCCATCCTCGGTTCAACGTCTTTTCCGTACGATAGCCTTCGTTTGGGTCTGATTCTGTACGGGTACCCACCCAAAGGAATGCCCGATCCTGGCTTTCGACCTGTAAAAAAATGGCTAAGTCGCATCACTCAGGTACGTCCTGTAAAAGCTGGAGAATCCGTTAGCTATGGATGGACCTGGTCGGCACCATCTGACGGATGGCTCGGCATCATACCCGTTGGATACGCCGATGGTTACCCTCGGGCTATGAGCAACAACGCTCTGGTCGATCTAATCGACGGACCTGTCCAGCAGGTTGGACGAGTTACTATGGACTATATCATTATATGGACTCCACACCGTGAGCTTCTATGTGGTGAAGAGGTCACGTTACTCGGTGGACCCAATACTGGTGCAGATCAGCTTGCTGAATGGGCCGGTACGATTAACTACGAAATCCTCTGCCTCAGCGGAACAATCCGACGTGGTAACACCCCTTTTGCTCCTGAAACACTTTAACTATGCTCCGTCATCTATTCATTCTGCTCTTTTTCTTGGGATTCTCATCCGTTCAAGCACAACAATTTAGTCGCGCCGACACCTTGCGTGGTTCCATTACACCAGAAAGAGCCTGGTGGGATGTCGTTTTCTACGATCTCTATGTTATTCCAAACCCTAGCGATAGTACGCTGAAAGGGGTTAATACCATAACTTACAAGGTAGTACGACCCGGTCTTGTGATGCAGATTGACTTGCAGGAACCCCTCGAAATCGACCGAGTGCTCCAGGATGGCAAGAGCCTGCCCTTTACCCGCGAAGGGAATGTCTTCTTTATTGGGCTTGAAAGTATTCAAATGCCTGGTATGACCAAAGAGATTCGTATCGAATATAGTGGAATGCCTGTCGTGGCACGACGTGCCCCATGGGAGGGCGGTTTGGTATGGGCGCGCGATGATCAACAGCGCCCATGGATCGCTACAGCTTGTCAAGGTATAGGTGCTAGCGTCTGGTGGCCTTTAAAAGACCATCAATCCGATGAACCTGATAGTATGAGAATCAGTTTACGAGTCCCTGAAGGTCTTACAGGCGTTTCAAATGGTCGTCTCAGAGATCGCCGTCCTCAGTCTGATGGAACAGAAGTATTTGAATGGTTTGTAGCTAATCCCATTAACAGTTATGGGGTAACGATGAACGTAGCTCATTATGCCAACTTTTCGGATACCTATCCGGGAGAAGAAGGAGTGCTCGATCTTGACTATTGGGTACTGGAATACAATCTGGAGAAAGCGAAAGCCCATTTTGACGTCGTAAAACCCATGATGGAAGCCTTCGAGCATTGGTTTGGCCCCTATCCATTTTATGAAGATAGCTTCAAACTCATCGAAACACCTTTCGTAGGAATGGAACACCAAAGTGGAGTGGCCTACGGCAATCGTTACCTGTTTGGGTACACCGGTCGCGATTTGTCAGGTTCTGGCTGGGGCATGAAATGGGATTTTATGATTATCCACGAAAGTGGACACGAATGGTTTGGAAACAGTATCACAACGGCTGATATCGCCGATATGTGGGTTCATGAAGGTTTTACCCATTATTCAGAGACCCTTTTCACCGAGTATACATATGGTAAAGAAGGGGGGGATGCCTACCTTCAAGGTATTCGCCGAAATATTCAGAATGATAAACCCATCATTGGTCAGTATGGACTCAACAATAAGGGTTCCGGCGATATGTACTACAAAGGAGCGGCCATGATCCATACCATTCGTCAGATCATGGATGATGATGTCCGTTTTCGTGAGATGCTAAGGGCTATCAATAAAACCTATTTCAAGAAAACGACGAGTTCAGAACAGGTCGAGGCGTTCATTTCAAGCTTTGTGGGAAGCGATCTTAGCGCTCTGTTTGAGCAGTATTTACGAACAACGAAGGTACCTGTGCTCGAATATCGATGGACCAATCAGGGTCTGGAAGCCCGATGGAATAACACCGTACCCCAATTTGACCTACCGGTGAAGGTTTCGACCGGAGCCGATTGGGTGCGCATACGTCCAGGGGCTGAGTGGACTAGCTTTCCCGAACTTGGAGCAGAAAAGCTTGAACTCAAGGCCGACCCGAATGTATACATTGAGGTAAAAGCAGTAGACTAAACGACAACGCCGTACTCTACATACCATCTGATTAGATAGTTGTCGTTTTCTAGCGAATGCTTTGGTCTTACTGTGCTACTTTTTGTGGATAAATAAAGTCCACTTCGATATCAAAAACGAGGGTGTCTTTTGAGTATGGAGCACCAGGATTATCGCCATATCCTAAGGCAGGAGGGATAATCAGCTTTCGTTTCTCGCCTTT
>CAZXGO010000205.1:0-3674 GCA_964640035.1 uncultured Chitinophagales bacterium
CCGTCTCTGTGCTTTGTCATGCCTGTTCCTGTGCTGTGTCTGTGCTGGATACCCCCTGCGCGCCCGCGCACACGCCCACGCGCTCGCGCGCGGAACTCATCAGGAGGTAGTGTCGCTTCGCTCCACTAGTTATAACCTCGCTACGCTCGGTTCTATCTTAATGTCGCTTCGCTCCATTATATTGGGCTTTTCTGTTGTGTCAAGGTCTTTTTTCACACAGAACCCATCTTTTCAACAAGTCCTGCTCTTTTCAGGCGCGTAGGTTTATATTTCACCTTTACTTCTGATGACTTAGACTCCATGCAGTATGTTTGCTCTGCCGAGGGCGAGGTTATCAGCAAGCCGCCACAAAGCGCCGCTTTGTGTCGTCCCGCTGATAACCCTTTTTAGTAGATGACCGTGAGGCCCTGTCCACTCATACTCTGGCGTGGTAGTAGAGCGCGGCGGTTTTCATCTCTTAAAGATTGTTGACGAGGCGACACAAAGCGGCGCTTTGTGTTGACTTGGCAACAATCCGCCCTCGGCAGAGGTATCTTTCTGCATGAGCTAGATTTTTTCATCTCGTATGAAATAAATCAGCACCTCTGCGTGTTCTTCTCTTAGGACGGTGTGTTTACTTCTTCTGCTGGCGAGCGGCTTTGCCACGAGCTTTAGCGGTCTTTGTGTTGGCGACAAACTGCTGACCCTGCTTACTCGCCTGTACTTTCTTGGCGTTGGTGGCTTTCTTCTCGGCGGCGGTCATGTTCTCCCAAGCCTTCTTTGGCAGGTAGCGCGTGGTGATCTTCTCGCCTTTAGCGTTCTGCCTGATAGCAGGCTTCCCATCGCTGGTAGTCCACTCCTCTTTAGTCCACTTCGTGAGACTCTTTTGGGTGGCGCTCTTACCGCTCGTGTATCCGCCGCCAGCCTTCTTATATTCAAGCGCGAGCAGTTGAGCCTTACGAGCAGACCATTGACCTGCGGCCCCTCCCTTTGTGCCCGCCATGATGCGCGCCTTGATCTTCTCGCGCAGGTCAGGTTTGTCGTACTTGGATTTTGAGGGTGCCATAGTTGACTCCTGTTCAACAGCGTAGTATCTCGCACACAGGAGGATACCACATGAAACAGAAGCGATACACAGGCCGCCTCATCGTCATTGAGGGGACAGACGGCGCTGGAACCACCACCCAGATGATGGCTCTCGGCAAGAGCCTCCAACAGCGGTTCATCAAAGAGGGCGGGTTTAGGAGCGCGGTCTGCACGAGAGAACCGTTCCTGAACGACCTCGGCAGACATACCAAGTCCATCCTCAGCCAAATGGAGGCGGGGAAAGTCTACCCTCAGTCTCTATATGACGAGATCGCCTTGAGCTTCGCCGCTAACAGGCTCCAGCACTATAACAACTTCATCAGACCCCACCTAGACGCGGGAAATGTGGTCATCAGCGACCGCTTCACGCTGTCGTCTATGGTGTATCAGGGCATGAACTGCGATAGGGCATGGCTGGAGCAGATCAACTCACACGCGGCGATACCAGACCTGCTCATCTTCCTCAGATGCTCAGAGGAGGTGTGCGCCGCGCGCCTTAAGAGCAGAGGTCTGCCGCAGGAGTTCTACGAGTCAGACGACCGCCGAGCGAAGATCATTGAGAGATATGAGGAGGAGTTCTCCGTGTATCCTCACCGAGCTATCGCTATTGACGGCGAACTCAACCCCCTCGCCGTCATGGATCAGTACCTACTCGCCGTGAACGCCGTTGTCGCTTAGATGCGGTACCACTTCTTGGTAGCGCCGTCTGTGAGAACCACAAACGAGAGGGTCGCAGACGCATAGAGCGTGGTGCTTGTGGCTGTCTGAGCCGCATACGAGTCAAAGATCGTATCGCTTGTGGACGCGGCAACATCAACCGAGTAAACGCCGCTGGCGTTAGCATTATTACGCACAGACACCTTATAGCCGTCAGAGACGCTGGTCAGCGCGGGAAGCTCCACCACGGCATCTGAAGATGCAGTCAGGATCACGGTCAACTCGTCCTCAGAACCTGCGGTGAGCGACCCACTCGCGGTAAGGATCTGATAGGCCTTTGAGAACCCGCTGGTGAACGAGAGCGCGCCCGCGCCGTCAGTCGTGATGAACTGACCTGCGGAGCCGTCCGTGGTCGGGAACGCGAGGTCGCTGGCGGTGAGCGCGCCCATCTTCACAGAGGCGAGAGAGAAGGTCGCCGCGCTCACATTGACGGTGTTGGTGGGCAGGCTCGCTGTCTCAAAGAAGATGAACTCGCTCGCGCTGTCATCGTACACGCCGCCCACATACTGACCATCGGTGCGCTGGCTGAACCAGCCGTGATCCTTGTTGGAGGGGCTGTTAGAGCCAAGCTGGAGCATCGCATCGCCAAATGACACGACAGAGGCGCTGTTGGCGTTCAGGATCGCGCCGCTCACGGTGAGCGACCCAACAGATGCGCCACCAGCGACAGAGAGCGAACCTGTCGCTGTCAGGTTGTTTGCCGTGACCGATGTGACCTCAACATTGTCCACAAGGCCAATCGTGAGCGAGTTAGCGCCCACGCTGACATTGACCTCGTTGGCGGTGCCGTTGATGGTCAGCGTCTCGCCAAGAGCCACGGCATCAGAACCAGAACCGTTTGTACCGCCACTCAAGGTGACCGTGGTAGGAGCGGCCTCAAGGGTCGCGGTGCGGTCGCTGACCGACTTGATCTGCGTATCCAACAGGCTATCAGCCGACTTGAGCGAGGTCGCGCCGCTCAGGTAGTTGCTGACGAGAGGCGCTGTGTACGACCCATCAGCGCCAAGACCCGCGCCGCTCTGTGTATCGTTAATCTCCGTCTGGAGGCCGCTCTCCACACCAGATGCGCGGGTCACCTCAGAGGCAAGGTCATCGGCCACGGTCTTGATCTGAGTATCAAGGTGGTCATCCGCGTCCTTGAGAGAGGACGCGCCGCTCAGGTAGTTGCTCGCGCCATTAGCGGTGTAGGAACCATCGGTGCCGAGGCCCGCACCGCTCTGCGTTGCGTCCAACTCGGTCTGAAGCCCGCTCTCCACGCCAGATGCACGAGTGATCTCAGAGGCAAGCCCATCAGCCACAGTCTTAATCTGTGTATCAAGCAGACCATCCGCAGACTTCAGCGAAGTAGCCGCGCCGAGGTAGTTGCTCCCGACAAACGCTGTGTACGAACCATCAGCGCCAAGCCCTGCGCCGCTCTGCGTTGCATCAAGCTCGGTCTGAAGCCCGCTCTCCACGCCAGAGGCGCGAGCGATCTCGGATGCAAGCCCATCAGCCACAGTCTTGGTCTGAGCGTCCAAGAGGCTGTCGGCGTTCTTCAGCGATGTGGACAGCGACAGGTAGTTGCTCCCGACAGGCGCGCTGTAAGCGCCATCGGCATCAAGCCCTGCACCGCTCTGTGTGGCATCAAGTTCGCTCTGGAGATCGCCCTCTGCGCCTGTGGCGCGTGTGATCTCAGAGGCGAGGCCATCAGCCACCGTCTTGACCTGAGAGTCCAACAGGCTATCAGCCGACTTCAGCGAGGTGGCCGCGCTGAGGTAGTTGCTGGACACAGGCGCGCTGTAAGCGCCATCGGTGCCGAGGCCCGCGCCCGACTGAGTAGCGTCAATCTCAGCTTGGAGGTCACCCTCTGCGCCTGTGGCGCGTGTGATCTCAGAGGCGAGGCCATCTGCCAC
>CAZXGO010000206.1:0-3649 GCA_964640035.1 uncultured Chitinophagales bacterium
TACCTATGAGTGCTCTAACCAACTTCACGGTCGAAAATGTTTCACGTGAAACATTGAGTCGTGTTGACCAGTGGCTTGAACAAAAAGGCGCTCATTTTGAGCATTATAAAGAGCTTTTGTTGTGGTGGAATCAAAAAATTAACCTCGTGAGCAGAGAGCTTACATCTAAAGAACTAGGTCTTCATATCAAACATTGTTTGATTCTGGCTGCTTATGTAGAGCTCTTCAACGAAAACCTTTGGGTGGATACGGGTACGGGTGGTGGACTGCCTGGCATTCCTTTTTCTATTGTATTTCCGACAAAAGAGCTTGTTCTAAATGACATTGTGGAAAAAAAGAGCGTAGCTCTGAAAGATATGGCCCGAAAGCTTGGACTGGAAAACACCCGTGTAGAGATCCGGGATATAGCAACGGTTTCGTTGGATAAACCCTTTTCTGTGATGACAAAACATGCCTTTAAAACGGCAGACTTGCTACAGCGTCTATCAGGAAAACCTTGGAAACACCTCGTTTTCCTAAAAGGGGCTGATTATATTGATGAATTAAGCTCGGTTGACACATCGCAATATCATATTAGGGTATTGTCTTTAGAATTCACACAACCCGAAGCCTTCTTTAAAGGTAAATACCTCCTACACCTATGTCGGATCGATTAAATAGCGCCGCTCGTCGACTAAAACTCATCATATTGCTACAATCTAAGCGATATGTAACGGTGAATGAAATTGCGGAAGAGTTTGATATTAGTCGACGGACCGTCTTCAGAGACATGAATATGTTGGCCGACATGGGCGTGCCCGTGTTGAGTGATAAAGATCGGGGCTATAGTATCAGTAAGTATGGAAATATACCACCTCTTATGTTCACCGAAAGAGAACTGGCTACCCTGATCGTAGGACTAGGGTTTTTGAGGGGTCAGGTTGACGATGGATTGTCACAGAATGCACGAGACCTGGAACTAAAAATTCAAAGCGTCATTCCGGACAATCTAAAACAGTTCATGAGGTCGATGTCCGAGAAAGTGATTCTTTATCCTTACGAAAAAGACCAAGACGAAGCCCCAAAAAACGAAGCCTGGTATGCGATCATGGAAGCCATCCATGAGAATAAATCATTGAGCTTTAACTACAAGAGTCATACCGACAAAGAGATCGCTAGACGAACCGTAGATCCATATCTACTGGTTTACTATACGGATCACTGGGACTTAATTGGTTTTTGCTATTTGTCTAACTCATTGCGCACCTTTGTGATAGCTCGTATTTCGGATCTCGAAACAGACCATTCCAGCTTTGTCTCGCGTCGAGGACTAAGTACTACCGAGCTGTTATATCGTGGAGATGGATACATACCTATCACCGTTCGGGTTGAAGTATCTGTTGCTAATGCCTTTCTTCGCTCGCTCCCTGCTCAGGTGGTTTCTATAAAAACAGAAACAGCATTCGTTGAGATTATTTTTTCCTTTAATAACACCCGGTGGATAAATCAGTGGCTGTTGCAGTTTGGTGAGGCCGTAACGATAGTATCTCCCAATCGTGTGATTGCCGATCGAAAAGAATTACTGAAATCCCTAATCGATGTGATCAAATAAAAAAGGGGGAACCGAATTGGTCACCCCTTTATACGAATTAGTACGGACAAAAGAACCTATTCTTCAAAGAGTTCGCCCGTTTGATCACTTTCGGTAGATGGGTTCGTATCTCCGGATACATCACCCGTTGCTGGCGCAGAGCCATCACCCGGTAAACTATCGTCGTCCTCTTCATCATCTTCACGAACCACTCGTGTGACACCTGCGATACTATCATCGTTATTGAGACGCATGATTCGAACACCCTGAGTATTACGTCCCATAGCGCGAATATCATCACAATGCATACGGATAATTTTGCCATTAACGGTGATCACCATGAGGTCGTCTTTGTCGGATACCTCTTTGAGCGCGATAAGCTTACCGGTTTTTGGCGTAATCTTCATCGTGATCACCCCTTTACCACCACGGGTCTGGTGACGATAGTCGTCGACTAGGCTACGCTTACCATACCCGCTTTCACTGAGGGCTAGAACGGTAGATTCGTGGATATTTTTGACGACAACAACATCCACAACTTCATTGCTAGGATCGCCTATGTTGATGCCGCGAACGCCTGTCGTATTTCGACCCATTTCACGAACATCAGATTCACCAAAGCGAATGGCACGCCCATCGCGCGTTCCAAGGATAATCGTGCTGGTTCCATCGGTGAGGTTGGCTCCAAGAAGGGAGTCATCATCGTTGATGTTAATCGCGATAATTCCATCACGTCTTGGTCTGCTGTAAGCCTCCAGACTCGTTTTCTTGACGGTTCCCTTACGGGTAGCCATGAGTATGTAGTGGCTATTTACATACTCTTCGTCGGAGAGACTCTTCACGGGAACAAATGTTTTCACGCGATCATCTTTATCGATTTCGATCAGGTTTACGATGGCACGTCCACGGCTAAGTCGTGTTCCCTCAGGAATTTCGTACACTTTGAGCCAGTAACACTTACCCTTCTCCGTAAAGAAGAGAATGTAATTGTGGTTTGTAGCCACAAATAGGTGTTCAACATATTCCTCGTCTTTCACCGTTGTGGCCTTCATACCAACTCCGCCACGTTTCTGACGGCGATATCCGCTAACCAGAGTACGCTTGATGTAACCCGTATTGGAAATAGTGACGACCACATCCTCGTCCGCAATCATATCTTCGACAGTAAAATCGTCGGCAGAATAGACTATCTGGGTACGACGTTTGTCGCCATAACGCGACTTGATGTCGGCAAGCTCTTCTTTAATGATATCAAGCTGGGCCTGGCGACTTGATAGGATACGGCGGAACTCTTTGATCTCGTCAAGAATCTCACGGTACTCAATATCAATCTTATCACGCTCGAGCGCCGTTAATTTTTGGAGGCGTAAATCGAGGATGGCCTTCGCCTGGATATCGCTGAGACCGAATTTCCTGCGGAGTGTCTCATTCGCTTCAGAAACGGTCTTCGAGGCACGAATCGTTTTGATGACCTCATCAAGATTATCGATCGCAATCTTGAGTCCTTCAAGGATATGGGCTCTACTTTCGGCTTGATCCAGATCATAGAGGGTTCTACGAATGATTACCTCAATACGGTGATCCACAAAGTGTTTAATCAACTCTTTGAGGGTCATTACTTTAGGGCGACCCTTCACCAATGCAAGATTGATCACCCCAAATGTTTGTTGCATCTGGGTGTTCTTGTACAGCTGATTTAGAACAACCGAAGCATTCGCGCTTCTTTTTAGGATGATGACGACACGCATTCCTTCACGGTCAGACTCATCGCGCACATCGGCGATATCGGGCAATTTGCCTTCCTGCACAAGCTCGGCAATCTTTTGGATCAGGAGCGATTTATTTACCTGATATGGAATTTCGGTAACAACGATCTGCTCTCTATTGCCTCGCAATTCTTCGGTATTGGCACGTGCGCGGATGGTAATTTTGCCCCTACCGGTCGTATAGGCATCTTTCACCCCTTCATATCCATAGATGATACCCCCTGTTGGAAAATCAGGAGCCACCATGTGCTTCATGAGCCCATGGGCAGTGATTTCCGGGTCGTCGATAAATGCAGTGATGGCATCCACCGTT
>CAZXGO010000207.1:0-3601 GCA_964640035.1 uncultured Chitinophagales bacterium
TGGCTTTTTAGGCGCGACGCAATCCAGTGGTAATGCTCACGGCACAAAGCCGAGCCAGAGGATCGTCTGAGTAGCGAGGAAAAGTGCGATGCCGGCCCAGATGACAAAAAGCACTACGAGGGCGATGCCGTCCTGTAACCAGCCGGGCCGCCCAATGCCGAGCTTGGCAAAAATCACCCAGGGCCCTGCGATAAACGCCAGAACGATAAGCATATCGGCAATTAACCAGATGAATTGTTGCAATCGCCATTTCCTTTTACCCGCGTGTTGGCAAAGTCTACACCCCCGCGGTGGGGTTATTCGAAATGATCGAACCGGTCTGTCCGCTCAGGATGGGCTTGGTCTCTGGCCCCATCATTTTTAATGATCAACACGGCGAATATAAGCCGTCGCGATAGTTGTGCCTTGAGCAGCGACAACAGCAAGATCAAAGGTTACCCATCCATAGTACGGGTTCCGTGATCATGGGCGCGTTGCACTCCTTATAGCTTGAGTGGTGCTATGTAGTTTGAGTGATGCGCTATCCCCTCTGGCTGTGAATCTTCCTCTTGCCGTTGTAAGGTCGTGCTGCATGGCTGCAAAGCTTTTTCATTAGGGCGCCGCCCGAAATCTAGGCTTCTAAATAAACCAAGGATTCTGAGAGAAGTCCGGGTTAAACCTTGTGAACATTGCGGCTTATCGGTGGGTCAAGTAAGAGAGCACTGGGAAGGAAGATGACTGCAACCAAGACTGCGACTGACATCATTGAGTCAGCCCCCATGGGATTTAGGCAGTGGGTGATTGTTGTCATTTGCATCGGTGTGCTCGCACTCGATGGCTACGACGTGCTCTCAATCGCCTTTGCGGCGCCCGGCCTCGCCGAGGAGTGGGGGCTATCGAAGGCGGCGCTCGGCATGATCTTGCCTCTTGAATTGGTGGGAATGGCGCTAGGCTCTGTTGCGCTCGGCGGTTTCGCAGATTCCCGCGGTCGTCGCCCAACCCTGTTACTGGGCTTGTTGATTTTAACTTTGGGAATGGCCGCGGCGGGCATTGCGCCCAATGTCTGGGTGCTGGGAATGGCGCGGGTATTCACCGGTGTGGGCATTGGGGGCTTGTTGGCAGCCGCCACCGCCACGTCCTCGGATTTCTGTAATGCCAAGTATCGTGCGGTTGCGGTAGTACTGGTCGCGGGTGGTTTTCCGCTTGGCGTTTACATCGGCGCAACTTTTCTTGAACCGCTTCTAAAAAGTTTTGATTGGCGCATTACCTTTTACCTTGGTAGCGCTATGAGTCTGATCTCTCTGCCGGCGGTGTATTTTTTGATACCTGAGAGCATTGCGTATCTGGAAAGGGCGGGGGGTGGAAACGCGCAATCAAAAATTCGACGAGTTATGCACTCTCTGGGGCATCCAGTTCCAGATAATTTGGCCACTAATCTTGGAGCAGTGCTCCAACCTGTCGGCATGAAATCGCTATTCGCCCCAAGCTTGATATTTACTACCGTACTCTTGAGTGTCGCTTATTTCGGTACCGTAGGGACCTACTATTATTTTGTGAAGTGGATGCCCACCATTATTACCGATCTGGGTTACTCCATCTCTGAAGCAACCCGTGTTCTCGGGATCGTGAGTCTTGGTGGTGTTGTGGGTTCGATCGGTGTGGGGGTGGTAATAAGGGTGGCATCGATAAGGCCGGTGTTGACCGTGTGTCTCGGCGCGGCCGCAATCAGTATTGTTGGGTTTCCTTACTTCACCGATACGCTCGAGAGCATGAGCTATATCGGCTTTAATGCGGGTGTTTTTATTTTTGCGGCGCTCTCTGGATATTTCGGCCTGTTTGCTGTCTCTTTTCCCTCCTCTCTGCTTGGCTCAGGTTCGGGTTTGGTTCTTGCTATCGGTCGAGGTGGCGCTGTTCTGGGCCCTTTGATCCCAGGCGTTCTCTTCACGGCAGGATTCACTGTCAAAACGGTCGCCCTCGTCATGGCGTCAGGCGTGATTTGCGCGGCTTTTGCCGTTGTCTTGTTGAGGACTCGCGGCAGCGGGCTCGCTGGGGCGCCCATCGCTGACTGATGGCATCGGGTTGCCTGCCGTTCGCTGGATTTCGCCTGCGGTTAACCGTTTTGAGCGATAATGATGAGGGTTTGGCGGGTCGAAGTCTGCAGCATCGTAGGCGGCTAAGGACCGAGTTCGACCCGCACTTTCGACAGAAGGGACAAGTTCCATGCTGGATGCAAAAACGCTTCAGGAGGCTGTGCGCGCGAACGTCGATGCAGCGCTAAGCGAAGATGTGGGCGCCGGCGATATCTCCGCGCTGTTGATCCCGGAGCGGGGGTCTTCGATTGCCCGCATCATCGCGCGAGAGAGAGCTGTCATTGCCGGTCATCTGTGGGCGGAGGCTGTATTCCAGCGCTTGGATCCGGCGGTAAAGATAGATTGGCGGGTGCAAGAGGGGGACTGGGTAGAGCCAGATCAGGCCATTGTTGTGCTCGAGGGTAATTCTAGAGCATTGCTCACTGGAGAGCGTCCAGCGATGAACTTTCTGCAGACCCTCTCCGCAACCGCGACCGAGAGCAGATTGCTCAGTGACAGTATTGCGGATACCCAAGTCAGGCTTTTGGATACGAGAAAAACGCTCCCCGGGTTGCGCGTCGCCCAGAAGCATGCAGTGGCAGTGGGCGGTTGCTCGAATCATAGGATCGGGCTCTACGATGCTTTTTTGATTAAGGAAAATCACATCACTGCCTGCGGTTCAATCGCGCAAGCTGTTACTGCCGCCCGAGCGGTGGCGCCGGACAAGCCTGTGGAGGTGGAGGTTGAGAATCTGACTGAGCTCGAGCAAGCATTATCTGCGGGCGCGGATATCATCATGCTGGATAACTTTGCCCTCGAGGATATGCGCGTAGCGGTGTCTCGAGCCGCCGGTAAAGCTAAGCTCGAGGCGTCGGGCGGCATCAATGATCAGACGCTGCGGCCGATTGCGGAGACCGGGGTGGATTATATTTCTGTCGGTGCGCTCACCAAAAACTGCAGAGCTATCGATTTGTCCATGCGATTCGATTAACCGGGGCAAGGCGGCTTTTTCTGTTGTGGAATCGCGCTTTGACGACGTGTCTTTGCCAAAAATTTAACTGAGTTAGCGCGGCAATATGGACTACATCATCGAACCACCAAAAACGCCATCAGTCGCCGTCAACGGCAGCGACGCGCGGTTCCCTGTCCGGCGGATATTCTGCGTTGGCCGCAATTATGAAGCACACGCTCGCGAGATGGGGGTGGACCCAAGTCGAGAGCCGCCGTTCTTCTTCACCAAGCCGGCCGACGCGGTTGTAGACAGTGAACAGACCATACCGTATCCGGCTGAGACAGCGAATTTGCATTACGAGGCCGAGCTGGTGGTGGCGATTGGCAAAGGCGGCTTTCGCATTAGGGAAGCCGATGCGGCGGATCATATTTTTGGATACGCAGTGGGTAACGACTTAACGCGTCGCGATCTGCAATTCGTCGCGCGCGAGACGGGTCGGCCCTGGGACTGGGGAAAGGCGTTTGATCGATCAGCCCTTTGTGCGCCTATTCACGCCATCTCTGACACGGGAGAGATGACCGCGGGAGAGATCAAACTCTCT
>CAZXGO010000208.1:0-315 GCA_964640035.1 uncultured Chitinophagales bacterium
ATTGGTGCAGCACCAGTACCACCGCCAATAGACGAGAATGTTGGCGCTGCACCGTCAAACGTTTCTATATCAATACCTGTTGATTCTTCAATTACTACAGTAGCCATTTGTTCTCCTGCTTACGTATTTATATGCTGTAAAACATGTTTTGCTGGCACAAAGTCGGGCAATAACTTTATGCATTTTTGCAGGTTGGTTTTTGCTTTATCTAGTTGTTGCATCTTGGTGTAATTGATACCTAGTTCCCAATGGTATAAGATCTCATCTTGTAATTTTTCATCATAACTATTCATAATTAATTTTTCATTATCTTCT
>CAZXGO010000208.1:325-3598 GCA_964640035.1 uncultured Chitinophagales bacterium
ATTTATAATTTTTTATCATAGGCGGCGCAGCAAATTTTTCTAATTTGCCGTCTGTAGTAACTTTGAATTCTGGTTGTACAACCTTGCTGTTTGTATCATAACGCACAAGCAACACAGGCAACGCCTGCTGAGATAAAAAATCTACATTTTTTTCAAATGCATTTTGATCTACTTCCCTTGCTAGAATATAGCTTTTGTTGTTATACATCTTGATATCTAAAATAATACCGCTTTTATCTGGTCTTTGATTATCATTACCTAACCCTAGTTTCCAACCACATTCATATTCTCTACAAATTGTAAATCTATCGTTATAGATAGAGCAGCCTTTGCCATTTGTACACAAATGTTTACAAGGCACAAATCTAGGTTTTTCTAAGTCTTTTTCTATAATACTTGTTTCAATACAACAAATATTACAATCACCACATTCTCTTGACATTACGCTGTATAATTGAAAGTTGCTCTATCGTTCCATATTTTATTAAATGCTGCTGAACCATCAGCCCACAGTATTTCTAAGTCGCCGTCAGGCTGCTCAAAGATACGCTTGATACGCCAAACAGCTTGAGTTCTAAGCGATCCGGGTTCAGCTTCGCCAATATACGTATATAATGATGAACTTTGGTCTTCGTCTACTAATCTATCATATTGCACTTCTAATTCCGCCTTGAGTCTTTCTAGTACAGAAGTAAAACTTTCTGCAACAAATTCATTGTCTGTAGCATTATATATCAGAATCGAATCTTCAACAACAGTGCCAGGTAAGTCTGCATCAATATCTGAAAATACAGATATCGAATCTGATGTCGTAGTGTATCCGCTGGTGTTTGCAAATGATATTTCACCAGTTGCATTATTATAGCTAATGTCACCTGTGCCGCTTAGGTTTGTTAAAGTAATAAAGCCTGTTGAATTGTTAAATGTTATTTCACCAGTTGCATTATTATAGCTAATGTCACCTGTGCCGCTTATATCAGTTAGTGTAATAAAATTACTAGTATTTGCAAATGATATTTCACCAGTGGTGTTATTGTAACTTATATCACCAATGCCACTTAGACTTGTGAGATCTATATAACCTGCGTCGTTTGTAAGGAGGCTTACGTTATCGCCAGGATTGATTCCTCCTCCACCTCCACCGCCGCCTACTAGGATGCCTCCGGGAGTTACACCATCACTTATACGAATAGAGTTTGTGCCAGAGTCATACCATAAACGATCCTTATCGCCTACTCGAGTTGCACCGTCTGCAAAGTTTCTTCTACTTGTAAAAAAATCCTGTGTAAAGGCCATTCAACTATCCTTTACTTGTATTAGGATCACCTACATAATCTGGATACATGTTGTCTATTTTCTTAGCACCGTGTTCCGAATCATTGTTTTTTATCTTCTTAATCACACCACTGTCTTTACCTATTGAGGCTTTTGCAATTTCGTGACTTTGTTGTAGTGGCGGCGAGAACACAGGATTTGGATCAAGTTCATCAGGACCAACAGTGTCGTCTTCTGTATCTTGTCCTGCTACATCAATTTCAGGATCTCCGTCGCCATTAATTTTAATATTAATAGGAACATTGATTGTAAATTCTTTAGCTCGCATGCCTACCTCTACTTTATGAAATATTTATCCTTTTGTAAATGTTTAAATAAATACCATATAAGGAGACCAATATGGCGGTAAGAACCCCCTTAGTTGACGATAGTACAAATTTAAGAGAAGCTACTACAGCTGAAATGGATCAAATTAAAGCAGAAATGATAAGACAGTATAGTCTTAGCATACCTGTTACTTTAACTGTAGTAGCCTCAGGCGGTACTATAGGTTCTATAACAGACACTAGGTTGCAGGCAGGTGCAGCAATCACAGGGCGGGTCAGTGCTCCTGCAACAGAAGCCGAAACAGCTGAACCGAGCCAAGTAGATGTCACTTATGACAAAATTTCTCAAACAATTTCATCTGTAAGCACTCCGGTTGATACTAATAACAAAAGATTTTTTGCATATTATGATGATCCTACTGACACTGTGCAAACTATGAGTTTGCAAGATATGATTGACACGTTTGGCGAACCCGTTGTTGATACATTAACTAACGGATCATTTACAACAGATCAAGCTGGAACATACAGAATTCATACTGCAACTACTCTAACAGGGGCTACAGAAGTTAGTGGAGTAAATACTGCTGTTTTTGTAGACACTCGAGCAGACACAACTCTATACACCTTTGACGGTATTCCTGAAACTCTTGACCAACCTACGACCATTAACAGCTATTATCTATTTAGAGTAGATGCTGCAACTGCTGGATCTCTACCTACATTGTATAATGTAGACGGCTCTAATGAGTTACAGCAAATTTCTACAACTGATGTGAGAACTATTTTACAAGAAATTGTAAGACATACTGCGGTCAATGTTGTGGGTTCTAGAATCGATTATAACTATACCACAGGCACAAACTTAGGTTCTAGCATGGTTGATACACGTCTCACCGGTGGCTCTGGTAATTACCAGACTTTTCAAGCTACTGTAGACGATTATCGAGCTCAAGAGTTTCCAGACGGTACGCCTACAACAATTAACACTTATAACCTCAAGGTACAACAAACTTAATGTTTACAAAACATAATATTTTATTTGTTAGATATGCCAATCCACAAAATGATACTATCTATATAGAATATGGAACAGACGACGATGTTAATTTTTACTACATGCCAGTAATGCCTTTAGATTCTTACGAATGGCAAATATTGTTTAAGGCTGGTTATGACTTGGATAAAATATATTTGAATACTGTTGATTGGATTAGAAATCCAAATATGTATAAACGTCAACATAAAAAAGCAATAGCTATTGACCATTTACAAAAGATTAAATTTGCCAGCAATGCAGATATAAATGTATTTTGGCAGGGAAATTATCTAGTCTTTTCTACGCAAGAACACACCAAAATCTATGAACGCAAGCCAAACTTTGATATTGCAATAACGGAAAAAAATAATCCTTTGATAATTTATCAAAGTATTCAAATTAACTTGCCTATATTTGTATGGAAGCAACACAAAGTTAAAGTTGACATTCCGTACTTTTCCAATTATAGTTTATATATATTTGGTAATAATTTAAGCTTTTCTTTAAGTCATCAAAAATGAAAATTTACTGTGTACGTATTGGCGAAAAATATGATATAAGGTATGAAGAATACCTAAATAAAAAGCTACAAGACATCGGGTATTCTATAACTTGGATACGGAAACCGTTTGA
>CAZXGO010000209.1:0-2338 GCA_964640035.1 uncultured Chitinophagales bacterium
GGGCTGGCGCGGCGCGCGCGGCGGCCGCGTCGATCGCGAGCGAGGTCTCGTTGAAGACGCAGGCGGTGATAAAGAACGCGGATCATAGGCGTTTGATTTATCGATGGACGAACGCGCTGATTCGAGCGGGCGGTTTGAAGGTGCCCGCGGGCGTCGTCATCTCGCAGGCGTCGAAGAATAAACGGGAAAAGTTTGATAAATTTTTGTTGCACTACTACGGTGAGCAGACGTTCGGGCAGGGTAGTTACTGGTTCTCGAATTCGAACGCTCCCGCCTTCTTCAGCGAAATTTTCTACATCGCCACCGAGGGACGGGTGCGTTGCGGCGAAGATGAAGTGACGGAAATTTTCGTCAAGGCGGATCCAAACAGGCAGGCGAGCACTTGGGTGACGTCGTCCGAGGCTTTGGAGCGCTTCGGGATCTCACGAGAAGAGGTTTGTGCACTCTACTGCGGCGATGCGAGGTTTGAAAACGGATGGGCTAAGGGTCAGCCCCTCTGCGTGTCCCCGCCCAACGTTCTACCGAGCTCCGCGCTCTCCGACATCAAAATGGTCGAAGTGCCTAGCGTTATCTCTGGACCTGCTAGCGAGAGCTTTAAGCGAAGGCGAGATGGTTCGGATGTCGCTTCCGTGAGCATTCGTCAACAGCTCACACCTCTCGGCTGGAGGAAGCAGCCTGCGCTGAAGGAGGCACTTTCTCCGCTGGAGCAAAAGGCGATACATCTTACGCGCTTCGCGGATCCGAATGAACTCGACGCTCCGTTGGAGTTGCTGCCGTTAATTTTGGAAGAAACGTTAGAGCGCGGCTCGAACTATAGCGGCCCCAAGGTGCGACCTTGCGAGAGGAACCAAGTGAACAAATACTTTGGCGAGCTATTGGGTTGCGAGCTTTTCTCCATGGATGACGTTGGAGCGGCGTTTCGAGTGAAAAGCAAAATAGAGCCGTTGACAGGACCGTTCAAAGATTTCATGCTCTCTCATGCCAAGCTCAAGGCTGCGAATGCGGCAGCGAAGGAAGTGCAAGTCAAGAGAGACGCCGCAGTGTGCACTCTCATCGGTTTGAGGGAGTCTGCATCAAGTTACGAAGCGAACGAGGCTTGCGTGCGGGTTGAACTCGACAATGCCATCGCTGCGCAGCACACCTACGTTGAGCAGCTCCAGAAGAACCTTTCTCAAAGCAACGCGACTTTGGAGGTCGCGATGAAGGAGTTCAAGCGCGCAGAGTTTTTTGTGAAGGATGGCTACATCAATTTTCTCAAAGACGCTTACGACTTGGTTGCCGGCTGGCAAGATCGACTCCGAGGTTTGATCAACGCCTCGCTCGAGTCAACATCAATCAAAATCGCGGAATGCGAGATAAAAAGTAACATCAAGGCAAAGATTCACGGCAAGCAGTTCGCTGATCCGGAGAAAGAGCTACAAGTTCTGGTGACGAAGCGAACCCGACTCGACGAAATTTCTCAACATTTAGATGCGTGTATGACGTGCGTGAACTTCGCTCGCAACACGCTCGATCAGCGCTGGAATCGATTTTTGGTCAAGTAGCTGACAATCTAAATTCAAACTATACGCTGATGTTTCCTTGGGACGAAGAACAAGCTTTTTCTCTGCAAAAATTTTCCCCACAACAGAAGTTGTCTCTGCTAGACCTGAAATGACTCGTCAGCATGTAATTATAACCCTCAATCAATCAGTTTGCTCCTAAAACCCTTGCGTGAGTGTCGCGGCGAAAGCTTTCCGACGGCTTTCGCATTCTCGTGGGGAGGGTCTATAGTATTTCAACATCCCGTCCCATGGCACCGCCTTGAGACCGGCGCGTTCGCATATCATCGTCCTAACCCTCTCCGCAAACTCGATGCTCGTCTCGTTCTCTCGCTGTCGCTGCGGCTCCATGTACCAAACGTCGGCGACGACTGCCCAAGAGCTCATCAGTTTACACAAGTGTCTCGAGAAACTCTGCTTTCGTGAGTTCCAAAACGCATCAACGAACAGGCTGTTGTACTTAATCGCTACGGGAACGACGTCGACTCCAAGATCGAACGCGCCACGTTTGAACATGACGCAGTATTTGTTGTTCACGCATGTACCTTCAGGAAAAATCAACAGTGGAAGTCTCGATTTATCCGCGACGTGCTTCTTCAGTCGCTCTGTGACAGTGTGGCGATCCTTGATGTCTGTGCGATTGAATTCTATGCAGTCGATCGCATTCATCGCCGTTCGCTGAAGTAACCCGACCCAACCCTTGTGTTTCTGCTGGATCACCGCGAATGGGGACACCTGCGTGAGCACCAAGTAGTCGATCATGGCTGACCGGCTCAGGTACGGCTGTCCGTTGCGTT
>CAZXGO010000209.1:2348-3592 GCA_964640035.1 uncultured Chitinophagales bacterium
CATGGAGGTGTGGTTGCTCACATACACCATTCCGCCCATGTGTCCTCCACGCGCGGGTCTCGGACCGTGATACCTGATCACTCCGGTCCATGAGACGACGAACGCTGCCGCATATAGTTCAACACACTTGCGCTCCCAACCCCAGCGGCGCGGCGTGCAGTAGTGCGAGAAGAAAAAAGCTATCGTGAATGCCGCGCTCGCGCTGAGGATGAACACGAGACGCAACGGAAAAAGCACAAAGTGCCTTATCACCCACCCACACCACCAGAGCGGAAACAGATAAAAGTTGAAGTTCCACGGCTCCTCAGCCGCCTCTTGAAAGCATCGATTGAAGCTATCGTCCACGATGGCCGCGCACGCGTCCTGAAGCACGCCCGAGCAATCGAGCAATTTTGGCAACACCAGGTCCTCGACGCGTCCCACGCGCTCGCGCTCCGCTCGTCGCTCGAGCTCAATCCCAGGCGTCACTCGATGCACCTCATCTCGCTCGATATCCCCTTCACCGAAGGAATCAAACGCGAAACGTCCGATGGATTCCACGCGCGAGGGCGGCGGTCGCTCCGCGTCGCGCGACGTCGAGGCGCTCCCGACGTCGTCTCCCGACGTTCGACCACTCATTTGCGCGCGCGTCCACTCCTCGTAGATCGCGAGGTGCGGCTTCTCGAGGTGCGGCGCGATTTGATGAAAGTGAGAACATTTCGCGCGCGGGGGCTAGCGTCGAGCTGGTTGCTCTTCCGTGTTTTAAAAAGTTTGCTACGGTGGACGTTCACGATTGGACGATATTCAATCACTTCTTGGACGCGGCCATCATCTGGACGAAGTCGGCGAAAGAACGATCGGAGTCGTGCGGACCCGGCGACGCCTCGGGGTGATACTGAATGGTCATCGCGCGCATCTCGGGCCACACCATGCCGGCGCACGTGCCGTCGTTCAGGTTGACGTGGCTCACCTGGACGCCTGCCGGAAGGGTCTTGGGGTCGACGGCGAAGTTGTGGTTTTGGGAAGAAATCTCCACCGCACCGTCCGCGGCGCGAACTGGATGGTTCCCGCCGTGGTGACCAAACTTGAGCTTGAAAGTCTTCCCGCCAAAGGCCTGGCCGAGGACTTGGTGGCCCATGCAAATACCGAACACCGGGAGCTTACCGAGGACTTTCTTGGCGTTCTCCACGGCGTACGGCACCGCGCTCGGATCACCCGGACCGTTGGAGAACAAGATGCCATCCGGGTTCATCGCCATCACCTTG
>CAZXGO010000210.1:0-3582 GCA_964640035.1 uncultured Chitinophagales bacterium
ATCAACATATCCTTTGGTGGCCACTGTAGTGGAGCTACCAGCAGCGACGTTACCTGAAACTTCAACAAATCCATTGCTCTTGAGTACCAACTGAGCGCTATTGCCCGGAGTATTCAATGTCAAGTTTGTACCAGATGCAAGGCTGCTGATGACAGGTGCATTTGACTCGACTTTCAGCTGCAACCTATTATCACCGATAATGAGTCCTGAAGCATTGGAGATTTGCTGCTGGGAAGTAAACACATTGGTGGCATTTTTCCTGGCAAAGGTGGTGGGATCTAAACCACCAACACTGTCTGCTGATGTAGCTGTACCATGATATTTGAGTCCTGCAATAGTGCTAGATAAATTGAATCCGGGTTTGATTGCTGCGAAACCCGGGGCAGCAGAAGCGACCGGAGTAAATTCTGTGTCCTGGCTCAATATCGCTACGAGATCGCTGTCAATAAAAAACTTGATCACAGAATGCTGATTATTGGTATTTGTTGAGGTATCAGCAATGTTTTCGGCCAGGGCGCCTGTTTGTCCTGTTGCTGTGGTAAAGGCGGGTCCAATTGTGACCCATTCTGCACCCACCCCACCGGGATAGACTTTGAGTTGGTTGTTGCCAGTGTCCCACCACAGGTCTCCGGGCACGTCGGTGGCAGGAGGATTGGCCGAACTCATCGAGCTGGAAATCACTTTCCAATCAGTGCCTTGATATACCTTGAGCAATTTGTTGCTTTTGTCCCACCACAATTGACCTTGCAGTGCAGGGCTATTTGTCACGGTGTCAGGGCTCGACTGGCTGCTGAAATTTTCCAGCAACCTGACAAAGTTTTGATTCAAAAACACCCCGTAACCTGGGAAGTTTTTACCAATTAATGTTAAACTGGTACTGTTATCATTGGTATCACCGTCATCGACTGTGATCGTTGTACCGTCTGTTTTTGTGATCGTGTAGGGCATCTTCTAAGAATCTCCGATATTGTGTTTATTTATCTCACATTCTATTGGTACTTAAACCAAAAATCTCCGTTGTCCCCACTGGTTGGGCTGGGATCGCCAGTGCTCACAAATTTACGGCTTCCTTGCCAGTACGAAGCTTGTTCACTTTTATCTTGTATCACGCTGCGCACCCAAGCTGTAGTTGCTATTTGCGTATTATTAATTGACAGCCCTGGAGTTGGTGCAGTTGGGGTTCCGGTAAAAGTCGGTGATGCGATCGTAGATTTCAGCGCCAGGCCGGTGTTGACATAGCCAATGAGCGTGCTTTGCAAAGTTTCTAGCTCGGCATCCACATACGTTTTAACTCCGTCGTCGGCATTGACTACAAATTCTGTGGTAGCGATGCTGAGATCATTGCTCAAACTTGTTGGAGTGGGTGCTGTGGGTGTTCCGGTAAATGACGGAGAAGCTATGTTGGCTTTGGTATCGACTTTGGCGTCAAGGTTGGCTAGATCAGTTTGCAACGATCCGATGCCATCTAAATTATTTCCGATACGAGCTGACAGAGCGTCAACATTTGATATCAGATAACTCAGTAGTCCAGTATTCGCATCATAGATCGCCGATGTTAACTCATCGTGAAGTTGATCTACATAATTCTTAGTTGCTGCCCCAGTGGGCTCAATGGGATCATTTAGCAAACGCACTTCACCGTTTGGCAACAGAGACAATGAAGTGGCCTGGGATCCGTCAACATTGACTTTAAAATCAATCCTTGACGACGATATCGTGTTGGATATGACTAGATGTTGCTCTTCGTTGACTTCAGACACCGCGATTTCTGCGCCTGCTGCGGGGCCAACAGTAGCTCCGTTTTCTAAGTTATAAATTGCTGTAACAGTGGTATCTTGATCTTTGCGCAAATAATTGCTGGCATCAACTCCACCGAGTGCAGCACTGTCATCGGCCGCGGCACGGAATCGAAAAGAAGTCAACTGCGAGGAAACATTAATGCCGGACCTGATGGTTGAAAAACCAACAATGGGTGTAGATGGGACAAAGTCAGCATCTTTACTGATGATCATGCGCTCTACTCCACCGATCATCAGTTTAACTACCAAATGATCAATGCCGCTGGTGTCTGCAATGCGAGCCGATGAGAAACCTGTTTCTTGCCAACTATTTTCATAGTCGGGTCCGATCAACCTCCAAGTTGACCCATTGTAGATTTTAAGCTGATCTGTAGTGGTATTCCACCACATTTCGCCGGCGTTTGGACTTGCGGGGGTCACACCACTTTTAAAAGCAACAGTGAGAGGTCTAAATCCTTGCTGGGTTTTTACATTGATTTGATTGTTGTTTGTGTCAAACCAAAGTTGCCCCACGATTCCGCTCGTGGGTTCGGCAGAGTTGGCAAAATGTTCCAACAAATGTACCAGGTTTTCATTGAGTATTTGCCCATATCCAGCCACGTTCCTGCCAGGAAGCTGTAAAGGGGTCGCTTCGGAATTTATAGTTCCGTCTACGATACTGACCAATAAATTGCCGTTAGTTTTTAAAATATCCATCTCAATGTCACCTATGCTCTATTTAGCCGTAAAGTTGATTGTTCTGTGTCACGATGATGCTGTCAGGAGATCCACCTATTTCTCTCCACTGATTGTTGATTTTGACCCAGGTCCCTACTATACTTCTCCAGGTGCCGTTGATCTTGACCGCTGCTGATTCTATGTTTCGCCATTCATCGTCGACTTTGGTTTTTCCTAATCCAATGGATTCAAATATCAACACTGCCAGGCCAGTTTTTCCCGGAGCCCCGGTGCCGCTTCCGCCCGTGCCGGCTGGTGAAGCCCAGTACTGACTAGAAGTACCCAATGGTGTTGTCCCACTACCTCCCCGGCCACCCGCACCTGTGGATCCGCCGCGGCCACCGTAGGCATTGTCAGGACCGTAGGCTCCTCCTCGTCCGGCACCGTTGCCGTCGTCGATGGCTGATCCGTACGATACTGGTCGACGTGTACTGAATATTTCAGTGGAACCTTGGGTTATTTGTAATCCGATACTGGCGGGACCACCCCAGTTTACACCATACACTCTCACAGCATGGAACCCGGCTGTGACATTCACGGATGTGCGATAAATCTGTCCCCAATTACTTCCGCTCAATACCAATTGACCGTCAATGTAAAAATAACATGCGTTGTCAGCTGTTCCGCTGAAAACGTATGTTCCACTCACTGGAAAATTCACTGTAAATGTTTGATCAAAAGATCCCGATGACCTCGACGAGTCCCATATTCCGTGCTCGTTTAGAAAACTGGGATATACTGGATATGGCGCGGCATACACAGAGAGTGGTACCACCGATACCGGACCGTAGCCGTTTCGGCCACCGCCACCACCGCCACCACCGCCACCATCACCGGGCATGTCTTGGCCCTGTTGTCCGGCTGTGCCGGAAACTGTTGTCTGAGAATTTTCTCCCGCGGCCGCGGATCTGTTATGACTTCCGCCACCGCCACCACCTCCACCACCGGCAACCGCGACAAAGGAATTGTTTTTGGAAATCAACGATGCTCCACCACCGCCTCCGCCACCTCCACTCCAGCCCCAACCACCGGCATTGCCTCCACGCCCTCCGCTGTGTCCTTGTAG
>CAZXGO010000211.1:0-3572 GCA_964640035.1 uncultured Chitinophagales bacterium
AGCGAAGGATCTAATTGCTTAAGGTGGTACGCGCTCCACAATCCGCTGAAACCGCCACCAATAATGGCGACGTCATATGAGTCATGAGGCTGCTCAGACTTATCTGATTTGTCATGAACTAGGGCCCAAAGCGAGTTATTTGCGGCCGGCATCATGAGTCCTCAAGGTCGAACAACATGAATCAGATACTGTTTTTTTCTGGGCAACTTTAGATTTCTTGAGGCGCTGCTAAATGAAGCATATTTCGACCAAGTTGAAATTCCCTTAACTGACTTTCGAATTTCTTCACATTCCCTAATTGCAAATCTCAATACGCTTCTAGCGAGATTTGTGCTATATCGAGAGTCTGCCACGTAAATAGTGCAGGTGACCCTAGTGCCCTTCTTTAGGCCTCGAGTAAAGTCTTTCAGTTCATGAGTTCTACTAAGGACTCTTCCCTTAGGGTTGAGAACTAAGCTGTATGACTTTGCGGCCTTCCTTTTTACCTCAGGATTTACCTGAACTGGCGTTGGTTTCTCTTGTTCATCTAATGCCGGTTTGGGAACACTAAATTGAATAACCGCGCTCTCCGGAGAGGCAAGTTCCGCCGCGCTAAGCGAGACGACTTTAATTTCATAACTTGAACCAACCAATACCTCTAGAGTCAGAGTCGGTTCTTTAGTAACAACAATCTTAGATTCTTTTCCATCAGCTACTATCAATACTCTGTATTCCTTACTTCCAATTGCGCTCTGCCAATTAACCTTTACGCTGTTAGCAGTCAAGAACTCTGAAGTAAGTCCGGAAGGTTTTGCGGGCGGTAGGGCAAATGCAACAGTTTTTGCACCATCTGCTGCCGGATTATTCATGGGCTCTAGACGAAGTGAATAGGCAGTCCCTGGTGTGAGTGACTTGAGTTGGAGCCCGGCTGTAGCGTCAATTCCGTTGAATGTCTCCACTTCCCCAACCGAGGGAACCAATATCGCTTTAGTTGCTGAAGAATTACCCAGCCAGCGGATCTTTACATCAAAACCGACAATCTCAACGTTGACAGAATCGATAGATTCCAAAGTAACTTTCTTCTTCTCAACTATGGTAATTCCTAAAGCCAGAGTAACCACAATATTGTCTTTCGAGACCCCATTGATTTGAAGCGTGTGATTGCCTATAGGAATACCAGAAACAATTAGAAGGGAAGCGTTAAATTTCCCTAGAGAGTCAACCGTAACCTCACCTAGTAATCGAGGAGTTGAAAGTAGCCAAACTTTCACCACCGTTGATGCTTTGAATCCATCTCCCGTGAAGCTAGCAAACTCCTCTGGAAAGAAGTTCAGGGTCTTACCATCTTGCAATGGCTTTGTGAACTTTTCCTCGGTCAGAGCTTTGATCTCAAGTGTGATTGAGGAAGTCTTTATGGTTATGACTTCTCGATTCACAATCTCTTCAGTGAAGTTAATCGGTTTGCCATCGGCAATAACTTTATTCTCACCCGGAGTAGTGGATACTGTCTGGCCGGTTGAATCCTTTACCGGTTCTGTTGGCACCGTAACAACTGGAGTTGGTTTCGGCGCTACTGGCGTCGGAACCGGCGCTGGTGCTGGTTCTTCAGGAACAAATCCACCGCCTCCACCACCACCACCGCCACCGCTCGGCGCAGGAATTTCTGTGACAGTTATAGAAAAACTTGCCGTTGATACTCCGGCATCATTTGTAGCAGTAAGTGTGTAAATAGTAGCGCCCTGAACCGCGCTAGGTGATCCAGAGATTAGGCCGGTAGTCGTGTTGAGAGTTACCCCGCTTGGCAAGCTGGGTGAAACTGAATATGTAGAACTTGTTCCACTGTTAGTTAGCGAATAGCTGGACAGCGAGCTATCCCGCTGCACCGAAATTGTTCCTGATGAAATAGAAATGGATGGAGCAACAACGGGAGAAATAGCTCTAATAGGCCGGGTCTTGTTCTTTGCATCTTCAACTTTATTGGTACCACCTATTCCCTCATTTGCCGTAACAAGAGAGCCCATGAATCCTTCAGCACTCACCTCATTAGAGCCCCAATAGCCCCAGAGGCTTGCATCATCCACTATTGATAGTGCGCTTCTTTGTGCCCACATTTCGGCTAACTCTGCACCATTTGGAAGGTACCAATCCGACTTACCACCGCCTGAGTAAGTTTTTGCTCGATACACAGCACCGCCATTACAACCTGTGGTGTTCACAAACGAATCCGTGTTGCTCTTACCACCACCAATCGAATTGTCGTTAAACCCAGTAACTGTTGATTGCGCAACAGAGTCCTTTAGGCAAAAAGCAAGAATGAGAGCTGAATCCAACCCTCCCGACCAATTAGATGGTGCAGCTTCTAAGTACCTCCCCCAACTTTGAGTAGAACCGGCGTCATAGAAGACGATTCCGCCACCAGGCCCTGTTTGCCCAATCGTGCAAAGACCACCTTCAGCGCACTGAAGTTCAACAGTCAACGTTACGGTCGTTGTACCACTCTCATACAAATTTGTATCCGTAGGTGTAAATGAGGCAGTCAATGTGCTCGTACCAAATGCCACAGTAGTTATCGAGTTTCCACTTACGGTAGCAACAGAGGTTGAACTCGAACTATAAGTAAAGCTGCCTGCAATTGAGTTAGTAACAGTTGGCGTAGTGACGGTAAATGTAACATTCTTTCCCTTAGAGACATTGGTCCAGGAAAACGTCGGAGCTCCTCGACTAATGATCACCTCCGTTGCAACTGAGGATATTGAGTTGTAGTTGGTATCGGCAGCCTTTGTGGCTGTGACAGTGCAGGTTCCAGTTTGGGTGTATGTGAGAGTGCTTGATGAAACTGAGCATCCAGTACCTGTGACTGTGTAAGAGACAGAGCCTGTGCCAGAGCCGCCAGAGGTTGTAAGGGAGTAGGTATTACTAGGCGATGGCGCATAGGTGGTGCTAGTAGAGGTGACTGTAAGAGTTGATTGGTCTGCCTGATTGATCGTCACAGTTCCAGATACGAAGTTAAAAGAGTAATTTGCAGCAGAGCCGCCAGAGCAGGACGTTGAAGGATTTGAACCGACGTTGCTGCTAGTTGTGTAGGTGGTCGTGCAGGTAGGGGCAACAAGGCCGGTAGTGAAAGATGACGAGCTTGAATCTTCGGAGTTAACAAAGTCTGAGTTTAAGTAGCTAGGCGTTATGGCCGGAATTGGATCACCGTATGTAATGGTATGCGACGAAGCTGTGACAGTGAGGGTGGCTTTGTTGAAAGTGAAAGTAGAGCTTGTTGCAGTCGATGCGGCGTTGTAATTAGCATCTTCTGCAACAGAGGCAGAGATAAGACAGGTTCCAGCTGTTGAGGCGGTAATGGTTGCTGTTTCACTCGTGGAGCTAGATCCCCCACCGATCTGACAACCTGTTGCAGTTCCATCAGCCACTGAAAAGGTGATGGTTCCAGACCCACTCTGTGTGGTTGAGATATTGAGAGCTTGCGAATAGGGATAGGTTTTTGAGGAAGTTCCAAGGCCAGTAATAGTTAGCGTCTGGTTTGCTCGATTAATGATCACCTCCGTTGCAACTGAGGATATTGAGTTGTAGTTGGTATCGGCAGC
>CAZXGO010000212.1:0-3562 GCA_964640035.1 uncultured Chitinophagales bacterium
TGGTAGTGGACGAGGGCGATGTCGCGGTCGCTAGAGAAGCCGCCGCCAGTACGTTGCAGGCAACCTATCGTACCGGCACCGCACTACACTTTACCTTAGAGCCGCAGAATGCCCTGGCCGATTTTGACGCTGACGGTAAATGCCATATTTACGCGGGGAACCAGTGGCAATCGTTGATATTGCCCGTGTTGTCGCAGGCCCTCGACTTGCCCGAGCCGGATATCGTTATTCATCAGCATTACCTTGGTGGTGGTTATGGACGGCGCCTTTTTGGCGATCAGATGATCCCCGCCGCCCTTGTTGCGCGCGCGGTGGGTCGACCGTTGAAGCTGATCTTCGATCGAGAAACTGACAGCCGGTTTGATTGCGTCCGCTCGCCTTCAGTCTGCACCTTCACTGCGAGTATCGATACCACCGGTCAGTTGTCGGGTGTTGATCATGCGGTGGTCGCAGGCTGGCCAACGCTGGCAATGGCGCCCGGATTTCTCGCCGATGGGGTTGACGGTATCGGCAAGTTCGACACCTTCTCGGTGAGTGGGGCAGATCATTGGTACACCTTGCCCAACCATCGTGTTAGAGCGGTTAATAACAGTCTGGCACAAACCACTTTCTTGCCGGGATGGCTCAGGGCGGTAGGCCCTGGATGGGTGGGCTGGGGTGTGGAGTCTTTCCTTGATGAGGTTGCCCACGCACTGCAACTTGATCCGTTGGCCTATCGTCTGTCGCTGCTGGATGGAAAGGGCAAGAACGCGGGAGGTGAAGGCAGTACGGTGGGGGGCGCCGCCCGGTTGCGCACCGTGCTCGAGGAAGTGGCCAAACGCAGTGAGTGGGGGCGGCCAATGCCGATTAATGAAGCGCTGGGCATCGCTGTGGGCCATGGTCAGGAGCGGGGCATGCCCACCTGGGTGGCCTGCGTTGCTCATGTTGC
Source organism: uncultured Chitinophagales bacterium (assembly GCA_964640035.1). GTDB lineage: Bacteria > Bacteroidota > Rhodothermia > Balneolales > CAYWCV01 > CAYWCV01. The sequence goes on from CAZXGO010000212.1 coordinate 929, forward strand.
CGTATCCGCCGACCAACAGCGTGTCACTGTGCGCAAATTGTGGCAAAGCATTGACGTGGGCACCGTGGTGAACCCCTCTGGCGCCATGGCGCAGGCCGAAGGTGCCGCCCTGTGGGGCCTGAGTCTGGCATTGCATGAGGGTGCGGAGTTAGCGGACGGTCAGGTGCGGCAGAGGAATCTGGATACCTATACGCCGCTGCGGATGGCGGACGTGCCTGAACTGGATATTGCCTTTATAGACAGCGACGCCTTCCCCAGCGGGCTGGGGGAACCCCCACTGATTCCGGTGGCTCCCGCAATAGGCAATGCAATTTTTGCCGCGACCGGTAAACGGGTTCGGGACCTGCCCATACGGCTGACTTGAGCGCGGATATCGCCCGCCGGCCGCATGTGTTGGCGCTGGTCAGGGTTGTTCGGGCGGGTTGATGTGTGAGACGGCTTTGGCGAGCAATCTGGTGAAGGTAGCCGCTTCATTGGCATCGAGGCCCGAGGTCATGGACATCGAGGCCTCTGTGACTGCCGCCACAATCTCCTGCCGCAGGGCGTTACCCGCCGAGGTCAGAGACACGACCACCACCCGTTTGTCGTCAGGGTGAGGTTCCCGGCGAATCAGTCCCTGATCCTCGAGTCGCGTCAGGGCACGTGTGGCGGCGCCTTTGTCGTCGCCAAGACGGTCTGCAATGGCCTGTTGCGAGCGATGATCCTCGATATAAAGGGCATAGAGATATTTGTAGGTGCCATGGCTCAGCCCATGCAGTGCCAGCGCTTTGTCGAGCGTCTGAAGCACGTGGCGCCTGAGCAAAAACAGGTGCCGCACCGCGTTGTCGAGTATGTCTGTCATAGGGCCTCGCTCATCGCTTCCCGGACGACAGTTTTTTCGGGAGGAATCCTGCCAGCAACGCCAGAGAGAGCAAAATGCCAGCACCCACAATGTAGACGTCCTGCTGGGCCATGGTTCGAGCTTGCTGGCTGATCAGTAATTCCAGTAGCTCGAGCTCTCCCCCCGTTCCTGCCGGGCTCACCATGTCCGAGGCGGCGAGCATGTCTCGATACTGAGCCATAGAAACAGACTCCACCAAATCCGCGCGGTGGACAATCGCGCGTTCGTCCCACAGCGTGATGCCCAATGCCGTTGCAAGGCTTGATGACAGCATTCTGACAAAATTTGACAAACCGGTGGCCGAGGCCATTTTTTCGGGAGGCACGCCACTCAGGGTAATCATCTGCAGCGGAACCCAGAGGAAAGGCATGGCAAAGCCGACGAAAAACCGAATGGTAGTGAGGTACTGAGACGATACCTGAATCGTCATTAAGCCATGAGCCATGACGACGCAGGCCATTGCAACGACGCCGATCACCACCGTCCAGCGGAGATTTTGTTTGCGTAATTTGTCCCCGATCAGGCCCATAGACAGGAGGGGAAATAAACTGGTGGTCGCCATCACCCAGCCGGCTGCCCCGGGTGTGTAGCCCAACACCGTTTGCATCCACAGAGGATAAATGACGGCTACGACAATAAAGACGCCGTAAAACATCCCGGTCATGATTGCCCCGAGACTGAAATTACGATCGCGGAACAGGCTGAGGTCAACGATCGGGTGCGCTTGATCTCGCTCCCAGATCAGAAAAAAGAGGATCGCGCACAGGCCCACGGCAAAGAGGGTACGCACGACCGGAGATGCGAGCCAATCGAGCTCATGGCCGCGGTCGAGGGCAAGCTGGATACAGATAACGCCCACAACCATGGTGGTGAGCCCGACCCCGTCTACAGGTTGCTTTGCGGTGGGCGTCTCTCGATCCTTGAGAAAGCTGTAGCTAACACCAACACAGATCACTCCCACCGGCACATTGATGTAAAAAATCCAGGGCCAGCCGAGATTGTCAGTAATAAACCCGCCCAATACGGGCCCCATAACGGGCGCAACCGCAGCGGAGAGCCCCCAGATTCCCAGCGCCATACCGTGTTTTTCGGGCGGATAAATCCTCAGCAAGAGGGATTGTGAAAAAGGGAGCAACACGCCGCCTGATAAACCCTGAAGCGCCCGGTAAATGAGCATCTCGTTAAAACCGGTGGCAGAGGCGCATAGCCAGGAACAGAATGTAAAGAGCGTAACCGCCCAGATAAACGCGCGGACCTGACCGAACTGCTGCGCGAGCCACCCCGCCAGCGGTAGTGAAACTGCGAGACAGACGCTATAGATGGTGAGGACCCAGCTCCCCTGAGAGGGTGTGGCGGAAAGAGACCCCGAGATTGCGGGTAATGCCACTACGGCGATGGTGCTGTCCAGCGTGTTCATGAAGGCGGCGAGTGACACCCCCACGGTGACAAGCGCCAGAACGGCGCTGGTAAACGGCTGCTCAGCGGGTTTGGCCGCCTCCGACATCAGTTCCAGCGGCTCGCTCTAAAGGGCGCGAGTACTTCTGCAATGATGGCTTCCGCGCCTGAATTGAGATCTTCAAATACGGCGTCTTGGGAGACAGGGCCGAGGTTAGAAGCCGATTGCAGTGAGGGTGCAGAGCGGTCGTGGGTGTCGACCGTGACTGTCATGGAGGCGCCGAAGGGGAGTCGTTCTGCGGGATTCTGGCCCGGCTCGAAGTCGATGCGCACCGGCACGCGCTGCACGATCTTGATCC
>CAZXGO010000213.1:0-3561 GCA_964640035.1 uncultured Chitinophagales bacterium
ATCACCCGCCTCCGCAGCAACCATTGCAAGGGTCAAAGTGGGCACAACTTCTCTGCGCCTGTTGACCGGGCTGCAATCGACAACGTGTTTCGCTGCAACACTCGCTACTACGGTGCTTAGCCCAGTTGCCGGGAAAACCTCCAGGACAATTTCGCCAGCCTCAGAGGACACCGCAGCCTCCAAAACAACATCGCCGGGACGAGCCTCACGGAGCATCTGCGCATACTCAGGAACTGGCTCAACGTGTATACCAGTCCATCCTCTTTCAAAAAAAGCGCGACTAACCGAATCGATCTCGGGGTGCTGTGCACCGATATCAATGTAGAAACCGCACTCTACAGCCCCTAGCGCCCGATATAGCATCAGGTCCTCGAAGTTCTGCGCATAAGATGTGAATATCTTTTTCACGCTATCGGTGTCACCGCTTTCTCAGAACCAAATTCATAAAGTGACCATCTCGCTGAAAATCCTGAATCACTAAACCCGCCCGCTCCGCCAAAAACGCCTTTGACCGACCCAAAAAGAAAAAAAGATGGAAACGAGTGAATTCGAACCGGTACTCGAAACAAGGCGTTGCGTGCGACATTAGGCCATCGCTCGGCAAAAGATTTGCCATCTCTTGAAGTTCCGCCACCGGATGCCGTAGGTGCTCCAGCACGTTATTCGAAAATATCCCATGGGGTTGCAGTTGCGCCAGTTGTTCCATGCTCGTGAGGATTGCATCGCTCCCGCCCACCGCGGATCCGTGCGGCTCAAACCCGTACACCTGCCAACCCTCCGCCCGCAGCACGTCGATCGTATTTGACCACGCGCCCGACCCCCAATTGACATACTTTTTGTCTTTGTCAGGACCCAGTGCGTGGAAGGCACGGAGCTCCTGGTCCGTCGAATCACCCTCGGTGAACACACGATAGTGCCACTCGTATTCCTGAGTGAGCTCCTCTGCACTCAGCGCCAGCATGGGCGCACTGCCAAAAATCACATCGCATTCGGGGCACTGGTGCCGAACAATCGCCCCTCCCTCGAAAATGCACTGTGATTCAAACGGCGTAAAAGTGGGCGCCGGACCGGAGTGCTGGCACAACGCACAGGTGAGTTCCTCCGGTGCGTCTTTTAACGCCTCGATGCGGTGAATCAAGTCCCACTTGATGGCAATTTGATGGCGGAGTAATTCTTTTTCCTGCTCGGTCAGTTCGGGGGTTGCCGCGCAAGGAGCATCTGTCGCATACGCCACAGGCCCTAACTCACCGGCCTCTTTTGGTGGGCTGGCTAGCGCCCTCAAACGAGCAAACAGTTTCACGCCAGCGCCTCAATCTCGACCTCGGGCTCGAGCCATACAAAACCCGAGAAAGCCTTTTGATGCGTATTGATGATGGTGAACACCTTGGCGAGATCGCACCACTCATGATTGCCCTCGAGATGCGTCTCGCCGCCAGCGATGGCAGTCGCAATGGAATACTCCCCCGCCCCAAGGTTCATCGCAAACCGAAAACTCACCCTGATGCGGTCGCCGGCACGGACAGGGCCAATAGGGTGGCCCGTATGAAAGGTATTGATGCCATACATGTCTTGCCCCAAACGATTACGGATGGCGTAGCCGCAAACCAGCTTGTCGAGATCTTCATGTGCCTCCACGGTGAGTGTGAGCGTGGCGATATCGCCAGTGCAGAGCACGTCAACGTCGCGCTCGTCTCCTCTGGCCAGACACAGCTCTGATACCGACGCGGCTCCGTCACCCGATACGGTCGCTGTGCGCCCATCCTGCAGGCGTTGCGTAATTTTTTGGGTTTTGGACAAGCTGGCGTTGTAATAATCGAGCACACTCTCCGGATCGCCGTCGCGCGCGATCGTTCCGCCTTGAAGCAAAATCGCCCGGTCACAAATCGACTGCACGGCAAAACGATCGTGAGAAACCAGTATCAGCGTCGTGCCCTGCGCCTTGAACTGCCTGATACGGTCAAAGCTCTTGTGCTGAAAGTAAGCGTCCCCGACCGAAAGCGCCTCGTCAACGATTAACACCTCGGGTCGCTCTGCGGTAGCAAGGCTAAACGCCAGGCGCATTTGCATGCCGCTCGAATACACTCGCACCGGCCGATCCATGTAGTCGCCAATTTCGGCAAAGGCTTCAATCTCTGGCATCAGCGCTTGCAGTCGCTGAAGCGGGAAACCCATCAGCTGCCCCGCCGTGAGTACATTTTGCCGCCCGGTAAAATCGGGATGAAAGCCCATGCCCAGCTCCAGCAGCGCCGAGAGCCGACCGGCAACATGGAGGGCGCCTTCAGTGGGTTGGGTAATCCCCGCGATAATCTTGAGTAACGTGCTCTTGCCGGCTCCGTTTGCGCCCACAATGCCCACGGCCTCGCCCTGCTTGAAATCGGTCGTAATCTCCCGAAGCCCCCAGGTCGGCTCGGGGCGCTTGGATGAAAAAGGCGAGAGCCATTCTCTAATCCGGTCCCATTGCGACGCATAAACACGAAAGGCTTTACCGATGCCACTCAGGGAGATGGTGGTTATCGACTGAGCTGGCGCGGCCGCTTCCACTTCAGAGCTCATCTTGCATTTCGGCACCGCGACTCAGGTACAGCCTTACCGCCAGCACCGACATCAATACAGCGACTACCGCTGCGGGTGCCAGTGATAACCAGTCGGGCCACACCTCTCTGAGCACCACACCCTGCGCCGCGGTAATCAGACCGGCTAACGGGTTCAAGGCCATGAGCTCCTGAGCCACCGGCGGTAAAATCGCGAACGGATATACAATGGGGGTTAACCAAAACCAAAATTGCAGCACCACAGAAAAAAAATGTCCCACGTCGCGAAAAAAAACATTCAGGATCCCAAGAGCAATGCCCAGCGCAACGGCGAACCATACCGTGAGTGCAACGATCGGCACCAAAGCCAGCACCACAATCCCTGGAAGCGACCCCACCAAGGCAAGAAACACCGCGAACAGTGTGGCAATAATCATAAAATTGAGTAGCCCGTTGCCCACCACCACAATCGGCAAACACAGGCGAGGGAAGTTCACCTTCTTCAACAGGTTGGCCTGCTCCAGAAAAACGGTCTGCGCCTTGAGCGCAATTTCGGAAAAAAGACTCCACAACAAAATACCGGTGCAAAGATAAATGCTATAGGCGTAGGTGCCATCAATATCGGGCAGACGGGCCTGCATGATGCGCGAGAACACGAGTGTATAAATCAGAATCAGCGCGAGCGGATTAATGATCGTCCACAGCGCCCCCAGAGCCGAATTGAGATACTTGATCTCAAACTCGCGCCTGATACTCGCAACGATGAAATCGCGATACTCGAGGATTGCGCTGACGTGTTGCCTGACCATGTCGTTTTCTACAGCCCTTCTCTCTACAAACCTTCGTTAAAGCTGCCTGCTGATGGGGGCGCAGTGTAACGCAAACCGTTTTTGCGGTCGGTTGAAAAACATCGTGTTGAGGGGCCTGCGATTAATGTAGCTCGCCTGTTCTTTAACCCGAGACTCAGCCAATACACCCTCCGGCCGTATTCACGCGCGAGTGCTCGCGGCTGACTCTCCCGTGAGCCATA
>CAZXGO010000214.1:0-3544 GCA_964640035.1 uncultured Chitinophagales bacterium
TCAAACAAAAGCTTCCGGAGAACAATGGTGGCTTCCTGGCTTTAAATACGGGCTCATCCAGTTATGGTAAGCTCGATAAACGCATTTATTCGGAATTAACCTCTGATCACCCTATCGACCTTACCCGTTACCAGGTGGCAAATTGCTATATGGGTCGCGCAGGATTAATTAACAGTGGGGGTGCATCGGGTGATAATGATTTTGCTGATGCCGTTCGAACCGCTGTAATCAACAAACGTGCCGGTGGCATGGGCTTAATCAGCGGTCGTAAAGCCTTCCAACGACCTATGGCAGAAGGGGCAAGCCTGCTTCATGCAATTCAGGATGTATACCTGGATAAAAAGGTCACCATCGCCTAAACCTGCTTGATGAAGCATTCGAATCGAGTTTCCACCCTATTTGGGATTCAATACCCGATTATCCAGGCTGGGATGGTCTGGTGTTCAGGGTGGAAACTCGCATCGGCCGTGTCGAATCAAGGCGGACTTGGCTTGATTGGAGCCGGTTCGATGTATCCGGAGGTGCTTCGCGAGCATATTCAGAAGTGCAGGAAGGCCACCTCAAAGCCTTTCGGGGTAAATGTGCCCTTGCTGTACCCTAATATTGATGCTTTGATGCAGATAATGGTGGAAGAAGAGGTGCCCATTGTTTTTACCTCTGCCGGCTCACCAGCACAATGGGTACCCTTCTTCAAGGAACACAAAATCACTCACGTTCATGTGGTGCCTAATGTGAAACTTGCTCGTAAATGTGAAGATCTTGGTTTGGATGCGGTCGTATGTGAGGGATTCGAAGCCGGTGGGCACAACGGTAAAGATGAAATCACTACCATGGTACTCATACCACAGGTTGCCGATGCAGTGTCGATACCCGTGATTGCGGCCGGTGGAATTGGAGATGGACGCGCTATTGCGGCAGCTTTAGCCCTAGGGGCCGATGGAGTTCAAATTGGCAGTCGGTTTGCAGCAACGATAGAAAGCTCAGCCCATGAGACGTTCAAACAGGCTGTGGTTGCTGCCGACGACACAGCCACCATGCTGACAATGAAAGAGTTAATCCCCGTTCGACTCATACGTAACGCCTTTTATGAACAGATAAAAGCAGCCGAAAACGCTGGTGCTAGCCCAGAACAACTAAAAGAGCTCCTGGGATCGCGTCGTGCCAAACGTGGAATTTTCGAAGGCGATATAGAGGAAGGTGAACTGGAAATAGGTCAGGTTGCCGGTCTCATTCACGATATTCCAACCGTGAAAGAGCTTTTTGCCAGACTCCTCAACGAGTATCGATCGAGTTTGACAGAACTCAACAAAACCAGTTTTTAAATGGATTGACACATCTTTAGATTGATTGTCAGATGCAATCTCCGCATCTTGCTCCACTATTTATGATCGAGCACGTCCTACCATCATCACCAGGTCCAAAGCAGGTAGTAAAAGGACATAGTCCGGTATCATTCCGATACGTTGTACTCTCTTTGGCTATAAGTCTGCTCACCATGGCGATTGTGATTTGGTACACCTACGAGCCCGGGATGCTTGAAAAAATATCGCCTAAGCGCATTCCTGGCCTATTTATAGCTCTGGTTGTATCCTTTCTTCGCGTCTATTTTATGGCTGCTAAGATGCGCTTTCTTTCAGAAAAAAGTCTTACCTGGATGGCATCGTTTCGGGTTGCGTTATCCTGGGATTTTGCCTCGATGGTGATGCCCTCAACCATCGGTGGGGCACCCATGACTACCTACGCGATGAGTCGTGAGGGTATTAGCCTGGGGAAATCAACGGCACTTACCCTTTATGCCATGCTTTTGGATCAACTTTGGTTTGTGGTTGCTATCCCCATTTTGCTAATCGCAGGTTCATTTGTGGAAATAGCACCCGACAGCGTCGGCATAATAGGTGAAGGTGCCATGATTGTACTCTATATGAGTATGATGCTCTATGCAGGTGTGTTGGCCTATGGGGTACTTATTAATCCTCAGGCCTTAAAAAAAATGGTTTCTGTTCTATTTAAGCTTCCCTTTTTACTACGTTACAAAGCTCGAGCTGAAATGGAAACCAATGGTTTAGTAGAAGCATCTATCGAGTTACGGTCAAAATCCTATGGCTTTCTCATCAAAGGGTTCTTGATTTCTTCACTAGCTTGGCTAGCCCGCATCTGGATTGCAACAATCGTAGTTCTGAGCTTTGTGCCAGCCGACGTGACCCACTCATTCCTAAGAAGTTTGGCCATGCACCTTGCAGGTTTATTTATGCCCACACCTGGTGGAAGTGGTGGACTTGAGGGATTATTTGTCTTATTCCAGGGCCCTTTTATGGCTGAGGTCGATTACTTTATCGGAATCTCGGTTTTCATTTGGAGATGTATTGGATATTACTTTACGTTCGCTCTCGGGATGTTTGCCGTTAGCTGGTATGTAAACAAAAATAATGGTGCCAAATCTTCTGATGCTAGTAAATCAACAGATGTACCCAAATAAGTAAAGGCCCTCTATGGCAAAAGTTAAAACAGTCTATGAGTGTCAATCGTGCGGATATGAATCTCCAAAATGGATGGGAATATGTACACGATGTGGATCGGCTGAAGGATTTCAGGAAGTGCGCCACCTACCCGAAGTGGAACACAAATCAAAACTACCCGGTGGGGTGACCGCTGCTGCGCCAATACTATTGAGTTCAGTGGGTAGCACACATGAAGATCGTACACCTAGTGGGATCGTCGAGTTAGACCGAGTTTTAGGTGGTGGCTTTATGAAAGGATCATTCGTACTGCTCGGTGGAGATCCAGGTATAGGAAAAAGTACCCTGACGCTTCAAATTGGTCGTGCCAATCCATCCATGAAAATGCTCTACGTGTCGGGTGAAGAGTCGCCGGCGCAAATTCGACAACGAGCATCCCGGCTTGGTATGGATCATAATGAGCTCTATCTGTATGCCGAAACGGATGTCATGAAAGTCCTGGATCAGGCTCGTACGATGCGTCCGGATCTTCTTATTATCGACTCCATTCAAACCTTGTACCGTGCCGAACAATCAGGGATGCCTGGCAATCTCTCTCAAATACGAGAATGTGCCCTCTTGCTCATGCAGTTCGCTAAGCAGGAGAATATCACTACACTCATCATTGGTCATATGACCAAAGACGGAGACCTGGCCGGACCAGAGGTGCTTGAGCATATGGTCGATACCGTGTTGCAGTTTGAAGGGGATAACAACTATGCCTATCGTTTGCTGCGATCTATCAAGAATCGGTTTGGAGCGGCCAATGAAATCGGTGTTTTTGAGATGACAGATCAGGGCTTGATCGATGTGGTGAATCCGTCACAGCTTTTTATATCGGGTTTCGACCATTCGATTAGTGGAAATGCTGTCGTGTGTACGATGGAGGGCTCCAGACCCTTGCTTACCGAAGTGCAGGCTTTGGTAAGCAGCACCTCGTATGGGATGCCACAACGTACGGCTTCTGGTTTTGATCAACGTCGACTTGCGCTTCTGCTAGCCGTGCTTGAAAAACGGGCTGGGTATCGTTTTGCTGATCAGGATGTTTT
>CAZXGO010000215.1:0-820 GCA_964640035.1 uncultured Chitinophagales bacterium
CATGTAGGTCTGCGAGGAGCATACTCAGATGCTCGATAGGCCCCATCATTTCTTGAGGCGAATTTTTAGGACTTTTATTGCTATAGAAAACGACTCCTAATATAGAAAAAACAGAAATTCGAAATCGAACTTCGGATTCAAATCTGCATAACAAACTAGTTCGATCTCAGTCAAGTTGGCGGCAAAAGGTGATCAATCAGGTTTGATCTTAGTGGTTTGACAAACTCTTTACATAGCAAAAAATTCGCTTGCGAATAAAAGAATTTAGCAATTATTTTTCAACGTACTTCTAAATAAGAACATTTCATAATACAATCTTTGAATTAGAATGTGTGAGAAAACAAATTTGGGATTGTTGGTATAAAACTCTCGTTGAAAAGTTTGTTGCGGATTGTTCTATAACATGTTAGAAGTTAGTGGTGAAAATCAGATAATTCGAAATTAAAGTGGAAGATTCGGAAGCTATTTTGAGTTCAGCATTTAAGCAAACGTGAACTATGCACCATTTCAATTCTTCATAAAAATCGAAAGCTAATGTCTTAATTGAACTAGTTTTTCATTATTCAAGTTAAATTACGATTTTTTGTTCAGAGTGAATCTATCCAAAATAACATTGCCTTAATTCGGACTTGCCAGGTTAAGTGCTCTAAATCAAAATTCGACGGATTAGAAGCGCCTTGTTTGCACATTTCAAGAAAAGCTCTTATTTTTTCAATTTCCATAGGCGAATTTCTGGATCCTACTTGTAGTGCGAAAAACAAATTATCTTGGGAAAAATCTACATCCATGTGGTCAATAAGTAGAGGCAAATTAAGCTCAA
>CAZXGO010000215.1:830-1466 GCA_964640035.1 uncultured Chitinophagales bacterium
GCATGCTTGACTCAGACCTTTGACTTGAATCGCAGAAAACGCCAGGCCACATATTATTCGGTGTCTCGAAATGTAGTCAAAGTCAATCTCAGAATACGGCTTGAATTCTATATTCGGAGCCGCTATCGATAGTGTTCCATGCCCCATGCAAATAAAGCGATATTCGGGAATATTTCGAGCAAGTGAGAGTACATGTTCGAAGCCCTGCCATGGGAAAGAGTTAGAGTGGAGAAAAAGTAGCGAAAATGGTTCGTCATTAGAAGGGAAATTGAGGGAATTATATTCTTTGTTTTCTAGTCGATTAAGAGCGATTCCATTCGGCATGATGTGAACTGGCAAATTAAAGTCGTAATAATTAGCTATCTCCGACGTTGCACAAATAACTCCCTTGCTATTAGAAATAATAAGACATTGCAACCTATTTTTCATCATGGACGCGATTCTATGAACCTTGTCATTCTCAACAAACAAAACTCCGTGAAGTTCAACTACATACTTTTTCCTAAACATTATTGCTATCAGAACATTTCTAATTCCTGGGCGAATCACAAAAATGAGATTGGGGTTACGCAAGTAACATTTCCAAATATCTACATAGTAAATGATTAGAAACCAAAGACCCGTAAGTGGGACTCG
>CAZXGO010000215.1:1535-3544 GCA_964640035.1 uncultured Chitinophagales bacterium
ATGCTCGAACACATTGACATGCCGATGGATTACCAATTCTATCAACAGGCTTTTGAGCAGGCCGTTTTCCTCCAAGAATGACCTTCCGACTGCTCGTTATATGTCGCATTATGCTTAGCAATATCCCCAAGGCTTGGCGAAGTAACGTTCAAGTTTCGGCTAAAAGTAAATTAAATGCACTTCTTTTGTATAGATTGTAAAATGCAGTTCAAAACTAGATTCCATGATCCTGAGTAAGTCTAGGTTATAGGTGCAAATAAAAACTATATTGTAATGCTGTCGTTGATTTTATCCGATATAAGAGTCTATGACGTGATAAACTCAATTATGCCTGTTCGGTCCGCAATCCCTTTTCAGATGCTGGCAGGGAGAATTTGGTCTAAAGTTTCACAATCTTCAACTTCACTAGTGTGGGTGACTTTATTTAACTTTCTTAAAGTGATTTTGTCTCAAATCAAATTCCAAGCACTCCTCATCTTACTTCTTTTCACGGTCAATCAAATTCTTTTGATTTTTATTATTCATGAATTCGTAGCGTTGGCTTTATCAATTCCACTTCTTATTGACAAGGTTAATGAAGTCCTAAAATTGAAAATAGCATTGGATTATTCTGTTCTTATTCTCTTGCTTGTATTTTGTTGGATGTGTTTCTTCATATTGGAAAAGTTAATAACAAGGTGCGTTAAGAAAATACACACTTTCTTGGTTATTTCCTTTCTCGAACAGAAATTTTTGTACCCAAGAGGAGGGCCAGATTTAGTTAGACGAGTGAAAAGTACTGGCGGAATTGACTTTTTGTGGCCCATAATTAATGCCATAAACTTACTAAATTTGATTTTTCAGAGTATTGTGATTTTTATGGTTCTATTCGTAATTTCCCCATCCGCTACAACTTTACTTGTAATTGTCTTGGCGATTACGCACATATTTATTTTCACTAAGTCTTTAGAAAGACGATCGAAAATTCTCTCAATGCGTTCTAATGCCATTAAGAAGTGGAGAATAAATGCAAATAAACTAAACGATTTGCGAAACGATCAAAGGCTTGTAAGTCAAAATTTAGACAGTGTATTTGGAATCAGTTACAGAGCAGTTCGTGGGGTGTTTTGGTTTTCATCTTATTCACGCATGTCAATTATGATTGCGATATTGTGCTACATGTGGTTTGTCTCGCGAACAGATTATGCGACAGAAGTTTGGGGTCCAGGCAGGGCCTGGTTGCTTGTAGCGTTGTTCTTATCTTTTAATTTAGTTAAAGTCATGACCTTACAGTCCAACTTAGTCAGAAGTTTTGATCTGATTAAATTCATTTTAAGAGTAGTCTTGCCGAGATTAGGTAACTATGACCGGATAATTAATCTACTTTTACCCAGTTATCGATTGGAAGATAATTTCGGAGTGATAGAATTAAGAGTTGTGAGTGCGCTGACTGAGTATGAATACACCAAAATTTGCAAAGAAAATTTATTATATATGCCAAAAGTTAAAATTCAGAAAATTGATTCGGGGGGATCAAACTAATGAACAAAGGGAACGTGGTAATTTTCGGTGGGGCAGGTTTCGTGGGCTCGCACATAATTGATGAGTTAGTCAATGATAACTACGGAGAAATTATTTGCGTCGACAATTTGATTGGAACCCAGGGAAGCACTCGCAATATTGATAGCTATATTTCATCAGGACGAATAAGATTTTTTAGGTCGGATATGGGAGAGTGGTTGGAGAACAGCGCGAACTTAAATCTCACTGAAAGTCTTAGTAAAGAATGGTATGTAATTAATCAAGTGGCATCGAAAAACACCGTATCAAATAGGGATCCAGAACTAGATCTCTACGTCAACGCAGCATCCGTAATAAAAATGATGAAATTTGCTCAACAGATCAACGCCATTGGAATTGTTCACGCATCTTCTGGAAGTGTTTATGGCGAAGCAGTCACAAAGCAAAATGAGAGTCATAGAATTAGACCTGAGTCCTATTATGGGGTTAGTAAATTTGCCGGAGAAAGC
>CAZXGO010000216.1:0-3517 GCA_964640035.1 uncultured Chitinophagales bacterium
ACCAGAATTTTATATTGCCGAAGAATATCATCAAGATTTTTACAAAAAACAAAGCATGCGTTATCAAATGTATGCAAAAGCTAGTGGTAGAAAAGGTTTCTTGGAAGAAACTTGGGGTGATAGCTAATACATAGTTGTTTTAGTTAAATGATGTGGCTCATCATTTGCATGAAACTCTGTCCATAGCCTGAAATCTAGTTGAGGAATAATTATTTTTTCTTCTTGAGCTTTAAGTTTATTTATTTCTTCTGTCAGTTTTGCAGTTACAAATAACGTAACAGCTCTAATTTCGATTTCCTCTAATGAGTCTTTTTCAATAAGCTCACCTTGAGATATTTTTTTGCTTAAACCAGGTGAATACGATGTAATATCCATTTGATCAAGCGCTACAGGAATAATGTAGTCTGCAAACGCTGTCATATTTTCCATGTCTTCAATAAAAAAATAGTTACTACTTGATAATTCTCTGTGGATTCCCCAGTAAGCTAGTTGCGCAAGTTTTAGAAAGTAAACTGAATGGTTGTTGTAATTCGAAAAATCATCGAATCTTTTAAAGTGAACAATCAATCTTTCTATTAGACCTTCTCCTTCATGATATAACTTTTTTGGACCAGCAGTTATAAAATTGATCCAGTCTCCATCAAACTCATTACATAAGATCTCTCCAACTTCATTTAAAGTTTTAATTTTCTCTAAGTGCATCGGCATTGGTATGTTTGCAGAAAATATTTTATGAAATTGATTTTCTGTTATGGTTGCCATAAATTTTCCGTCTAAAATTGCTACTTCTTGTTCAATTGCTTTATCAATCTGATATACCATTGCGTCTGTATCAGAAAATTCACCATCATTATTTTTAAGTAGATATTTAACTGAAGTTTCAAAATCAGTGAATGCAAAGTTTAAAGTATTAATTAACATTGTTTTTCTTATATGTAATTCCGGGTCAATAGTCCGAACAGAAGTTGAAGGAAGTGAGTAATCATACTCAGAAAGCCTTTTTGCTTCAAGACTAAGTTTTTCGAAGTCAATCGATATCAATTTAAGATTATTAATTACAGGTTTAAGTGATTGTAAGACTTTTGAATTCCAATTTATGGACATATGAAAATCTTAATAGATATTTTTGTATTACCTTTTTATACTTTGAAATTATGAATCCAAAAATATGTATTGTTGGAAGTGCAAATATTGACCAAATTGCTTATGTAGATAAAACCCCTTCTGATGGTGAAACTGTTTTTGGCAACTCCTATCAAATGGGTTTTGGAGGAAAAGGTGCTAACCAAGCTGTTATGGCTGGAATTTTGGGTGCAGAAGTTTATATGATTTGTTGCCTTGGTAGTGATGTATATAAAGATATGACAATAGAAAATTTTAATAATAACAACGTCAACACAGAATATATACAAACAGTTGAAGGGTCTAGTGGTGTTGCTCCAATTTGGGTCGATAGTTCAGGACAAAATCGAATAATTGTTATTCCTGGTGCAAACGACTTAATTGATGCAGATCAAGCAATAAATTCATTGAAAACTATTGGTAGGATTGATGTATTAGTTGGCCAGTTTGAAATTCCTATTCAGGTTACTGAAAGTGTATTTGAATATGCACATCGTAAAGGGGTTCAAACAATCTTGAACCCAGCTCCAGCAAATAAACCTTCTGAAAAGCTCCTTCAATTTACTTCTTGGTTTATTCCAAATGAGATTGAGTTTGAAGAAATATATGGCTCACCATTTAATGAAACTAACTTGCTTAATTTTGAAAAGAGTATCAATTCAAATATCGTTGTAACTCTTGGTGAAAATGGTTGTGCTTTTATTAACAATGGCAAAGTTGAAATACTTAGTACCAAACAAGTATCAGCTGTTGACACAACAGGTGCTGGAGATGCTTTTGTTGGAGCTTTTTCTTATGCTTTAGGAATGAAACTGCCAGTAATAGATTCTTTACAACTAGCACTAGAAAAAGCAACTAATTCAGTTACAAGAAAAGGAACACAGAGTTCTTATATAAATTAAGTAGGTATATCTAAACTTGCTTCAAGAATCATATTTGTAGATTTGCTGACAGCATCAAGGTATTCTTCTTTGGTTAGAGATTCTTCTCTATTTTGATCACCTGCAATTATTAACAGAGCCCCTGTTCGAAGTTTTCGATAACTACCAACTACAAAAAGTGTTGCTGCTTCCATCTCAGAACAAAGTACCCCACCTTTTACCCAAGCTTCCCATTTTTGATTAAGCTCATGAGATACTGGCATTTTGTCAGGACTGTGTTGACCATAAAAAGAGTCTTTTGACTGAACTACGCCAAGATGGTAATTTGCACCAGTTGCAGATACTGATTTTACTAGTGCAGAAGTCATGTCATGTGAAGAAACAGCAGGAAACTCTATAGGCATATATTGTGGTGAAGTACCTTCTTGACGAACTGCACCAGTTGCAATAACAGTATCTCCAACTCTAGTAAATTCCTGCATAGCTCCAGCAGTTCCAAGTCTTACCATTGTTTTTGCACCAATATTTGCAAGCTCCTCGATTGCAATTGCAGCTGATGGACATCCGATACCAGTTGAAGTTACACTCACTGGTCTACCTTTATATGTTCCTGTAACAGTTTTGTATTCTCTGTTATATGCAACTTCTTTTGCATCATCAAAATGTTGAGCAATGAAATCTACTCTTCCTGGGTCACCTGGCAAAATTACAAAATCTGCTACATCGCCTTCTTTCATTCCTATGTGATATTGAATATCGCTATCTATTAATGATTTTTTATTTGACATAAAAAAATGTTATCAATTAGTACTTAATTGTCACTAATTTTTTATAATTTTTAAACAAAGTACTTTCTAAACTGATAATTTAGAACTATGGAAATACCAATAATTCAATTCCCGAATGACAATAAAGAATTTATTGATAATCCTTATCCTTTTTTAAAAGAAATTAGAGAGAAGTCTGCTGTTGTTTTGGACGAATTTACAAATTTACAACTCATAACTCGATTTGAAGATGTTAAAGGTGTTCAAACAAGCAAAAATTTTTCATCAAGCCCAGCAGAAGGATTTGAACAAGCAGGCTCAAGTTTAATAAATAAAGAAGAATTTAAATATTTTTATAAAACTGAAGAGTTCTCTTTGTTGAACTTAGAAGGTCAACTACATGGTGATTTAAGAAATTTGGTTGCTAAAGCATTCTCCAATAGACAAGTTCAAGAATTAAGACCTTTTATGGAAACTAAATCTAAAGAACTTTTGGAAAAATTAAAAAATTCAGAATTTGATCTTTTGTCAGATTATGCACAACCATATTCAATTGCTGTAATCGGTAAACTTCTTGGAGTTCCTGAAATTATGTATGATGAATTTCTTGATTGGTCTAACAAAATTGTAAAAATGTATGATTTAAAGGTAAGCAAGGGTGATGCTGATTTAGCTGAGATTGCTGCCCATGATTTTTATGAGTTTACTTTGGACCTAATTAATCAAAAAATTTCAAAGCCTGAAGAT
>CAZXGO010000217.1:0-3508 GCA_964640035.1 uncultured Chitinophagales bacterium
GTCTCAACCGAACCTTTGGATTTTCCAGCAATCCGTAGATGACCTCATCGCCGAAGGGGAGACCGTCAAGGGAGTCGTAACCCAAATGCAGCAGAGAATCTTAGCGCACGCTGTCGTGCTCACTGTGGGCACCTTTCTTGGCGGGATCATTCATGTTGGCCTGAATCAACAGAGCGGTGGGCGTGCTGGAGACCCCGCTTCCATCCGGTTGGCTGATCGTTTAAGAGAGTTGGACCTTGGCGTTGGTCGGCTGAAAACAGGGACACCGCCGAGGATCGATGCACGGACTGTCGACTTTAAGAATCTAGAGGTACAGCCAGGTGATACACCGACACCTAACCTCTCATTTTGGACCAAGGCCGACGTTCACCCTGAACAAGTGGCTTGCCATATCACGCGCACGACAGAACAAACCCACGACATTATTCGCCAAGGATTGGATCGGTCACCGCTCTACACGGGGGTCATTGATGGGGTCGGGCCCAGGTATTGCCCATCGATTGAAGACAAGATCGTTCGTTTTGCTGACAAGCAATCTCACCAGATATTTATAGAGCCGGAGGGTTTGAACTCGACCGAGCTCTATCCCAATGGCATTTCCACGAGCCTGCCCTTTGATGTCCAAGAAGCCGTCGTAAAAAGCATACCCGGGTTTGAAGGGGCCCATATCACAAGGCCAGGATATGCCATTGAATACGATTATTTTGACCCACGGTCATTGAGAGACTCATTAGCGACCCGCCACCTGAACGGACTCTACTTTGCAGGCCAAATTAACGGCACAACGGGCTATGAAGAAGCAGGCGCCCAGGGTTTATTGGCCGGTTTAAACGCGGCGCTGTCGGTGAAAGGAATGACGCCTTATACGCCGCAGAGGAATGAAGCCTATCTGGGCGTCTTGGTCGACGATTTGATTACGTTAGGCACGCTAGAGCCTTATCGGATGTTCACGAGCAGAGCAGAATACCGGCTGATCCTGCGGCAAGATAACGCCGACGTCAGGCTCTGTGAGGTGGCAAGGCGTTACGGTCTTTTGAGCGACGCGAAATACCAAACATTTCTCGATAAGCAGTTGGCCGTCGAGCGCTTGCGTCAGGATGTCCAACGCACTTCGTTTGCAATGGACGATGTCAAGGCTGAAGCGATTTTGGGCGAACCCTTGGGAAAGCCATCCAAATTGGCGGAATTAACGCGGCGTCCTAAAGTAAAACTGATTGACCTGATGTCGGCTTGTGGTTTGCAAGCGCCCGAGGGAGTCGTTGAGCAAGTAGAAATAGAATTGAAGTATCAGGGCTATATTGATCGCCAACATCAAGAGGTTCTCAAGCTTCAGTCGCAGCAATCCATGCAAATACCGGAAGCCCTCGATTACGCGGAGATACGAGGACTGTCCACTGAGGTTAAACAAAAATTGAGTCAAGTCAGGCCTCAAAACATTGGTCAAGCAAGCCGCATTTCGGGCGTGACCCCGGCCGCGGTGTCCTTACTGTTGGTGCACCTAAAGCGTCGAGGGTTTGGTGGACACGCTTTGGGGGAGGGGTGACCACTCAAGCGCGCTTGCGAGAGGGCCTCGGCGCTTTATCCGCTCAATATCCTTCTCTGGGTTTTCCAGGAATCGAAGCGCAGTTGTTAGATTACCTAGAACTGCTGAATCGCTGGAATGAAAAATTCAATCTGACTGCCATTAAAAATAAGGAGGAACAGGTAAGTAAGCATTTACTTGATTCCTTGGTGGTGGCGCCACATCTCTCTCTCTCGCCAGTCATTGATGTGGGGTCGGGGGCAGGGTTACCGGGCATACCCATTGCCATTTTGTGTCCGAACAAGTCGGTGTATCTTCTCGATAGCAACAGCAAAAAGACGCGATTCTTGGTAGAAGTCAAAGCGAGGTTGAAGCTAGACAATGTGCGGGTCGTCAACGCGAGAGTGGAAGACTTCACCGCTCAGACCTTTGATGAGTTGATATGCCGAGCCTTTTGTCCGTTGTCCGAACTGTTAAAAAGAGTTCAGCACTTGGTGAGCGAGGGTGGCCAAGTATTTGCCATGCTTGGCCAGAAGCCCAGCTCGGATGACCTGGCGAATTTTCCCGCCAATAGCTGGACTATGAGCGTGCTTCAGGTGCCCCTCTTGGAGGATGCTCGACATCTTTTGAAGATAAAGGCCCATTGAGCTCAGTCATCTTCAATCGGATGATGCGCGTTCGTTGCCGTTTGTGAATAGAGGAGATAGACACCATGCATGTGTTGGCGGTGGTTAACCAAAAAGGTGGCGTAGGCAAGACGACAACCAGCGTGAATCTCGCAGCGAGCCTTGCAGCGATGCAGCGGCGCGTTTTATTGATTGATTTAGATGCTCAGGGCAATGCGACGATGGGGGTTGGGATTGATAAAGCGACCCTCGATCGGAGTGCGTTTGATGTCCTAATCGAAGATCAAGCGATCGCGACTGCGATGACGAGCACAGCAATTAAAAATCTGAGCCTCCTGGGGGCGAACGCTGATCTTACCGGGCTCGAATTGACGCTATCTGAGCGTGCTGGACGCGAAGGATTACTCCGCCGAGCGCTCACTCAATTCAAGTCAGCGGCAGATATTGTCTTAATTGATTGTCCGCCAGCCTTGAATCTCCTGACCTTGAACGCTTTGGTTGCGGCAACGGGTCTGCTGATACCGATGCAGTGTGAGTATTACGCGCTTGAGGGCCTCACCGCCCTCTTGGAAACCAAGGCGCGGGTCAATGAAAGCCTAAACCCAGGTCTAGAAATCACCGGTATCCTTCGAACGATGGTCGATATGCGCAATAGTTTGACGAGAGACGTGACGGCGCAATTGCAGGATTACTTTGGAGAGAAGGTCTTTCGAACCATGATTCCAAGAAATGTACGCCTTGCCGAAGCGCCCAGCCACGGCGTGCCCGCCTTAGATTATGATCCCCAATCCGTTGGCGCGAAGGCCTATCTCGCACTTGCGGGTGAATTGGCCCGGCGTTTGGATCACCCTATTCAGGCTGTTGGCTCGCAACCAAGCGACGCAGGATTGGACGATTCGGAGGGATCGCCTGATAATGTGCCCAGTGAATAGAAGATCGAACCAATGTCAGTGAAGAAAAGAGGACTCGGGCGAGGATTAGACGCATTACTAGGGTCGACGCCTGTTGTGCCAAGCGAGACAGAGGTTCAGTCCGGCGTAACGCCTGAAACCTCAGCACCAGGGTTGCGCCATATTCCATTAGACCAGATTGAACGGGGTCAATATCAGCCTCGCCAGCGATTCGATGAAGAGGCGCTTGAAGAGCTTGCCGCGTCCATTAAGCAGCATGGACTGATGCAACCCGTCGTCGTGACTGAAGTTTCGGCAAACCGATTCCAGTTGGTTGCTGGAGAGCGGCGGTGGCGAGCCAGTCAGCGAGTGGGCTTAGCGACCATACCGGCGGTGGTGAAAGTCGTTCAGCCGGACCAGCAACTGGCGATGGCGCTGATAGAAAATATACAGCGAGAGAACTTGAATCC
>CAZXGO010000218.1:0-445 GCA_964640035.1 uncultured Chitinophagales bacterium
TGCGTCCACGATTACGATCGACACTACGATCATTCATCGGGATCACACCTGTCTCAGTAGCCAGAACCTCGTAGTCCGAGCATCCAAGCTCGAGCTCGATGTAGGTGTCCAAGCGATGGGCGTACTGATCCACGTCCCACACCGCCGGACTAAAGGCCGTACACTCTACCAAAGCCTCGGTGCTGCTATACGGAAGCACGTACAGAAAACAGATGCCGTCTGATTGGTCCGTACGAAAGTCCATCATCACGGCTGTGTCTGGCTGAAAGATGTCCTTCGATGTGCGAATTCTCCGACCATGAAAATGCTGCAGCAACTCAACCGAAGCAGGCTGCGACACAGGCTGGTGTGGACGACTGTCAAGGTGGAGTACAGATTCGTCACTTGGATCATCAGCCATGGCCGTAATGCGGTGAATGGGACCCATTCACCGCATTACGGCCAT
>CAZXGO010000218.1:455-3502 GCA_964640035.1 uncultured Chitinophagales bacterium
CGATGCCGTATACTGACGGTAGGACCAGGTGTCAAGGCCAACAGTGATGGTGTCTGTACCGTAGCCAAAACAGAGCTTCGACCACTGCGCTACAACCGCGTCTTCGAGAAGTGGACTCGGTGCACCCCACACACACAGCGTTCTCTCTGGGGGCTGTTCGGTCGGATCGATGACCGAAACGGTCAGTTCCGAAGAGCTCCACACAGCGCGGGCAATAATCGTATAGATACTTGCCGCCACACCGCCGCCCAGGAAGGTGAGTCGTTGATTGAGGGGGCTGTCCATTGGGGAAGATAGCTCCGGGATGCCCACGATTGAGCACGACGCCGGGAAAACCTTTTCCCGGCGTCACTCCCGGCGTCGCGGCGTCACTCCCGGCGTCGAGGCCTATGAGAGTCCTATGTAGTTTGCACTCATGCTAGATCTTGCAATCACAACCCTCCGTAACGCCCGGAATATTGCCGTGGTTGGTTTGTCAAAGAATCCCGGTAAATCCGCGCACGACATACCTCAGCTTCTGCCGCAGTGGGGCTATTCTGTCGTGGGTATCAACCCCTCAGCCGTACCGAGTGTAGGCTCAATTCCGGCGGTCGCAACCATCAACGATGTAGGGATGGACATCGACATTCTCAATGTGTTTCGACCATCCTCTGATACGGACGCGATCATCGAGGCAGCGTTGGAACGTCGGGCCCAGCGGGGTGACATTCACTGCATCTGGTTACAGCTTGGAATCACCAGTCAGCATGGGGCTCGCCGTTGCGCTGAAGCCGGTGTAACGTACATCGAGGACACCTGCATCTACGTGGTGCAGCAGTATGTGAAGTAAGCGAATGCTGTAGCAGAACTATCGAAGGTATTCAGCCGTAGGAGTTACCGACTCGACAATGATCTCGGACCCCTTGCGGACGATGAACTCACTGAGTCCTTGCTCACCATACTGGCCGTTCCAATCATACGTGTAGCCTAGGCGTGTCCAGGGAGCTGATCTTGGGTAGTACGAGTAGATAATGCTGGCGTTGAACCATACGCGGTACGCTGAATCAACATCAGCGGCAAGCTCGGGTCCAGCCGAGGCATCATCGATCTCTGGATCTCCGGCAGGTCGGAACACATCCTGTGGTCGAACCCATACAGACAGAAACGATGTCTTGTTTCTACCAGGTGACAGACCAAGCAGCTGCTCGAGGCGAAGAGCTGTATCCGTGCGATTGTCGTAGCGCGTCTTCCACCACGAATGAAGTTCTGGTGCAGCCGTTACCCACATATCATACTTCGCAGCGGCTATTTGTCCAACAGAGTAGGTCGTGTCCCAGGATGTCCATGTGGTCACCAACACGCGCCGCTCCGAACCAAAGGACTTCCATACCGTACTAGGATTGTCTTCGCGGAGTGCAATCAGATTCGATGAGCGTTCTGCATCGTCTGCAACCATAGCATCCGTGATTGCAGCGAGATATCTCTCCTCATTCGTTTGTTCAGGTACTGGAGCGACGTCGCTCGTGCAGCTACTCAAGAACATACAGAGCAATAGAGTGAATCCGATGTATGATTGACGGCTCATGGGAATGTTTGGTGACAGTTTTTCGAATACGTGACTAGAACGTTTATCAAATCTCGCCACAAACGCCGGGAGTGACGCCGGGAAAACCTTTTCCCGGCACCATGCCGGGAAAAGGTTTTCCCGGCGTCGTCATCGCTGCTCATCACTCCGCCTGCCCAATCCGCCGTACCGCCAGACTCCGCCTCACGGGGTCCACGAAGTACGTTAGCAGTACCATCAAGCCGTACTTCTCATCGAGGGTCAACCCCGTGATAATGAAGCCTGCTTTGAGTTTTGGCACGAGAACGGCAGAGTTTGACGCGTGATGCTTCGAGGTAATCAACTGGAACCCCTCAGCTCGTGCCACACCGATCACTTCTTGAACGATGCGTGCGTAGAGCCCCTTACCACGATGTGCGGGGTCGATTGCCGTGTTGCACATGTAGAGAGTTTCGTGATCGGACTGGTAGGCGTAGGTCCATCCAACGGCCTCACCGCAGTACAGGAGTGCCCACTGGAAGCGCCACGTTTTGGGATATGCCTCCGCTCGTAGGCGCACATGCTTGATCTCATCGGCAGACAGGTGGGAGGTACCATCTACAACAATCGATGAAGAGAAGTACTGCTCCTGGCGCTCTGTGAAGAGCGTCATGAAGTCGTCCACAGAAAGCTCGTGCAGCGAATAGTCGCTGTCTATTGCAAGTGGAAAATAGTTGGAGTGTTTCATGAATTCGGTGTGGGTGCGCTCTGCAGAATCTGGACAACATCTTCGTCCGTGACTTCCGAAAAATCATCATAGTACTCTCCCACTGCACGAAAGTTGGGATCTGAGTGCACAACCACCACATCGTCAGCAGATGACAGTAACTCCTCAATGGCCGAAGTTGATCCAACAGGCGCCACAACAATGATGGCTGCTGGATCCTGCTTCCGCAGAACAGCAATGCTCGCACGCACGGTAGCTCCTGTGGCAATACCATCGTCCACAAGAAGAACCGTTCGGCCACGCAATGGAACATCTGGTCGCACGCCGAGAAACATCGCACGTCTCCTACGAAGTAGAACCTGGGCTTCAGCAACAGCGTCCTGCAGGTCGCGTGGAGTCACATCAGTATGGCCGGGATCCAGAAACACATCATCAAGGCCGACAGCACCAATAGCGTACTCGTGGTTGAATGGATGCCCAAGCTTCTTGACGAACACTACGCCCAGTGGCCATCCGAAGTGGTTGGCAAGATCTGCGGCCATGGGTACCGCCCCGCGAGGAACGGCTACAACCACAACATCGTTATGCTTGTACTGTTCCAGATGTGGAATCAGTTGTTGTGCTGCATCGTGTCGGTTACGAAACATGAGATTATCCCGGTGTAAGGCCCCATACAATCTGTGAAAACTGCAATGAATACAACCCTGTTCAAAGCCGATACGCGTGGTCATGCCAACTACGGCTGGCTGGATACTCACCATGTGTTCAGCTTTGGAAGCTACATGCATCCCGAGCGCA
>CAZXGO010000219.1:0-3427 GCA_964640035.1 uncultured Chitinophagales bacterium
TGCTCAATTGCCCCTGGACCATTGCCATTTTTTAATAGCACTTTTAAGGGTAGTTGCTACGCGAAGTTCGACATCAGATAAAGCAGAAATGTTTTGTTTTTCGCGCTCATCCGAAGTGTTGATGGTTGAAGTAGCTGCAAATAGCTGTGTCCACCGCAATGCTCCAGTACCTAGTGATACTAAATTGTCAGTTGCTGCAGCATGAGCACCTGATCCAACGCCGGTAGGAGTGGTAACAATGTCAATACGCCCAGAATCGTTAGAGTATCTCTGACCGACTCCGCCAGTTGAGCCTGTTCTAGTTAACTGTACAGGCAGAGAAATAGTATTGTTTAGCGCGATTGTAGCGCTTGCATCTGGAAGTCTATTAAACCCGAACTTGCCGTTGCCATTCTCCATACATACATTTGCCCCAACGACAAACGTATTAACAAATGTTTTAGTTGTATCGACAACGTTGTCAAAGATCCTCGCATTTGACAGCGTTAAGGTGCCAGTTTCAAACCTAACGATGGTTGGCGGCGCAGACTCTTTGGCTGTATTACCAGTAAAGATAAAACCGTTTACGTCGAACTCAGTTCTGACGATTGCTCTTGTTCCAGCACCATCCTGCCCAATATTAGAACAAGCATTGTTAGAGAAAGATAGGCTGGAAACAGTAGATCCAGTACCTTGGACGGACAAGCAATAACCGTCAATGTCTGCAAAGACATTACTTGATACGTCAATGCCCTTAACAGTGCCGCAATCTTGAATCAAGATACCCGCATATGGACTTGCAGTTGAATCGCCGGTCACCCCTCCAATGTAGTTGGATGTAAACGCGATGTTCTCAACATTACCACCTACAAACTCAAATGGATTTCCGTTTCCAAGACCTCTTGTGTTGTTATTAAAAACGGTTCCGTAGACACCACCTGTTGCTCTAAACAGGGTTCCATTACCAACGTCCATCATGTTGCCTGAGATCAAAGCCGACCTCAAGACTGCCAACGAATTCCCAGAGGTGTTCTGCGAAAGAATTGCTTGGTTTGCAATAGCATGGAATCGGTTTGAAATAATCCTGCACGACCTGTGACCAAGCGGAGGCACAGCGGATGTAGGACTAGAAGAAGTCCCGGACGCAGGCCAATCCAGGAGAATACCAACATTTGATCCAACAAATGCATTGTTAGTTGCAGTACATGCACGTCCTATAACCTCAATACAAGTAGTAAAGTTCTGGAATGTGCATCCGTCTAGCCAGGCATCAATGTTATCTGATCCCGTTGTTGAGCTACTAGCAAACCTGATACCTTTGATGGAATTCGCGGAGCTGTATCCATAAAAGGAAAGACCATAGATCTGGACTTGTGACTGTGTAACAGTAAAGGCAGTGCCGCTTGAGAAGTTGCACAGAATAACCGCGCCTGTTGAGCCAGGTGCCACAATGCTCGGCTCTAGGCTTTGCTCTACTCCTGTGTCGGCATAAAGCTTTAGACCCCTTTTGGCTACCGTAATTGGAGATGTGATTAAATATTCTCCATCAGGAAAGTAGATCGAGTTTCCTGCATTGATAGCCGCCTGAATAGCAGGCGTATCATCATCAAACCCGTTACCAACGGCTCCGAAGTCTTTAACACTCACCACATCTTGCAGCTTTGATTCAACGGTGCGCTGCACAGCACCAGAACCGGCCTGGATGAAACCTCCACCCAGGTCGGCTAAGTCACGTGTTTTTGTCATAATAGTAATGATTACTTAGCTACCCAACCTGTGTTTCCAGTACCTGATTCTTTGATATACAGAGTTGTGCCTGCTCCACCATCTATTCTCGTATAAAGCGATCCGACTGCAGCAGTCACCACACCTTCAGGAGATCCAGAGCCACTAGTAATAAAAAGGCTGCTACTGCTGGTTGTTTGAAATCTGGCAGCAGTGGACACTACTCCGACACCTCCTACTTTGGTACCGTCCCTATAAACACCTAGTACGTCGCCATCAGATGTTTGCCGGTTAAAGCCGGCTACTAATGCATTATTTGTTGCGGCAGAAAGCAGTCCATAAGTACGTAAGGATACCCCAGTCACGGATCCGCCGGTATTAGTTCTGAAATCGTTATCTGCTGTCCCGTTGTTTACATTTAGTCCACTTGAATCATAGCGCCAAACCTCAGAAGACGCTATTTTGCCAACAGTAGCTGTATCTCCTATTGTTAGCACCTCTGAGTTTTTAGGTGAAATACTAACAGAACCATTGCTGCTTTTTAGGACAAGCCCGCTTGCACTATTACCAAATTTGAGTACGTTGATGTTTCCAGATACCAGAGTCGCACTAGCATAGGAAGCAGTATCTGCCTTGGTTGTGCTCCACACATAATTTTCAACTGAAAACACCCAACTTCCTGCCGTGTAAGCACCAGGCCGTTGAGCAATGCAGAAGTTGACTATATCTGTCAACCCATTCGGCAAAGAGTGCGCAAGCCTATAAAGGTGTAGAGTGTTGACGTTTACATTAGATACAAGTGCAGTAACATTGGCTGATAGGTCGTCTGGTTTTAAATATTGGTTGTCACCAAACCAGAAAATGCTCAACCCTTCGGTTGTAGTAGGGCAGTTGACAATGTTGACCGAACCAAATTCAATGGAAGAGTTGTGCGTTTTTATAAATCCGTTATAAATAGTCCTAAGTATAATGTTTTCAATGTGGACAGTGCTAATCGTCAGGCTTCTGCATTGGTTTAAAACCAAGGCTTGTTCGACAGTAGCGTGCTCGACATTTAGCTGTGTTATAAACCCATCCGACTCGTATTCACAAACAAAACCTGCATCGACAGGTCTGGCCACATTTCCTACATTGTTGATATATATGTTAGACCATATGTTTCCAGTACGCTTTTTGTATTGAAGATCTACGCCACGATAGGAGTAGTTGCTGATTTCAATGTCACTAAAACTGACTGAGAAGCAACCGTACTTTCCCGTCTCAGGGTAATTGACTGGAACAGGTGAACCAGGTACAGTATTGTCTGGTGCTAGAATACCAGTACCGACATTGCGTATCCAGACATTGGAGATCCTAGACCCCCTCTGGAGCGCGTAGGCCTCTGCCGTTGATACTGTCCAGCCACATACAATTCCGGCACGTTTGCCAGCACCTTCGGTGCCAAGGAATACGCTGCTAGCAAACCTGATCTGCAGATCAGAAACATTGCAAGTCCTAGAAAGCTCTAAAATACCTTGGTCGTCATCAGCATTATGCGACTCAATAATGCTGTCACCCATTCCATCGCCTTGCAACAGCTGATCATATGCACGAAGTATTTGACTGACAACGTAAGTACCCTTTGGAAAGTACACACCTCGTCTTGTGGCAAGTGCAGCCTGAATAGCAGCCGTATCATCCGTCACGCCATCTCCAACAGCACCAAAGTCCTTAACGGAGACAA
>CAZXGO010000220.1:0-3407 GCA_964640035.1 uncultured Chitinophagales bacterium
ACTTTGATTAGAACTTTGATTAGAACTTTGATTAGAACTTTGATTAGAACTTTGATTAGAACTTTGAAAATTTTTTGACATGCAAACTTGTAGTGGGGCGTAACAATTTTTAATTTACAGACCCCCCACATAAACTTTTGTGTGTAGCAGTTGCAACAGTGGGGCGTAACAATTTTTAATTTGCAGACCCCCCTATGCTACTAACAAAAGTTTTTGTAGCAGTGCATGGGGTTGTATGCGTTGCACAATGTGCAATAACACTACATTTTACTAAGTTATTGTTGTGTGTTACATTATGTGTACTGCAATAACGCAGTGCAACATGCAAAGTAAACGCTATGCAAAAACTTACAAAAGCGCACGCACGTAATATACAGCTACTTGCACTAAGCACGCTGCAACAATACGTTGCAACGTTTGTCAAGCTGCATACTGTGTGCAACGACAAAAACGCTAACATAACAGCGTTAGCAGCAGACGTATCCCTCATAGCAAACACTATACATGTGTTTAGCTTAGACGGGGATGTGCAGCAGTTGTACAACACACTGTACGAAATCCCCGGCGACTTTAACAGTGCGTTGTTGCGCTACATTGAGGGCAACAAACTAGCAGTAGCACAACTGTTGTAAACACGCAACAAAAGCAGCAGCAACTAGCTGCTGTTTTTTTGTGCATGTTAGCCCCACGCAACTGCTTACAAGAAAAAAAATGTTGTGTGGGGCTTTTGCTCCTCCCCACAAAAACTTTTTTAATTAGCAATGCTAATTGTGGGGCCGTTGTTTTTTTATTTTTTGCACATGCCCCACGCACACAACTGCAGCAATAAATTGTTAGCGCATGGGGTAGTGTGCGTTGCACAATGTGCAATAACACTACGTTTTACTAAACTATTGTTGTGTGTTACATTATGTGTACTGCAATAACGCAGTGCAACATGCAAAGTAAACGCTATGCAAAACACGCAACAACAGCAGCAATTATCCCCTGCGCAAGACGACAACGTGCTTGAGTGTTTAGCGGGGAGACAAGACCCCACAAACGACGAGGAGCACTTTGCTTACAAGCTAGGGGTACTGCTGCGCGAAGCACTAGCAGCAAAGCGGGGAGCGCAGCAAAAAACATAACAGTATAACACAAGCAGCAGCAACACGCTGCTGTTTTTTGTGTTGCGCACGCCCCACATGCAACATGCAGCGAGCAGGACAAAACTGTGGGGTTGTGTATGTTGCGTACACCCCTCAAAAAACTTTGCAGCAAGCACTAGCATGTGTGGGATAAACTGCATTGCACATTGTGCAATAACACTACACTTGTGTAAACTATTGCGTTGTGCTACATTACATGTACTGCAATAGTGCAGTGCAAACGCAAAGAGGCGTAAAGTGAGCGAATTTTACGACGACGAGAGTGCTGAGGAGCACGCTGAGACTGAGGCAAAGCTGGACAGTGCAGTGCAGGCGCTGAGTGTGACAGCTGACGCAATACTTGCGTTGAAGGACAGCAACGACACTGGGAGCATGAGCAATGACGCTTACACGCTGCTAGTTGATATGCTGCGGCAGTTGAACAACAACTACAACATTGAGCAGTTGGTGCAAGACGCACTAGCAGACGAGTAACAGGGAAAAACAGCAGCAACATGCTGCTGTTCTTCGTGCTGCACAACCCCACTGCAAACTTTGCAAGACATAGCAGCATTTGTGGGGTTATGTGTGCTGCACACGCCCCACAAAACATGTTATTGCCCAGTTTGCTAGCGTGTGGGGTTACGTGCATTGCGCACACCCCACAAAAAAAATTTGCAGCAAGCACTAACATGTGTGGGGTTACGTGCATTGCACATTGTGCAATAACACTACACTTTACTAAACTATTGTTGTGTGTTACATTATGTGTACTGCAACTTTGACGTTACTACAGCTGGCGACGGCTTGTGGGGATGCGAGTCAGGGCGTAAAGTACACATTACACAAGTGACTGTAATTGACAATGTACACGACGACTTTACGTGGCGGCAAGTAAACGTGGAGCACGACACTACGTGGGACATTTATACAGACGGGGGCTTTGAGGCTGCAATTAGCGACGCAGTGGGCTTTGCTGTGCAGTTTACGGAGCAAGGGATGCAAGAGGACAATTACGCGAGCATGGAAGCAGGGGAATAAACTGCAACAAAAAACAGCAGCAGATGCTGCTGTTTTTTTGTGTTGCACAAGCCCCACTGTTTTAACTAAAATTAGTTGTTGCAACTGTGGGACTTAATTTTTGTTAACCTCTAGCGGGGTATTTGTACGATTAAACCCCACTTGCTTGTTCGTTGTTCACCTGTCTGTTTGTGGGGTCTAATCAAAAACAAAGAGCCCGCTGGGCTCTTTGTGTTTACGCTGCTAGCAGCTTGAATGTGGGCGGGCTGAACTCCATCCCAACGTAGTAGTCAATCAGCTCTCGCTGTATCTGTGTGAGCAGATCGCCACAACTGTCGTCTACTACAAATCGCACAGGGCAGTGTGCCCAAGTCCCTGTGCTTCTAAAGTCTGCGTACCACTGCCTGTGGTTGGGGTTGTGTGCATTAAAGCTCACCCAGGGACGGCCGTGTAGTTGAAGTCTGCTCATGTTTGTACTCCTTGTTGCAAGTGTAAATCAACCCCAGTAGACAATGCGTGTCGTTGCTCGCACACCGTGTGAGAGCTGATACGTGGCACACTCGTACCACGTGCCTACTGCCAACGCTTCAGGCATGACGGGATTGTCACGCACTACTATCCAAGCAAACCGTTCGTGCTTGTCGGGCATACACTGCTCCTCAGCGCACTATTGCACTGCCATTGCAGTATAAAGCAGAACGGAAACCCTGTCAACTGCAGGGTTTTTACGCTTAAACAGTCTGCCCCATTGCCCGTATGCTGACAATCTTTTCAAGTTGTATGGTGCGCACTTGCACAGTATGCAAGATGTCGTGCGTGACGTTTTCAACCACACGAGTTCCATTCAACAACTTGTCTGCTGCACTTGGGGTCATGTATTCAGCAACTTCTTGTTTGCTGAGTTCGACTCCATTGTTTATGTAGCGACTGCTGGCGCTGTTGAATATGGCGTAGAGGTAATACTTGTTTTGCTGACGATGTCTAACCACACTGTAACAAGGCGTGTGCTCAAAATAGTTGTTCTGGGGAACAAACTCGTCAATGTTGCTCTGCAGATTTGCAGCAAAAGTCTGTGCAGACTTGCGAACAGCGTTGGCGTAGACACTGGTAAACGACAACAAATTATTTGCAATCTGCACGTTGGCCTGTGTGACTTTGTGTATAATCTTATCCCTGTGTACAGCAGCGGTCTTAACCTGCGTGGCGTAAGAGATGCTAGCGAATGTCACCCCGCGAACGCCTGACAGCAAATTCTGCACG
>CAZXGO010000221.1:0-3406 GCA_964640035.1 uncultured Chitinophagales bacterium
CTCTACACCTTCGCTGACCAGTATGGTCGCGAGCCTGGCAGTGAATTCGGTCTCGTCTAAGCGTCGGAAAGTGATGGTCTGTAATCTGCTGTGCAGGGCCGGGATGATCTTGTTGGGATAGTTGCAGGTCAGGATGAATCTCACGCCTTCGTGATACTGCTCGATGACTCCGCGCAAGATGCCCTGTGCTGGTGGCGAGATGTAGTCGGCCTCGTCCAGCAATACCACTTTGAATGGGCCCATGCTCATGGTGCTACAGAAGTTGGTGATCTTGTTCCTGAGCACATCTACGCCGTTGTCGCGGCTGGCGTTGATGTGCAGGAATTCGCTGGGTTCTATGCCCAGTTCATTGACCAACACTTTGGCCAGGGTGGTCTTGCCTGCACCAGCGTTGCCAGCCAACAAGAGGTTGGGGATGTATTTCTCGCGGATCCATGTCTGCACCATGTTGCGCTGTTCACTGTCGATCCACACATAGTCGTCGGCGGTTTTTGGCCGATATTTTTCTACCCAGAGTTCTTTCATGTCATGTTCCTAAAGAATTGTTTGATCTTTGATATTAGGTGATCGATGTCGATCATTGGTGTCCGGTGTGGGCAACGGCCTTGGTTCCAGTTGCAGGAAACAGAGATATCCTTGTGGCAGATGCTGCATGTTTTCTTAGAGTCCATGCTTCATTATAGCGCCAGCGCAGGAATAAGTCAAGCGGAGCAGGATTTCAAGATAGCCAATATGGCCGCGAACAAGAGTAAGAAGTGCATGAGATGTTTATCCATCTCATGCCTGTGATATCTCAGCGGATCGTTTTAGAATTCTTTGGGTTCGCCGTCGTGGATGGCCATGACTTCTTTGTTGTCTAGCATGACCATCTTGACCTGCTGGCCTTCGTGTTCGACTTCGAACTCGCGGCTCCAGCGCCCGTGTGCTACCAGCACATAGTCACCGACGGTGACGTCCGTGACTCCAGCACCGATGTAATGTACTTTGGCCCAGCGCGGACGGATTCCGGAATCTTTGCCATTCTCGTCGGGCACGAATAGGCCTCCGGCAGTATAACGACCACCAAGGCCTTTTAGTTCTGCGATGATGCGTTCTCTTAAGGGTCTGACTATCTTCATGATTTTATCGGAATGATCTCCATGCTACCATCTTCGTATTCGATTTCGTAAGCGGGGCCTGTGTCAGTCCTGACTGCTCTCCTGGATACCTCTGCGGGTCCTGAAGGTGCGGCTGGGTCTACCACGGGTGCCACGACCACGGGCTGTTGTACTTCTACTACTGGTTCTACCACGGGTTTGGGTTCTGGGACTGGATCAGCCTTCACGGGCTCGCTGACTACTGGTGCTGCTTCGGCATCTTCTTTGAGACTGACCTGTCGGACCTTCTTGTTGTTGACAGCACTGAACGCCTGTGATATCTTGTTGGCAGATACCTTGACGCGATTCTGGGAATCCACCACATCTCCACGGGCGTTCATGCTGACGTTGCCCACTGCACGGGCATTGGAATTCTTGTCAGCGAAGGCTGACATGTTGAATTCTTTTCCTCGGTAAGTCTTGTGCCGTGAGCTCATTTGATGAATTCCTTGATGTCTAGATCGTACTTAATGGCGTCAACCGAGTGCAGTCCGATCAAAAACAGCAGATACGAGCTCACGGAACTGCCGCGGCCCACACCCCATAATATACCATTGTTTCTCATAGTGTCTACCATATATATCATGAATCTCAGCATGGGCTCCAAGCCGTTCTCTGCGTAGAGCTCTAGTTCATGGCAGACGCGATCCACTTGTTCCTGTGTGGTGATCTTGGCAGCGAAGTATGAACCCAGATCCAGGTCCAGATACTCCTGTGGCATGTTCCAGTGTAGATGTGGATCACTGGGCAGGTGCTGCCTTTGGAAGATGGGTTCGATGGCCAGCGTCTCGCATGCGGACAGATAACCATCCAAACATCCGTCGTCGACCACCAACCCTTTCTTGTCCTGATAAAGCAGTTCTAGCAAATCGTTTTCGGTTATCATGCGATGCTGTCTTTGAATGGATCTTGTTCTTGTTGATCTTGTACCTTGAAACCTTCGCGGTATCCGATCTCCCATATAGCGGTGCGTATCTCTTCCATGTGCATCAAGATCTGATCCAAGACTTGTGCGCTGGCTCCAGCATTGACGGCCGCTGTGTATTTCTTGTAGATGAACTTCTGGCGCTCCATCAACTGATCCATGGTCATTTCGCTATATTCCATTATACTATCCTTGGGCTCGCATGTCAATTGAAACTGCTGCCACAACCACAAGTGGTCTTGGCGTTGGGGTTAGATATCACGAAGTTGCTGCCAGCCAAGGTGGTCTTGTAGTCCACGGTGCTGCCAACTAGGTAAGTCAGGCTCATCGAGTCGACCAGCACCTTGATGCCAGACTTTTCCACCACGAGGTCATCTTCTTGTGGGTCGTCGAAAGCGAAACCATATTGGAATCCTGAACAACCTCCGCCCTGCACATAGATGCGCAGGAACTGCGAAAAGTTAGTGCCCTCGGCAGCGATGATGTCGGCGATCTGGTCCGCGGCTGCGTCGGTGATGATGATCTGATCTTCCATGTTAGGTCCTCACTAGAATGGCGATGATCTCTTCTTTGCGCTTGCGTGCGTTGATGGAGATCCCGTGGCTGCGGGCATATTCCAGCAGCTCTTTTTTGGTCATGGCAGAGAGTTTGTCAACATCGTGTCTGGGCGTGACGATCAAGGGTGTGCTTTCCACCGCTTGGTCCTTGTCTACGATCTGTCCTAACCAGGATTTGATGCTCATCTCTCGAATGCCTCCCTTGGGAGATTATTTAACCTAGATCCAGATCCCCATTTGAATTCAGCCCAAAAAGCATCATTGACGTCCTTGAACAGGAACACAGTCACGGCTTCCATGGGCTCGAAATCTTTCATGGTCAATGGCACATGGAAGAAAGTCCAGCCCGTCCAGCTTTGGCTGTTCTCGAAACACTCTTCGATGTCTTCTTGCAGCACACCATCATGCGGATACTCCACTGCCCACAGCCAAGCCGGTAACTCCAGATCTGGCGGGTTTCCATCGAAACTGTAGACCCTAGAAAGAGATCTGAAATAGACCTTCTTCAATGACCAGCTCCAAACGCCAAGGCGAACATCAGCAAATCATCGTGTTCTCGGAAGCAAAGTATGCGATTCACTACTCCAGCATCCCAGGTATAGAACCAACCGATGGGACCAAGATTATGATTCAACCACTCTATCTCATCTGCGCCAAGCAGATCCTTCTTGATGCAGTATCCGTAGTCCCACCCGTTGATGTGTTTATGCGAAGAGATCTTCATTCCATTCACGGTGTCCTTCACGGAACGCCATGTTGGATTGTGTCTCACGCACTTCTACGCGATA
>CAZXGO010000222.1:0-3404 GCA_964640035.1 uncultured Chitinophagales bacterium
CTCCTTGATTTCCGTATAACTAGACTTTCTATATGTCACTCTATAATCCCACCTCTCGCAACAGTGGGGCGGTGCTATCGCGACTCGAAATAATTAGTTCCGTAGTTGGCCACTCTATGTTAATGTCAGGATCTTGAACGTTAATTACAATCTCTTCGCTTGGTGCGTAAATTGCTGAAAAGCCATAACTAACAACTGTGTCGTCCTCTCTAGCCAAGAAAGCATGTCCTAGGCCCTCTGAAAGCAGTAGGGACTTTCCATCGTGAGCATTCAGTTCAAGTGAAATCCATTTGGTGAATGTTGGGGAATTTGGTCGCAAATCAATTATTATGTCCCAGATACTTCCGCTCACAAGGTTAACTATTTTTCTTTGTTTATACCCAATTCTATTTGTATGTATCCCCCGAGCTACATGCTTCTTTGATAGAGAAAAACTAGCCTGCAAAACACTAAACTCCATTCCAGTTTTTTTCTTAATTTCGTCCTGCTTGAACCAATCTCTGAACAGCCCTCTTTGATCTTCATAAATAGGGCTTTGGATTTGCCAGGCACCTTTTAAGTCTAATTCCTCGATATTAAACACTCCCTAGTTCCCCCTCCACGCTTTTCAGAATTCTCGGAAAAATATCCTCTAAGGCACTCAGCCAGGATCGCATGGGTTTCATTTTAACTTTTGACCATTCTGAGTGGTCAAGAACAGAAAAATAAGGTCGGTCAACCAAAGATGAATAACTTGACGAAGGAACTGCTATAACCCTATCTGTTGGCTGCCCGAGTAATCTCACCACTTGACAGGCGAAATCCCACCACGAAGTTTTCCCCGCATTGGTTGCATGAAAAATACCCGGTTGTAACCCTAATTCTACGAATTCCCAAATTTGTGTAGCTAGATCAAAACTAGAGGTTGGCTGGCCCTTCTGATCATCCACCACCCTAATAGGCTTATCATTTGAAATTGCTTTTGTGATGATCTTCTTAACAAAATTAGTGCCATAAGGTCCATAGAGCCAAGCGGTTCTAAGAATAGTTGAACCTTCAGGGTAGACGCTTTGAACCTCTCTTTCTCCCAGTAACTTGGATTGCCCATATCGAGAGCGTGGCGCGGGAACATCGTTTACCATCCATGCGTGATCCGAGTAGCCAGAAAACACATAATCCGTCGATAAGTGAACTAATGGAATCTTCAAATACTTCGCCGCCAGTGCCATATTTCGGGCTCCAGACTGATTTGTCGCTTTTGCTTGCAAGAAGTTTCGCTCCGCCAGTTCTACATCTGTCCACGCGGCACAATTAATTAAAATTTTCGGCTGCATAGAGACGATTTTTTCAATCGAGTCTTGTTTTGAAACGTCTAGCTCTCTTCTATCCAATGACCAGAATTCCTGGTTTTTTTCCGTTAACTTTTCAGCAAGTGACCTACCTAATTGTCCGGAACCACCAGTAATTGCCCAAGTCATTTTTTTAATGGACGCCACCAAGCTTCATTTGATTTGTACCATTCTATGGTCGACATTAGTCCTACATCAAAAGAAATCTTAGGAGAATAAAGTAGTTCTTCAGTAATCTTAGATATATCTACTGAGTACCTAAAATCGTGACCTTTTCTATCTTCTACAAACTGAATTTCAGCTTCGCCCTTTCCCATTTTTTTAAGTATTGCATGAGCAAGTTCCTTATTTGAAAATTCTTTTCCGCCACCGATGTTATAAATCTCGCCAGCTCTACCTTTTGTTAATACAAGATGAATTGCTCGACAATGATCGTCTACATGCAACCAGTCTCTGATGTTCAGACCATCACCATAAAGTGGTATTTTCAAATTATCAATTAGATTTGTGACAAATAGAGGAATGACTTTTTCGGGAAATTGATTTGGTCCATAGTTATTGCTGCTGCGAGTGATTCTGATGTCCATGTTATGAGTTCTACAGAAAGACTGGGCTATCAGATCTGCAGCGGCTTTTGATGCTGAGTATGGTGAGTTTGGTTGGAGTGGAAAATCCTCTTTCCAAGACCCTTCTCTAATTGATCCATATACTTCATCGGTTGATATCTGGATAAATTTCTCAATAGAGTGTTTCCTTGAAGATTCTAATAATGTACCAACTCCGAGTACATTGGTTGTGATGAAGTTTCTCGAACTTTGGATTGAACGATCTACGTGAGACTCGGCCGCGAAATTCAATATTGCCTCATGGCCAGGAACTACTTTGTTTACTAGGTCGACATCACAGATATCACCTTGAACAAACCTGAAACTGTCCTTTGGTAGTGATTTCAAGTTAGTTAAGGTTCCGGCATAGGTGAGTTTGTCTAGAATTGTGATCTCGGAAATTCCTGCCAGATGACCCTCGATGGCGCGGCGGACAAAGTTAGACCCTATGAATCCGGCACCGCCAGTAATTAGAATCTTTATTGGACAAATCCCTTCTTAAAGTGAATTCTCATTGACCAAACCTACCCGTGAAGTAATCTTGGGCAAGTGAAGGGGATAGTTCTCGCTGGCGGAACTGGGTCCAGGTTATGGCCGATTACTCGCGGGGTATCAAAACAGCTTCTCCCGGTTTACGACAAGCCTTTGATTCATTATCCGATTTCTACTTTGATGCTTGCTGGGATTAGGGAAATTCTGATTATCACAACTCCACATGATGCAAATTCCTTTAGAAGAGCTCTTGGTGATGGTAGTAAGTACGGTGTCGAGTTTTCTTTTGCGGTCCAGGAAAATCCAGATGGTTTAGCTCAAGCGTTCATCATTGGTGAAACGTTTGTTGGAAAAGAGGCTTGCGCATTGATACTTGGTGACAATATCTTTTATGGCATTGGGCTGGGTTCTAAATTAGAAAGCTTACAGGCGCTAAAGGGGGCAAATATTTTCGCCTACAAAGTTAAAGACCCCGAAAGATATGGGGTAGTTGAATTTGATGAGAGTGGAAAAGTCATTTCGTTAGAAGAGAAGCCAACTATGCCAAAATCGAGTTATGCAGTACCTGGTCTGTATTTCTACGATAACTCAGTGGTTTCCGTCGCTAAATCAATAAAACCCAGTTCTCGTGGAGAGTTAGAAATCACTTCAGTAAACCGAGAATATCTAAATCGAGGTTCGCTGCAAACAACAATTCTAGAAAGAGGCACGGTTTGGTTAGATACAGGAACATTTGAGTCCCTTAATTATGCGGCCACTTATGTCCAGATAGTCGAGGAAAGACAGGGATTGAAGATTTCTTGTCTTGAAGAAGTTGCTTGGCGACGAGGTTGGATAACTGATTCCGAATTAATTAAAGTCGCTGATGATTACAAATCCTCACCATTTGGGGATTATTTGAGAGGACTTTTGAACTAGATTCCCAAATCAGCTAATGAATAGGCCGCTAGGTATTTGAGACCTTGGCCTTCAACTTTTT
>CAZXGO010000223.1:0-3396 GCA_964640035.1 uncultured Chitinophagales bacterium
ACGAGATCAACCGTGAGAACCTCAACACCGCACTGATCAACACCAACACCAACCTAGTTGGCTTGAACGGTCTCTACGGTGGTCTAGGTCTGGCCTACGGTGGCGCAGTAAGTGCTTACCAGAGCGCAAACAGCATCGCTGCTGTCAACGCCCTGAACAGCGCTATCTC
This sequence comes from uncultured Chitinophagales bacterium, assembly GCA_964640035.1. Classification (GTDB taxonomy): domain Bacteria; phylum Bacteroidota; class Rhodothermia; order Balneolales; family CAYWCV01; genus CAYWCV01. The sequence goes on from CAZXGO010000223.1 coordinate 170, forward strand.
TAGCCAAGGCTTGGTCAACACTGGCACGATGACAGGTACCACACAGACATCCACTCCCACTTCGATCACTTAATCGGAGGAACGAGAGTATGTTCTATAGGCCCTGGATTTACCCAAGGCCTTATACTAGGCCTTACCTGGCAGCAGGGATCGGTTACCCGTATTATGGGGGCTATGCGTATCCATACTGGGGAGCATATGGATGGTACCCATATTACTCGACTGGACTCTACTACTAAGTGACCAAACAGACGGGCCTTCATGGCCCGTCTTCTAAACTAGGAGAAAGAATATGTTTTTCAGTCATCATCATTTACATCCTTGGGGCGTCGGCAATAGACGTTATCCCTGGGGTGGTTACAACTGGCCACACTTCGGTGGCGGATTCTTTGGATTCGCGCCTGGAGTCTATGCTGGACAGAGCGCCAACTCTGTGTTCGTAGGCAACTTCAATGGCAGCGCATACAGCCGCCAGCGACTGATCAATACCGGCGACATGGAAGAGACAGTCCAGGAATCCACACCAACAGTCGTGAGATAAGATGGGACTCACGTTCAAGGCCAAAAGACAGCGGGCTCTCGAGCATGAAAACCTCGAGGCCCATGTCGAGCTCTGCGCAGAAAGATATTCTGCCCTGGAGAAGCGCATAGCAGTGGCCGAGGACGAGTTTGACAATCTACTCAAAGAACTAGAAAACCGCAAGCTGGTCTCGGCCACGCTGTGGACCGCTATCATATCTATACCTATCGCGCTGAGCTCGATAGTGGCACTTTTCCTGATGAAATGACATGCCGGACAAGAAACGACGCACATGGCTAAAACTCTTGACTTGGAGGATCTTGATGTTGCTGACCAATACCGGCATCGGTTGGGCAGTGACAGGCAACCTCAAGTTCGGAGTGGCCATCGGCGTTTCTACTCTAGTAGTCAATTCCATCGCTTACTTCATACATGAAAGGACGTGGAACTTATTCCGCTGGGGACAGACATGAGCTTAGAAAAAGAACTCGAGTTCGCCAAACATCGCATGGAAGTCTTGCGCATGGCACGACAGATGCTCAACGAAGAATACATCAATCGCCGGGCCGAAGATCACAATCGGTGGCTGGCTGAAAGCGATCAGGCCTGGAAGAACAAGGGCATAAAACTGCCTTACCCACCTTTCGCACCTTATCCCACAGAAGCGCAGATACTGGAACGAGCACAGGAGTTGCTGAAGTTCGTGGTGCGCGAAGAAGACGCTGAAAAGGTGTTGCCACCAGCACCGGCTGCAGCAGCCGAAGAACCCAAGTCGCCGCCCGAGATGGTGACGGTACCAGAACCCAAGGCACCAGAACCCGAAGTACCACATGCGCCAGTGGCTGAAACACCCAGCTTCGAATACGGCACGTTATCGTCGGGTGAAACGACCAAGACAGAGACCAAGAAGCGCAGCTTCTGGTCCAGAGGAGAGTAAACATGTTCCAATTTTTCAGTCCCGTGATATTCAGACGCATACTCAGGCGCCCGGTCATCAGACCCGTGGCAGCACCTGTGGCGGCAGTACAGAACAGCACTTCGCTGGGAGGCTTTGGCAACGACATCATAAACGTAGGAACCATAGCAGGGCCAACAGGACCCACGGGACCAACAGGACCCACAGGACCGATAGGACCCACTGGCCCCGAATCGGCTTTGACGGTGCCAGTGACCATAGTCGACACTTCTCCCTATGTCGTCTTGAGCACAGATTATTACATTGGCGTCAATGCCGTGCCTTTTACAGTGGTCTTGCCCGACACGCCACCCGCGGGCACAGTCTACATCATCAAAGACATCACAGGCACAGCCACTAATGGTAACCCTATAACCATCAGTGACGTCAGCACCATCGATGGTGCTGTCTCTGCACAGATCGCTACCAACTACGGTTCGTTGACCTTGATATTCAACGGCACAGAATGGAACATAACCTAAATGGCATACAATAGACCACCCACCACTATCAAAGCCGGACTGGCTTTGAAACAAAATCCTCCGCCTACGCCTTTGGATCCCGCTGGCGTGCTAGAAGTCATCATCGACGCTGAGATCGCGACAACAACACAACTAGGTGTAGTCAAGATCGGCACAGGTCTCAAAGTAGAACCCGACGGCACACTATCATTGGACGCAGGGCCGGTGCTCGGACCTACTGGACCCACCGGCCCAATAGGACCCACTGGTTCTAATGGAAGCAAAGGTCCCACAGGTCCCACTGGCCCTTCTGGATCTGGTGGCAGCTGCCACATGATATCCGTGCGCAATGATCATTTCGTCACGGACCTAGACTACTACATCGGAGTCTACGGAGAAAACGATGTGACCATATATCTACCAGACCTCGAAGACGAAGACTGTCGCTTGCTGGTCATCAAGTCAGAAAAACGCCCCGGCGGCAAAAAGATCTTCGTCAAACCCAGATCCAGCGACAGCATCGACGGGTCACCGGATCCATACATTTTGCAGCAACCCTTAGAATCCATCGCTATCATTGGACGATCCAACGATTGGTGGGTGATATCTAAAGTACAACAATAGGAGAAATATCATGTTATACCGTGTAGTCACACATACCATCAAAGAAGAGTGCTTCGATCAACCCCCGATGGGTTCCGAACTGGCACCACAACAAGAACAGTATTGGAACAACTGCACAGGCCCAACTGGTCCCATGCCCATGCGCATGGGCAAGGCCATGGCTGCCGCACCTGGTCGTTCGGCCATCGTGATCGAGATGCCAGCGTTCAACACTGACACCGCCATCGACTTCCGCATGGAAGCCCGCACTATCTGGGCACGCTATCTATGGCGCATGCGCAGTTATCTGGTATCGGCCTTTAACAGCCGCGAAGACATGCCTTTCGTGGAGGAACAAGTGTTCCGTGACATCGAAGAAGTGGGCGAGATGCTGAAACCCTACTACGGGCTAGTGGCCAGCAAGCAAGTGTCGCAGCTGATGCGTGCCTTTGTGCTGACCAACATGGAGATAGTCAATGCCCTCAGTGAAGGCAAAGACATCGCGGCCTTGCGTGCCAAGCACGTTCAGCAAGTAGAAGAGTTTGCTACTTTCTTGAATGCAGCCAATCCCAAGTACTGGCCCAAAGCAGCCGTGCAAGAAGTCTTCGCCGAGCTGGTAGGCCAATGGGAAGCACAGGCCGTGGCACGCTACAAGCGCGACTGGGCCGAAGACATCCGCGCCACAGAC
>CAZXGO010000224.1:0-3382 GCA_964640035.1 uncultured Chitinophagales bacterium
GGTCTCGATGCCACCCGCCATCGAGACCCCCAAAATCGCAACCAAGATCAACGTGAAGAACATCAAGGTGCCCTGCAACACGTCAGACCAACTGACCGCCAGAAAGCCACCGAGAAAGGTATACGCGAGCATCGCTGCGGTTCCCCACAGCATAGCCTCGACATAGGGCATGCCGAAAAGCGCTTCGAACAATCTACCGGCTGCTACGAATCCGGAGCTGGTATAAAAAACGAAGAACAACAGGATCACCACAGCCGAGAGCGCACGCAAGCTATGCGTTCGATCATCGAATCGATTTTCGAGATAGTCCGGTACGGTTAACGCGTTTCCAAACCGCTCCGTTGCATCGCGCAGTGTTGCCGCAATAAAGCGCCAATTCAGCCAGGTGCCGACCAACAGCCCGAGCAACAACCACACCGAATCGAATCCAGAGGCATATGCGAGCCCCGGCAACCCCATCAATAACCAGCCACTCATATCGGTGGCCTGTGCGCTCAAGGCCGTTACCCAACTACCCAGACTACGACCGCCTAGAATGAAATCGTCGAGGCTTCGCGTACGACGCCATGCGACAAATCCGAGCAACAGGCAAATCCCCATGTAGAGCGCCATGGTCAGCATCGTCACCGCTGAATCTGTCACGGTAAGTTCTCCAAAAATTGCTCTATCGCCAAGCGACTCGTGGGCTCATTGAGCGTCGGCGCATGACCACGGTTTGGGATCAGGACGGCACTCATCGATGGGTTACAAGACTGCATGCGAGATACCGTTGTCGCCGTCAGCAGGTCTGACAGCTCGCCACGAATCGTCAACATCGGAAAGGACGACAATGCCTTGAACGCCTGCCAAAAATCCGGCGGCGGTCCTGCCTCCTCCCGAAGTGCCTTGCCGATCAAGGGATCCATATCACGAGCAATCAGTCCATCCTCACGCTCGCGATAAATCTGCTTTGCGAACAGAGCCCAATCCGACGCCGTAAAGTCCGGCATGACAGCGGCATGCGCTTCTTTGGCGGCTGCGGCAGCCTTTTCCCAAGTCTCGACCGCTCCTGACTGGCCGACTGAGCTCGCAATGCGATTCATACCCTTTGGATCTAGTTCCGGACCGATGTCGTTGAGTACCAGTGCCGCCAATCGGCTAGGGCACTGGACACCAAAAAACATTCCCACAAGCCCGCCTAACGACGTACCGATGATGATGACGCGCGAGACCTGTAGTGCATCAAGCACGGCGATGACATCCTCGACGTACACATCGAGGCGATAACGTCGCCAGTCCGAATCGTGATCGGACAGCCCCCGTCCGCGAAAATCCAATGCGAGAACTCGACGCTCAGGCGATAACTGCAAGGCGAGTTCGTGAAAATCACGCCCGTTGCGGGTCAGCCCGGGAAGACAAAGAACAGGGAGCTGCGACGAGTCGTTCAAATACTCCCGACAGTGCAGCGTCAATCCATTCGCGACGCCAATTCTATGATCACGAATAGCGGGGTCGTTCACTTGGCGAAAAGTCGTGATGGATCCTTGAAAGCCTTGAACTCGAGAGCATTCCCCGACGGGTCATACAGGAAGAAGGTAGCCTGCTCGCCTACTTCACCCGCGAAACGAATGCCGGGCTCGATCACGAACTCGACCCCCGCTTGACTGAGGCGCGTCGACAGCGTGTGCCATTGATCCCATGCCAAAACCACACCGAAGTGGGGTACCGGCACGTCTTTACCATCGACTTGATTGGTATGTGACGCTTTCGAAAATGCCTGCTTAGCCGGATCACGATGAGCTACCAACTGGTGCCCAAAAAAATCGAAATCAACCCACTCGGTATCTGATCTCCCCTCGGCGCAACCAAATAGTCCACCGTAGAAGCCTCGAGCAGCTTCGATGTCATGAACCGGAATAGCCAAGTGAAAAGGCGACAACATCATGCGCTCCGTTTGAGAATACGAGGCAGCATTTTTTGGAAGCGCTGCGGCATCATTCGCTTCAGGCGCCACAGCCATTGATATCGACTCGGATAGACAAAATGAGTGGATCCCCGTGCTGCTGCCCAAAGCATTTCTTCGGCGACTTGCTCTGCCGCTAAATTGGACGTCTCAATCAGCCGTTGCGCCGCTTGCAGAGTGCGCTCCGGCCCACGTGCAGACTCCATCAGTCGAGTTTGGAAAAATCCCGGCATTGCAGCGACGACATGTACGCCGTAGTCGGCATACTCTTGCATCAAAGATTCGCTGAGTGCGACAACTGCAGCCTTGGAAGTGTTGTAGATCGACATCTGAGTGCCGGTACAAAAGCTCGCTGCACTCGCGATATTGATGATGATACCCCCCTGGCCCCGAGCCATTCTCTGAATGACTGCTCGACTGGCATTGACGACTCCGAGCAGATTGATGTCGAGCACCCAACGCCAATCATCGGTCGTGGTGGCGTGGAAGGGTCCGGCGGCAGCAACACCGGCACAATGGATGGCAAGATCGATTCCGCCGCCGCTCTGACAAGCAGCAGCCACGACTGATTCGACGGCATCGGCGTCTCGAACATCACAAACATACGACGCGACGTTGGCGCCGTCTCGAGCGAAACTTTGGGTAACAAGCTCGAGCCGAACACCATCAGCATCTGTCAAAAAAAGCTGCCAACCTTCACGAGCCAAAATCTCAGCGCAAGCAAGGCCAAGTCCACTCGCTGCACCGGTAATGAAGGCACGCTTGCGAGGAAATCGCTGCGAAAGATTATGGGTCGCCGAAGTCATGACGCTAGGTTACTACCATTGACCTGAAGACGCAGCGACTGACGCAAATTGCTTGCGGCTTCGGCAATGTCCGCGCGGCGCGCATCCGTCAGTCGCGCAAGATTACGAACTTGCATCACCATTCGCGGATTACCAGCTAACTCGTGCTCGTGTCGGATCAGGAAGTCCCAATACAGCGTCGTGAAGGGACATGCGTCTTTCCCCGTAGCGTCGGCCGACTTATAGCGACATTGCCGGCAATAGTTGCTCATCTTGTCGATGTAGCGACCAGACGCAATGTAAGGCTTTGATGCCATGACGCCACCATCCGCGTACTGCGACATACCAAGCGTGTTGGGCAGCTCGACCCATTCCACAGCATCGACATAAACAGAGAGGTACCAGGCGTGAACCTCCTTGGGGTCGACGCCGAGCAATAAACAGAAAAGCCCAGTCACCATCAAGCGCTGAATGTGATGAGCGTAGCCGAACTCCAGCGTCTGCCCAATGGAATCCGAGAGGCAGTGCATATCGGTGTTAGCCGTCCAGAAGAAGCCGGGTAACGGCTCACTCGCTCGCAGCGTATTGCGCTCGATATAACCTGGCATGAGATGCCAATACACGCCACGAACGTACTCGCGCCAACCGAGAATCT
>CAZXGO010000225.1:0-3374 GCA_964640035.1 uncultured Chitinophagales bacterium
TATTATGCTTCTTACCAGTTGGAAGCATAGCAACCCTGTGTTTTAATTTTTCGAGTATTACAGACCTATCTGCAAAATCAATATCAACGTCGAACAAGTTTGCGTACTTTCTTTTCTGCTAGATTCCATTTTAGTTTTGATACACGATCTTTAAATGTAATCCCATTTACATGATCTAATTCATGTAAAAATAATCTTGCACTATAGCCTGAAGTCATTGTTCTAGTGAGTTCTAAATTTTCGTCGTAGTATTCAACTAGGATATCTCTAGGTCGTTGTACTAAGATATTTATACCAGGAAAACTTAAACAACCTTCAGTGTCAAGCTCTGTTTCTTCTGTATACTGAAGAACAACTGGGTTGATGCATATTACAGCATCATCTCTTGTGTTGCCCATAACAAACAAACGTTTGTCTAAATTAACTTGATTAGCAGACAAACCAATACCCATATTTGACAACATAACATCAAGCATTCGACTTTTTATTTCTTTTGGGTCGAAATCAATATTATCAATATCAACTTCTTCTAGTTTAGTTGATAAGATTTTATTTGGATAATATACTAGATTCATAATTCTATCTCTGCGGTAATAAATTTCTGTGATTCAAAAATAATATTTTTTATATCACATTCATGATTTGCTTTGCGTCTAAGTGTAAAAATTAAAGCAGTATTATCATGCATGTGTTTTTGTATTAGTGTTTTGTATTCGGTTATAGGATAATGAAATCCACACGACAAGTACGAACAAATTAAATCAAACTTTTCGTCACTATCGTAAGTTTTTGCATCTACTAATTTATAATTTGTTAAATTTATATTTTTAAAATAAGTGTCAAGTTCGTCTAACGTGTGATAAAAATCAAATTGATTAGCACTACTGTTATATCCTGCTTTGCGTCCTGTATTTTCCTTATTGCTTTCTAATAAAGTTAGTTGAGTGTTGTACTTTTTATTAAATTGAATACTTTCGTGCGCCATGCCACACCCTATATCTAAAATATTAGATATAGGCTTATTTAAATAGTTGTCAATTAATTCAAAATGTTTTTGTTTTATTTCGACATATTCTTCACTTTGCCAATCGTTGAACCAATTGTTTGGATTTCTCATAACTTACTTTCTTCTGCTACTTTTTTTGCTAGTTCAACATCGGCTACTTTTCGTTTAAATTTTATTGCCCAATGTTTTGGGTCGCATGTATTTGCTATCATCATTAACTGTTCATCTGAAAATCTTTTCAACATGTCTTGTCCAGTTTTGCAATTAAGAATTAACCACGGAGATATTTTGCCGTCTTTGATATCCCACACTGCTCTGTTAGGCGATACATATTTAAAATAGTGATTCCACGGTGATGGCCTATTTTCTTCACTCCATTGTATCATAGTAGTTATTGATCGTTCAAGAGCAGTCTGCACATCTTCTTTTAATATTAAGTCAAGAACATATGCTTCATACAAATCATCTCTACACCAATGATCTAATTTAATGCCACTTGTTACTACATGATCAATATATTTTTCTGTGTACAAAGGTTGCACGTTTTTAAGATAGGTGCCAAATTTTACAAAAGCATTGTAAAAGCTAGATTCACAAAAGTCTTCATATGTTTTTTCTTTTTTACTTCCAGCACTTAGTTTATAAAATCGTTGAAATGCCCAAAAGCCTAACACAACAGCTTTATCATCTTTTTGAAGCCATCGTCTTTTAGGTTCACACATATGCGCAATCAAAGTTTTTTCTTTTGCAAAACTTTTTTTACAATACTCACATACGTGTATTTTACTAGATTGATTTGCTGTCGAAGCCATGTTCTTCAGCCAGTTGTTTGATATCTTTTGTTGTAAGTGTTCCAGCAAGTAGTTCTACCTCGTCCATTTTCATATTGGGATATATTTTAGTTAACAAATTTATAGCTTTTGTATTGCCTGATTGTTTGCCGCGTTTTGTTGCTATCCAAGGATGGAATTCTTTCTTACCTGTTTTACCAGCAGCACAAAGTAGTTGCCATTGAAGCTTAGGATGATTAGCGCCGAGAACAGCCCAGTTCTTGTTGTAGTATTCATTAATCTTGAATACTGCTAGTTCTTGCTTTTCTCTACTGCCTTTAACACTGCTAATATAACGATTAAGATTCCACAAGTCACCTTTTATATCTTTCTTGCCATCCTCGCCAGCAGCGTCATACAGTTCTTTGATTCCCATGTCAATAGCTGGGATTAATTCTTTAAATAAATCTAATTCTTTATTCGCCACTTTTCTAAATCCTCTGGTGTGTTAATCTCCATACCATCGAAGTCAACTTTTCGTATGTTTATACTAACACCATTTTGAAGAAAACGCAACTGTTCTAATTTCTCTATTTTTTCTTCAATTGATTGAGGCATAGACTTATAGCTAACTAATGTCTTCCAATTGTAGCCATACACGCCGAGGTGATGATCGCCGTACTCTAAACTTGCTCTACAGAACCAGTGCGCATGTGTACCGTTGTGAATCATCTTGACTGAGTTAGGATCTGTACGCAGTTCTGGAGCCATGTCAGCGTATGCTGTAACTACTTCATGCCCTTCGTCAAGTCCTTGCTTAATAGCAAGAATTATATCTTCAGTAATGTCAGGCATGTCACCTTGAACATTAATATAACTTTTATATAATCCCGAGGCTCGTCTAAAAAATCCTTTGCCGGATACTGCTTCAACGCCATAAGCACAACGTTCAGTGCCGTTATCAGCATCGGGCGTAATGAATACATTCTCGGATGGTATTTCTTCTTTAATTTCAGCACTATCGGTTAACACGTATGTATCTAAACCAGTAGCTACACATTTGTCGTATACGGTGCGGATAAGACTTTTGCCATTAAGATTAGCAAGCATCTTTTTAGGAAAGCGAGTGCTTGCTAATCTTGCCGGAATAAAAATAGCAGTGTTGTTCATTTTAACTATTCCTACTGTGATAAACTATATCTTCAACTACTTTTCTAAAATCCGAAAGTTTGAGCATGTTGTCACCGTCACTAGGAGCTGCTTCGGGTTTATCGTGAACTTCTAGAAAAAAGTTTTCTATACCTAACGCACTAGCAGCTCTAAGTAATCCAGGAACGGTAGAGCTTCACTGACAGCCAATGCGTCACTCTCTCCAGTGGCCCGCGGTCGTGTTCTACAAACGCGTGCTTGCACAAACACACCGGAGCCACGAATTGGCAGCCGTGGTGGAGGCTCGACCGTAGCTTTAATGATAACATTTCAGCATTGGGTACATGCATCAAATTCGGTGCACGAGATATGAACGAATATGCTCACCTAATATGATTTCTGGGACCCATTTCTTACCGCAGCTTAAACATGGAACAAGCTTCATGTTG
>CAZXGO010000226.1:0-3339 GCA_964640035.1 uncultured Chitinophagales bacterium
ATCATTTACGGCTAAAAAAAATTGATTCTATGATTCATTTTTATTCCAGGGAAAGTATGCTCTGGCGGAGGGAATGGTCCAGAGATATCCATTGTAGACAGCGCGGTGACGTGCCCTGTTGAGGTTGTTGGAGAAAAAAATACAACCGATGCTAAAAGGACGAGGGTGATTTCCTCGCTCCCCGGATAACTCCGCAGCCATTTTTGCGAGAGCCCGGTGTCACCTGTAATTAGTGATGGTTCACATGAGGTACGGCCGCAAATCCGGAACCTGGGGGGTGCAACAGTAAAGGCACCTGGCGCTGAGTCAGCCAATGGCTCAAAAAAAGCCTACCGATGGGTGTTCATCGCACTTCTTCTGTTCATGTTGTCTCGCGCAGGGCATGCGGTTATGGTAACGGATTCGGATGGGACACGACAGTTCATGTCCGATCTGGATATCGTAGACATGCGCAATCAGGCAAAGCTCATGGGAGGTGGCTTATCCGGGAAGGACCGGTTTTCTGAAGGTGTTTTCCTCACGGTAGAGCGTGATGGGAGAGAGCACTTCAGTTCGTTCTCCCCGGGTATGCATCAAACCCCTGCGCTCCCTAGTCTGCCTTCTCGCCTGTGCCTAAAAACACCACGTATCTGTGATCAGATTTGGCGCTTCACGGTCCTTCCGGGCACCATCATGTTGTACCGCGATTCAAACCGCCGTTCTATCACCGAGGTGCATGTTGCGGACAAGAACAGCAACTATATCCGCGCGAAGAAGATCTACAACAATTACGGAACAGGACAATTGCACGTACAACCTTTTCGTTCGGAATGGCAAGGTGTCTATGGACTTGATGGTGTTTTCACCAATATCACCTCCTCCAATAGGTTTGAGCTGTCCGCTCCAGGAGTGTCTTGGGTTTCTCCTCCGAAGGGAAAGTGTCTCGTCTTGTGGTGGGGTGACTACCAACGTCCGAAGGTTTGCGACGCTGTACCCTATTATGACGCGAGCATTACCCACATATCAGTCGTGGAGCGGTCATCCGAACCAGAAGGTATCCTCTCGTGTTGGAATGGACACATGAACGCCCCTATAGCTGTGACTGTCCGTGAGGTCATCAATCTTAAGACCCAATTGGGCTGTGATCATGTTGTTGTGCCTGAGGGTCATCAGATGCTGCTTGAGGACGATGTTGCGCGGCAGTTTTGGGTAGGAGGAGGAGCAAGGGAACAGATACGATTGACCCGCATGGCGATTGGTTCCGTGAAGCGACTAGTCCTTGTTAAAGGAACTCGTCATGTGCACCCAATCTTGTTCAATTCGAACCTCAAACCCACGAAGGAATTAGGAGTTGGCTCTTACAACATCACAAAAGAGTTCCCTGATCTTGAGGAGGATACAGAGTTGGTTGTGCCGCCGGGATACACCGTAACCGTTACACTAAAAGCGACTAGGACTCTCTGGACCCTCTTCTCGAAAGAAGCCAATCTTCAACCACAAGTACTCACCTTTACCCAAGGAACGCACAAAACTGGTGCCTGTCCATTTTCTCCCATAATTAGCATTGAGGTGTCTAAGACTGGTGAGCATGACCTGTAGCCTGTTCTACCGCACGACGCCGCAATTGAACCAGCTGCAATGCGCCAATTGGGTATAGTATCTGTGGACCATTTCGTAGCGTCCCTTATGAATCGGTCGGGTCTGGTGTCCTAGTGTATGGGGGGCAAACCAAACAAAAAATAACGTAGATGACGTTTTCAAAAATCAGATGGGTTTTTGTTTTTTTTTTAAACTAGATATGTATTTCCCCAACTAAAAAAAATATTATTAGATAAAAGTTTTATTAATGTGTAAAAAAAATTGAAAGAAAAAAGTTATTAAAAAAAGAGGAATTGTCGCAGCATGGAATTGTAATGCTGCGGCTGCATAAGTATAAGATATTGTAAACGCTGTATGTTATTGTAATATGGTTATTACATTATATTATATTTCTGTAAAGGAAATTGTTAATGTAAATTTCCACTCAAGCCCCTGTAGCTCAGCGGAAGAGCGCTATCGTCCAAAAACACTTTGACCATGAAATACTGGTCTGACTTATGGATGGTTATCTGGCTTATTACTAGGAGGTCGTGGGATCGAAACCCACCGGGGGCAACAAGCTCTTTTAGCTCAGTTGGTTAGAGCATGGGTCTTATGAGCCCAAGGTCGCGAGTTCGAGCCTCGCAAGGAGCAAATTTTTTTTTTATAATAATTATTATTGGAAATAAGTAGATATATATTTGAAATTGTTAGTATTGGTGTTTATTTATAAATAAGAGTTTATAACATACTAAATAATTGGATTACTGATATATTTATTAAATAAAAAAAACAAAATCCCATCGGATTTCCAAAAACTAAAAGTTATTCTACCACTGTGTATTTTGCTCAACGCAAGAAATTGGTGTTCAAGCTGAGCCAGCCAACACCAGCGAAAATTACCAGTGCTAGCACTATGAATGGGAACTTATAGGCCGTCCCTACGATAAGTAGGGCAACCACCACACGTGCTGCCGTTGCATAGGTGGTCCCTGAACCGGACGTGAACCAATGCACCCCCATCATGCCTGCGAACAGGATCACTACGCCAGTGACCACGGTGCCTATCAGAACGAGGGATTCGAGGATCGACTCGCGAAAGTCACGGCTGAAGTATAAGCCCGCCAGAAATAGTGCTCCAATCCCTACGAGAAATGCAAGGATCTGCAAATTAGAACTGTCGGCCAGTTCAGCGCCAGGTGCGTTTGCTGTTGCACCCCCCAGGGTCCGGTTCTTCGGCCGTTCCTTATGTAATCCATCACTAATTCATGGTGACACCAGGCTCTCGCAAAAAATGGCTGCGGAGTTATCCGGGGAGCGAGGAAATCACCCTCGTCCTTTTAGCATCGGTTGTATTTTTTTCTCCAACAACCTCAACAGGGCACGTCACCGCGCTGTCTACAATGGATATCTCTGGACCATTCCCTCCGCCAGAGCATACTTTCCCTGGAATAAAAATGAATCATAGAATCAATTTTTTTTAGCCGTAAAAGATGGTGGTGATAAATTAATTACAGAAAGAAAAAATAATCAGTTATGTTAAAAAGTGATGATGATTTTATAAAATATAAAAAAATCATAATTTAAATTATAAAAAATACATCTTTATAATTTAAAAAAAATTATTTTGATAATGATTTAGATTTTATACTATTATCTAATAAGTTTACTAAATCAATATCATGAATACTTTTATTATCGTTTATATTAGTGATATAATTTTTAACATATATTAAAACAGTTCAAGAATTTTAGAACAGTTTATAATTTATTGTTTCATTT
>CAZXGO010000227.1:0-3316 GCA_964640035.1 uncultured Chitinophagales bacterium
GCTTGGTGGTCTTTCCGGGTGGCGTCGGGACGGCCGAAGAGATTTTCTATCTGCTGGGCATCCTGCTCGATCCGGCGAATGCCGATCAGCCCTTCCCGGTGGTGCTAACCGGGCCGCGCAGCAGCGCGGCTTACTTCGAACAGATCCGTCGCTTTCTCGTGAATACGGTGGGCGAGGTCGCGATGTCGCGCCTGCAGATCGTCATCGATGATCCGGCAGAAGTGGCGCGCATCATGGACCGCGGCATCGACGAGGTTCGTGACTATCGGCGGCGCCATTCCGACTCCTTCAACTTCAACTGGTTGCTGCGGATCGACCCTGAGTTTCAGCGTCCCTTCGAGGTGACCCATGCCTCGATGCGTACGCTGCGTTTGCATCGGGACCAGCCCGCTCACGAACTGGCCGCCGATCTACGCCGGGCTTTTTCGGGGATCGTCACCGGCAATGTCAAAGAGCCGGGGATCCGCGCCATCGAGCGTCACGGGCCATTCGAACTCGTCGGCGATCGCAGCGTCATGGATATGCTCGACGATCTGCTGGCGGCCTTCGTTGCCCAGCAACGCATGAAGTTGCCGGGGTCGGCGTACGTGCCGTGCTACCGGCTCGTGAAGGACTAGCCGCCCGCCCCGTGACCCGCCCTTGAAAAGGCGGCGTCCGGCCCCAAAAAGGCCGAATTCCGTTTTCTGGAGAGACCCATGACCGAGAACGTCCAAACCCACGGCTTCCAGGCCGAGGTTCGTGAGCTGCTGCGGCTCATGATCCACTCGCTCTACAGTCACCGCGAGATTTTCCTGCGCGAGCTGATCTCGAACGCATCCGATGCCAACGACAAGTTGCGCTTCTCGGCGTTAGCCCAACCCGAACTACTAGCCGGTGAGTCCGACCTCAAGATCTGGGTCGATTACGACGCCGACAAGAAGACGCTCACGATTCGCGATAACGGCATCGGTATGACCCGTGATGAAGCGATCGCCCATTTGGGCACGATCGCCAAATCAGGCACCGCCGACTTCTTCAAGAAGCTTACGGGCGATCAGCAAAAGGATTCGCAACTGATCGGTCAATTTGGCGTGGGCTTCTATTCGGCCTTCATCGTGGCCGATGAAGTGGAAGTGCATACACGTAAGGCAGGTGAGCCTGCCTCAAGTGGTGTGCGCTGGGCATCGAAAGCGGATGGTGAGTTCACGGTCGAGACCATCGAGCGGGCCGAGCGCGGTACGAGCATCGTGCTGCACCTGAAGGACGAGGCCAAAGAATTCGCTGATGGTTGGCGCTTGCGTTCGCTGGTTCGCCGCTATTCGGACCACATTGCCTTTCCGGTGCTCATGCGCAAGGAAGGTGAAGCGACTCTCGATTGGGAGCCAGTCAACCAAGCACAAGCCCTGTGGACGCGCGCGCGTAGCGATATCAAAGACGAGGAATATCGCGAGTTCTATCAACACATCGCTCATGACTTCGCCGAGCCGCTCGCGTGGAGTCATAACAAGGTTGAAGGTAAGCGTGAATACACCTCGCTGCTCTATGTTCCGGCGCGTGCTCCGTTCGACCTTTATCAGCGCGATGCTGCACGCGGGCTGAAGCTCTATGTGCGGCGCGTGTTCATCATGGATGACGCCGAGCAATTCCTGCCGATGTATCTGCGCTTCATTCGGGGCGTGCTCGATTCGAACGATTTGCCGCTCAACGTATCGCGCGAGTTGCTGCAACAGGATAGCGAGGTCGAGGCGATGCGCTCTGCCTTGACCAAGCGTGCGCTCGATTTGCTAGCGCGTTTGGCCAAGGAAGAGCCTGAGAAATACGCTGGGTTCTGGAAAGAGTTCGGCCCAGTACTCAAAGAGGGCCTCGGCGAGGATCCGAACAATCGCGACAAGATTCTGCCGCTGCTGCGCTTCGCGAGCACCCACGAGGAATCCGATGAGCCGAAGGTGACCCTCGCCGACTACGTCGGTCGCATGAAGGAAGGCCAAGAGCGCATCTATTACATCATCGCCGACAGCATCACTGCCGCACGTGGTAGCCCCTATCTCGAGCAGTTGCGATCGAAAGGTATTGAAGTGCTCTTGCTCGCCGATCGCGTCGATGAGTGGATGATGGGTCATGTGCGTGAGTTCGAGGGCAAGCGCTTCAAGGACGTTTCGCGTGGAGATCTCGAACTCGGCAGTCTCGAGGGTGAGGCGGATAAAGCGGCTGCCGCTGAGGTCGCCAAAGAGAACGAGAAGCTGTTGAAGCGGATTCAAGAGGCTCTCGGTGATCGCGTTTCCGAGGTCAAAGTTTCGACTCGCTTGACCGATACGCCAGCCTGCCTCGTGCTCGCCGAGCACGACTTGGGCGCGCAGATGCGCAAAATCTTGGCGGCGACCGGTCAGTCGGCGCCCGAGTCCAAGCCAGCCCTCGAGGTCAATGTTGGACATCCATTGCTGAAGCGGCTCGATTCGACCATGGCCGAGGATGAATTCGCCGAGTTGGCGTTGCTGATCCACGATCAGGCGAAGCTTGCCGAGTCAGGTTCGGTCGCCAATCCGGGCGAATTCGTTCGTCGTTTGAACCGTCTGCTTGGACAACTGATGGCCTAGTTGTTCGTGCCATAATCAGCGCGTATGGAAAAGCCCATTCCGACTGAAGAGGAGCTGCGCTCGCGTCTGACACCGCTGGCCTATGAGGTCACGCGCAACAAGGGCACCGAGCGGGCTTTCACCGGCGCTTACACCTACAACAAAGATAAGGGCGTCTATGCCTGCGTCTGTTGTGGTGCTGAGCTGTTTTCCTCCGAGACGAAGTACGACTCAGGCTCGGGTTGGCCGAGTTTCTGGACGCCGTTGGCTGCCGATCGCGTGCGCGAGCATCGTGACATCAGTCACGGGCTGATCCGCACGGAAGTTGTCTGCGCCCAGTGCAATTCGCATCTCGGACACGTCTTCGAAGATGGTCCGCAACCGACGGGTTTGCGTTACTGCATCAATTCGGTGTCGCTGGATTTTCGATCTGCCGACCCTGCAGGCGAGTCGCGATGAGATCGGTCGTTTGGTCGCTCATCCTCGCAGTAAGCGGCATATTTTTGATCTCCGCTTTTCTTCCTACGCTACTGGCTTCGGGCAGCAGCGATCTATCGTCAATGGAGTCCGCCATGTCAGAGCTCGTCAAAGAAGATATCGAGGCCGGAGACGGCTCGCCCATCAATACTGGACAGATCGCTGTCGTTCATTACACCGGTTGGTTGCATGACCCCGCCCAAAACGAAGGCAAGGGCCGCAAGTTCGATAGCTCGCACGATCATGGCGACACCTTTGCGTTCAAGGTCGGTGGCGGCCAGGTGATT
>CAZXGO010000228.1:0-3304 GCA_964640035.1 uncultured Chitinophagales bacterium
GACTTGCCCAAGAGCTGACTCGAAAAGTCAGAGAGAACATAAAAGTCGACTGGTCCGTCAGAGAGTCAACTCAAGCAGCTCTTCGGGTAATGGTGCGAGATTTACTCGATAAGTATGGATATCCACCGGACTTTTCCAGGGAAGCAATAGAGACTGTTATCAAGCAAGCAGAATCCCTAACAGAAGAGTGGCTGACTGAGAAATTGAAGTAAGTGGACTATAAAAGTGTATTACATCGAAGCTTTCACTTTCTTGATTCTCTCATTTCGTGAAGTCGCAAACTTGAGAGTATTTTGTGCATAATTAATATAACTAATCTCATCTTGTGGCAATGGAGAATCTTCAAGAATCTTGAAACTACTATCAAAGAATTTTATTTTTGAATAATCGTTATCTACCAAATCATCGAGCAGAAAGAACTGTACGTAACCTCGGAAGTTGGTAAACAAGTCGAAAAAGTTCGAGTATCTCTCTAGGTCATTCCTAAGTGGGCTTTCCAAATTCAAGTAATGGCGGCGAATGCATTCCAATGTTAAATCAAAACGGTCCATGATTTTCCGATTAAAGCCTCTCGCAGCATTAATTGTTAATTTCCCGTCGACTTGTTTCCTGGGAAATAGAAGGAATCCTCCTATAGTGCTCCCCACTTTTTGTACTTGCTCAATCACCGAATGACATTCTGAATATAGATGTTTAGTTTGAGAATTATTTTTCAAACGTTTGGATAATGAATTTATAATTGAATCACTACTCAAGTCTATTGACTTTCCACCTGTAACCCCAACAAGATATCTACTTTGCCTCTCGCTTACCTGCAGTATTTCTCCATTAGGTAGGGGCTTGCTCCATAGAATCTGATGATACTTCTTCAATGTTGGACTGTATGCATCAGGGTCTCTGCCCCCTACTTCTTGACGAAAATCAAAATCAATATCAATTTGAGTTTTAGGAACTTTCATTGCGTAATGATATTTCTTTCTTCTAGGGACCTAGAGTGACTATGGAGGATTGAATTTGCTGTTCGGTCTACTCACCACCAAAGTCGTCTGAGTGATTGGCTGGATACAGATAGTACTTTTTAGAGGATTCTCAGCATTCTTCCAAATAAACAAGCTTGCCTAGCAAATTACGCTGGAACCTCATTCAAAGAAAAGTTAAAATATATCGATGGATGGGAAAACCAAGTTCTCGCTTCGAGCTCTTTTTTCATTCTTGTTATTTGGTTTCTTTTCAATATTTCTTTCCGATTCAGCCAAGGCGATTACGTTTGGAAAAGACGTTCTTAATGGCAGCGTTACTTACCCATCGGTAGTTTCCGTGTGGTACGCGGAGTATCCTGATGAGGGTTATTACCCAATATGTTCTGGGACTCTTATTGAATCAAGAATTGTACTAACGGCTGCGCACTGCGTTTTAAGCGAAGGCGTGTACGCAGTTGGCTCTTCAAGTGACATTCTAGAAGACGCAAAATTGCAAGGAGTCTCGGCCACTTGGCGCCATCCAGGCTACAGTGCAAGACAGAAAGTAAATGATGTTGGATTGTTGTTACTTGAAAAGCCAATCTACTCAAGTACAACGAGGTTAGATACAAAAAGTAGAATAAATAAAGTTATTAAAAACAGAAATACTCAGTTGGAAATTGCTGGTTGGGGGAAGAATCAAAATGGCGAAATGGCAACCTACCTTAGGAAAGCCATCGTAGACGACCAATCAGCGACATTGCTGAAGTACAAGGGCTGGAGAAACGATGTATGGATTGCAGTAGGTAAATACAATAAACGCGAGAAAGTTTATGCGGGAGCCTGTAACGGAGATAGTGGAGGTCCACTATTTGCAAACTTAAATGGTCGGACCGTATTGGCTGGAGTAACAAGTTGGGGAGCAGAAGATTGCGAATATGGTGCACCGAGCATTTATGTAAGGCTAAGTTATTACGTAAAGATGATTCAAAATGAGGGGATTCCTACACTTCTTGCAAATGAAAAGACTCAAAATAGAGCTGCTCCATCTGTTTTGTCAGAACCTCAAATAATTGGTCGGGCTGGTGCTGGACAAACAGTCACTTGCTATACCGGTAGGTGGTCAGAAAACACAACGAAAGTTACATATGCGTGGAGCGCAAATGCACAGCTAGTAGGAAAAATAGGTGCGAATGGAAGCCTGACTTTCAATGAAGCTGGGTCTACAACTTCTGTAACTATTACTTGCACGGTTACTGGTTCAAATGAAAACGGCTCGCTTCAGCGTACTGTTTCAGTAACCTTAAAAAGTAAGCCGATTGCAGTAAATCTGCCAACAATTAGCAGTTTCCCCAGCGCTGCCACAAACAGCTCAACTCAAGTAACCTGTCTGGGCGCGAGTTTCTCGGGAGCCACGACAGTGAATCAACAATGGTGGATTGGAAGTGCTACATCTACTGAAAAGATGATTGCTACTGGAAATACTCTGGCTGTTAATGCAAATTTCTTTACTCAATATGGCGGAAAGTATCTCTATTGCGAAAGTTCTGCTTTTGGAGAAGGTGGAACCAGCATTTCAAGGAGTCGTGGAATCCTTATTCCCGCTTTTGCAAGACCTGCCGTCGCAAAATATCCAGTGGTAAATGGCATCTCATCAAGCATTTCTATTCCTATCGGAACTATTGCAACTTGCTCAGGCTGGTCCTGGTCCAACTCAGTCACATCAGAAGTAGTGGAGTGGTATATAAATTCAACAAGCAGTAATCTGACAAATGCAACCAGAGTTGGAACTGGAACATCATTTACCTTAAGTAAGACATTCCTCGAACAAAACTCAGGCAAGTATCTTTCCTGTGCAGTGACCGCTACAAATAATGGTGGCGCCCTTACCGCTTATGCTCCTGTTTATTTGTATTTCGTTCAATCAAAACCCTCGAGTCCTTCAACCATTGTTTCAAGCGTTCACGGTACTTCGTCATCGGGTAGCTCAAGAACGCTGTATTCACCAGCAATAGGTGACGTTTTTACTTGCAATTATCGAACTCTTTTGACAGGTGAGCGCGCAGTAATTTCTTGGTATTACGGTTTCTGGTCATACTCAAGTACAGGAAGCGCATTTTCACCCTCAAGACTTTTGTCGAATAGTCGCTCTATCACCTTGACTAATGCACTCTTGACTCAGATAGGTCACCGAGGTGGATTTACTTCCTATTTAATGTGCGAAGTTGCTATTACTGGTGACTATGGAACCAGTTATTCATACTCCGGCGTGGATTTCTATCAAAATTTCAATGTCACAACTCCAACACCAACACCAACACCAACACCAACACCAACTCCAACAC
>CAZXGO010000229.1:0-3220 GCA_964640035.1 uncultured Chitinophagales bacterium
CCAACCGGACCTCAATACGGAGTTTCTGCGTATAATTGTATACCGTATCGAGGTTTCCAAGTAGGTCAAATACTCGATGGTAGATCCACAATTTCTGGTAATGCAGCTACATCTACACTTTGGAAGTTTACGAGTGACCACCCATTCGTCTTACGTGTGGAAAGTGAAGAAGTTGACGGTGATTGGGATGAATATATGGCTGTCGGATGGCTAAACTCTACCCGAACGACTCCTATTTATAAACCACCGTGTTTCACGACTCCTGTTATGTACAAGGCAAACTTAACTCATGGTGTAAATGTTGCTGCGGGTGGTCAAGACGTATGGGTCGAATACAATATTTTTGGTGGTGAAAATAATAGTTTTAACAGGGTGTATGGGGGTGGATTCTCGACGTATGGGACGGGTACGCGTATTATAGTACCCGCGCCAGGGTTATATAGATGTACTGCGACTGTTTATTTAAGTAGAACTGACGGCGTGTCCGCACGGACATCGACCGAAATTATATTTTCTAAATATAACGGTTCCGCAGCAGGTGCTATAGGAGAAGGATATATACGTGAATACGAAGACCACGATGATACGAGTATTAGTATTACTAGTATAGTGAATCTTAACAACGCTGATTGGAACAGTAGCTCGACCGATTGTCCGCCGCATATAGGATTACTGTTCCGGCGCTCGGGCACCATTACCCAACCTGTTTATTTAGATAGTGCGAGTACTGTCATTCTCGAGCTTATTCGCTAAGAAAATACTCTCCCCTCATAGTAGATGAATACCCCCTCCGGATATCTAAACATAGATAACGCGCACCTCAGGGTCGAGGGAAACATTGTCGCCGAAAACATAGAGCTGGGAAACATCCAAATCGGTCCCACCTACGGTCTCGCCAGTGTCACGGACGTGGGCAACACGACGTCCCAAACCGTGCAGTTCACCAACGCGGCGACCGGACTCGTGACCACAGGAAACGTCAGCGTGGGGAAGGAACTCACAGTGTCAGGGAATGTGGTGATGACGGGGACAGGTGCCCTCACACTTCCGAGTGGCACGACCGCACAACAACCTACAGGTGTAGAGGGGATGGTGAGGTTTAATACGACGACGAATAGAATGGAATTTTATAGCGGAACGGAGTGGAGAAGTTTGGGTAGCGTTTCTGCAACTGGTGGAACTGTTACAACATTTGGTGGATACCGCATCCATACGTTCACACAAGATGGTGATTTCGTTGTAGAAAGTGGTGGTCCCGTCGAATATCTCATAGTTGCGGGTGGAGGTGGTGGTGGGAGAAACGTAGCTGGTGGTGGTGGTGGTGGTGGCTATAGATCTTCGGTTTTTGGGGTGGGATCTGGTGGAGGACGCGATCAATACGAAACACCAATGACCGTAGTCTCTGGAACCACATATCCGGTTGTTGTAGGACAGGGTGGAGCGGGATCTGATGGATCTGATGGATCTTATGTGAATGGAACAAACGGTGGTGATTCAAGTTTCAATTCCATAGTTGCCGTGGGTGGTGGTGGCGGTGGTCGTGGTGATCATAACGGAAATTCGGGTGGATCTGGTGGAGGGGGTGGGGCAAGATCACCCACTGGAGACTCCGTTGGTGGTGCAGGAACAACCGAACAGGGATTCGCTGGGGGTGCAGGTAAAGGATCGGCTGGGTATTATCCCGCTGGTGGTGGAGGAGGTGCTGGAGAAATTGGTCAGTCGTACGTTTCTTCAACACAAGCGGGGAGGGGTGGAAATGGTTTATTATCTATAATTGACGGAATTCCAACATATAGAGGGGGTGGAGGGGGTGGTTCTGTGTTATCCGGTCAAACCCCTGGTGCGGGTGGATTAGGAGGTGGCGGTGCGGGTGAACGTCAAGGGACTGGTCCCATTGCTGAGGATGGGGTAGCTAACACGGGTGGAGGTGGAGGTGGGGGGCATGGACCGGGTGGTAATGGTGGATCGGGTATTGTAATTATTCGTTACAAATATATATAAATAATTTCCTCCAAAGTGCAACCCACTTTGTAAGAAAATACTCTCCTCTCATAGTAGATATGCCGATCTTTTCACCGGTGGGGAATCTGGATATCACCAACGCGACTCTCAGAACCTCCAACATAGAGACTCAGCACATCCAGATAAGTAACGTCGCGATATCGGCGGCGCACGATCTTCAGCAAGTGACCGGTATTGGGAACGCCACGACCATCACGACCGAATTTAACAACACGACGACGTCTCTCACGACGGCCTCCAATGTCACGGTTGGAAATGAGTTGACTGTGTCTGGAAACATCATATCGAGTCAAGAAACGACGTTGAGTGGAAATGTGACGGTTGGTAAGAATATACTTCTCTCATCGAATACAACCACGAGTGTCGACTCCAACGTAGTCGTGGAACACTTCGGTCCTCACAAGAGATACCCGATCACTCCAGTGTTGAAGAAGTTTCCAGACGTCGATTTTACCCAAGATAAATTCGACTACAACGACTCCACCTTGACGTATACCCAAGCGGGGTACGTAGTGACCGCGAGTAGCCAAAGTTCCGGCTCGGAGGTTTGGAGACTCTTCGACGATGGGGATTGGAACCAAGAAGCCATCGATAAATATACCACCGCATCATTTTTCCAATATAACCCCTCTTCAAATCCATACTCTTTGGGGGGTGTGTCGGGAGAATGGTTCAAGGTGAAGTTTCCGAGAAAAGTTATCATAAACAAATTTACACTCAACGTCGGTGACAATATCGGCAACGGTCTCGCAGCCTTCAAAGTTTTGGGGAGTGACGACGACACGAATTGGACCGAGGTTAAGGTTGTCAGTGGTTTGACCTCCGCGTCCTATACGACCGCGGCTCCCTTCGTGACCACCGTGGAATCTGTAAGTTCCGAGGCCTATAGATATTACGCGGTTGTCATCACACAACTTCTCGGCGTGGCTCGAGTGACTATCCGTGAAGTCGAGTTCTACGGCTATGAAGAGGACCTCCCAGCTGGTGACACCTCCCTTGATACCACCTTCACCTCGATCCTAAACAGACCCCAAACGAGTGGTGTCAAAGTTTATGTGGATGGTGACACTCTCGATAACAAAGTGACTGGACCCACACCCACCGGAACCGATGCGACCTATGACTCCACCGGTAAATACTGGACCCTCACTGGGGCTCTCACGTCCAACGTGACAGTGGAGGCAAATACCTTCTTGGA
>CAZXGO010000230.1:0-3219 GCA_964640035.1 uncultured Chitinophagales bacterium
GACCATGAATACCAATCAGATGCACCATATTTTTTCGTCAATTCTTCATTGGTATAATTCGCAGGAATATCGCCAACATTTTTTAATTCTTGCGGACATGGCAGAAAGAAATCGAACCACTCTTTACCTTCTTTCTCATTTAGAAAGGATTCAAATTTATCAAGGTCTTCTTTTTCACCACGGACTGTAATTGTATTGCTGCACCAATTAGGCATAATATAAACTCACTTTCATTTCGAATTTAAAATTGACTCCAAATACCCTATGACTTTTTTAATTTGAGTGTGTTTAATTGTTCTATTTAAATAATCTTCAAACCATTTGCCAGAAACTTCTGTTTTTTTAACTAGACAACCAAATACTTTTGCGCCAGCGAGATTTTTTACATAGGTAATTGGGTCGGCAAAAATTGCTTCGAAATCACCATCAAAAACAACCTCATCTTTTTCATTTCGTTTAAAAAAGGCCACATGATACATATAACCTACTTTTGTTGAATCGATTGGTTTTTTATTTGCATAATCATTGTCTTTAAATCTAAAAAAAGAAATCTCCAAATCAGACAGAGATTCAGACTTTGGGTCTGGAACAAAAAAAATACCATCGTACTCATCTGGATGAAATTTCAAATTATTTTCCTTTTAGTTGTTCTATTTCTTTTTGTTTAATTTTCCAGCATGAATCCCACACCTCAAAAAAATCAGGCATAATTGGTTTCTGACCTTCTGTACGATTGATTCTGTTTTGCCACCAGACTTTAAAAGTTTCTAAAGACTCTTGTGAAGAAGGATTTTGTATCTTCATTTATTTTTAATTTGTTGTATGACTTCTTTGGCCAAATCAACATTTTCTTTATATTCATCATCAATGGTTTCCAGGCGAATCAATTCAATAAGACTCTGAGCAGTAAGCATTTGTTCGTATTCAAGTGATTCAAGCCAGGCAAACAACTGGTCGGTTGATTTGCATTGATACCACATATAATTCAGCATTTCAATGTGTTGTTTTTTTAACCCATCGATACTCAATATGTGCATATTAGTCTTTCTCAATCGTTTCAACAATTTCAAATTCAGAAGGTTGTTGATTGATTTCTTCGAATGTAAAGGTAATATTTGTTTCTAAAGCTTTTTCCAAATCGACTTCAAGTTCATTTTCTTCCATTTTATTCTCCTGGTACAGTTGGTGTTAAATCTTCATCTACCAATACCGAACGTGTTTCCGGTTCAAAAATTACTGGTACAAGAGGCGCACGAAAAATAGTATCGCCTTTGTTACCGTTATTCATACAACGAAACAAAAGAATCATTTTATCGTCTTCTTTGTCGTAATCATAAAATTCTACTTCACTTGTTAGATGAAACTGATTGCATTGCCGGCAATAGACTTTTTCTAGGCCTTGTGGCTGCAGCGGTGCGACTATATCCATTTTATACCTTTATGCTGTTGTTGTCCATTTTATGGTGTCTTCGGTCTCAATACTTTCATTACCATCGTATTCCCGAATTATAAATTTCTTACCGACAGGAATCCAAGCGACTTCTAAATCTCTCATTCCTCCGGCATAAAATCCAGTACCTGCATCGTATTTAGATTCGACATAATCTTCGGTCAACGAACTGTCTTTTCCGTTTAAAACCCATTTAACAACAACCGGGTCAAAAAGACATTCTTCACAGTCTTCATTCCAAGTATACCATCCTGCTCCATATCCAGGAGAATACAATACAGCCACTTCATTATTTACAATTATTTTCTCAATCATTTTTTTCTCCAGCGCTTCCGGGCGCTTCCTGGGTTTTATGCTTCATTTTGCGAGTATAACGATTTTTCATTTTGTGACGGCCCGCACCACAACTTTTCGAGTGTTTCGCAACAAAATTTCGTGTCTTCATCACTTTTATCTTCCATAACAATACATTAAAATATACTCTTCAACTTCTTTTTTTCCATTTTCATCTTTTTCGTATACCACTATAGGAGTAAGACCATTCCATTTTTTATTTGGACAATTCCACCATTTTTCTACAGCGGCTGGACCCACCAATGCTTCTATGTGCCAATCAAGTTCTTTCTTTGTCATTTCCATCTTTCGTCATAACTGTATTTTGTAAGACCATATTCTCTCAAAAACAATGTAATCAAAAAATTGAGGAACATGAATACAACAAAACCAATTAGAAAGAATTTCATTCTATTTCACTTCAAAACAAAAAAATTCTTCCGTTGAAAAAATACGAATAACCTCACGACCATCAATACTCATCGTATTTGGTTCCATAAAAGGACCACCAGAAGGGTCAATCATACCCAAATCGTTTATATTAGGTTCTGCTTCACCCTCTTTACCTCCGCAACGAAAATATTGAAGATTTTCCATAACAAACTTATATGTATTATCGGTAACTGAAACAAAAGAATATTCATCTCGGTAACGATTTGTGTATGTTTTATTTGAAAGAAAATTTATCATAGTGTATAGTATAGTGTATTATAGAGAGATATAGAGGCAATCTTAGGAACTCATTTTTTACCGGAAAAAATTTTTTGTGAGACTTTTTGGTGGAAAACGAAAAATGACCAAGGTAAAGAGAGCTAAAGGAATCTAGAGCAAAAGTAGACCTGCTTTAGAGGACTCCTTCCAACTGTCTGGACGCTGTTTTCGTTTTTACTTTAGTCGCTACACCTAAAAGACTTGCTGTTTATATAGTCCATAGAGCTATCGATTATATTCTGCTTGACCTGTAATACCCAGGCAAGCGGAACACCAGTGCGCTCTACTATATCATCCACGCTCATTTCATCCATAAGCATTTCTTCAATATCAATATAGAGCTCAGACATTTTCGCCATATTCAATCTCCGGTTCTTTGTAAATTATCTCACCATCATATTCCAATTGGCTCTTCTCGAACCAACTCAAATATGAATCATCCTCCACCGACCAATCAATAATGGTGGTTTGGAAATAATCATTGTCCTCCTCAATTTGTGGCCGCAAGGACTCCACCATGGAGGTCAGCTCATCATAGGAGGTGGACTGTATATTCTTCACCTTAAACTCGGCACCACCCTTGTTCTTCCAATAGTACTCACCGGTGAAACCTTGGTGGGCAGCATAATTCTCACGGTCTTGGGTGCGGATAACGAGCATCATTTATTCATACCATCCTAATTCAATTCCAACGGTTTCACGGACTGCGGTATCTGTAGCCTCAC
>CAZXGO010000231.1:0-3218 GCA_964640035.1 uncultured Chitinophagales bacterium
TTGGCTAGATTGGCCATCTGGTAAAGGAGTAAAGTATTTTGTAAAGCATGCAAGTCCTCCGATATTATATAAAGGAGACATTGTATTCAAAAATCCATCATATGATTATATCGCGGTAATTCCAGAAGGTGGATCAGTAACTGGAAAATATAGAATTATTGAATACGATGCATCGACAGGTAAAAAATATAATCGTGAAAAAACTGGTCCAGTTGAATATGTTTTGCGTTGGAAAGGTGCATTTAATGAAGCCAATGTTCAATCAGGAGATACATCTGAAAAAGGTAGAATATTACAAGCCGTTCAGGCTCAATGGAACGCATCAAAGGGAGGATTATTGCCATCGATGTATGTGTGTGGTGTTCGCGGTTTTTATAACAGTTCAAACCAAAGAGGTATATATGACGATGCTATAGCTGTAGTAGGACCAGGTACATTTTTAATCTTTAAGGCTAATGTCGATCCCTCTGGCTTTAAACAAGGAGTTGCTTCGTTGAATCCTGGAGTTCATCCGTATAAACCTGGAAATCATGGTATTTCACGACCTGGAGGAGGATATCCGGCATTTAGACCAGCTACATCAGGCGAAGCATTGCCAGTATCTCGGTCTGGACAAAGCGGAACATATCGAGGCATCGCAATCAATATTCACAAAGGCGGTCAAAATTCTACAAGCTCATTAGGTTGTCAAACTATTCAGCCTGCTCAATGGAATCAATTTTATTCTGCAGTTAGATCAGAAATGTCAAAAGCAGGTGTAAGCCAATTCAATTATATCTTGTGTAATAATACTAAATAAATAACATATATTATGTCAAGCGGTAAATTCAATCAACCATATCCGACGAATCAATCGGTATATCCGTATAATCACGTGACGCAGTCTCGTTCGGGACATGTGTTTGAAGTTGATGATACTTTAGGAAACGAACGCATACATGAAAAACACAAGTCTGGCACATATCGTATGGTCAACGCAGATGGCAGCCTATCGACTGTTGTTGTGGCAAATCGACATACTACTGTATGCGGCGAAGACTATGTAACAATTTCTGGCAATGCTAATATCACTATAAATGGAAATGCTAACTTGACAATCAACGGAAGCTATAATGTTGAAGTAAACGGAAACATGAATCAGACCGTAAAGGGAGAGTATCGATTAAAAGTCGGAGCATCATATAAAAATGAAGTGCTTGGTGATAAAGCTGAAAATATAACTGGCAAAAAAGATGTTATTATTGGCAATGGTTTAAATAATACTATACGAGGAGGAGGAATAACATCTATGGTGGTCGGAGATGTCTCTGATTCAGTTGCTGGTGGATATACTGCCATATACACCGGATCCAGCGATACGACGGCTCTTACTGGAATAAGTTTAACATCGGCAGCGGCAACAACACTTGGCGGAATGTCAGTTGCACTAGATAGCGCAAGTACATTAAATATAACTTCGCTTGGAATGACTACCATGATGTCATCATTGACAAATATTACTACTTCGCTTGTAAATGTACTTGGCGGAGCAATACTTGCTGCAGGTGATATTCGTGCTGGCGCCGGAGTTACTGGGCTATTAACACACGTTCATATTGGAGACGGTACTGGCTATCCTCCTGCACCAACACAAATAGGATTGGGATAAAATATTATGGCAGAACTAATAGATTTAAGTTTCTTATATATCAAATTAAATGATCCTGATGGCGATCGTTATAGTTTGGGCATAAAGTCTGAATATACTGGAAAAGTACAAAATGGATTAGATTTTGTGCTTGGAGTCTATCAGATTACACAAGAAGTAGGATTTATAGATGATGATTTTGTAGATCCAATAATTTATCCTACTATTCTTTCTGGAGATAGAGTATATCTACAAAATCATGGATTTAACGATGGAGATAAGATTTCATTTGCGACAGTAAATGGTGCAACTGGGATTTTACCAAATGTTTTATACACGGTTAACCTAATTGATGATACTAGTACTCCAACTGCTGGTACATATGAAGATGTATTTAGGCTGTCATTAGATGGGTCAATTGTTACCTTTGATGGAGATGGAACTGGAACAGTAAGTAAGAGATCAAGTAGTGGATTTTTTAATGCCGCTACTGGCTTATTTACAGCATTTGGGGGAGGCGCTCCATCAGGTTTGCAATTAGTTGAAATACCATTTGACGATGTAGAATTTAATATAAAATATGACAGCGGTATACCAGCGCTTCCAAATATAGCAAAAAACGTTGGTCGTTATGACTATACTATAATTACGACATTAAAAAATAATCCAACCTGTAAGGGATTCTTTTCATCTAATCACTATGAGTCTGTTCCATCTGGAATTCCCCCATGGTATGGAAAATTTTTCAGACTCAATATTGACGGGATTGAAGAATATGGAGTAGAAAGTGTAGAGCTATTAAAGGATACCAGTAAATATCTAGTTATAATGCCTTGTCCTATAGACATTCAATTTGATAACTTAGAACGTGTCTATAATGGATATAGTGAATTGCCAACCTATACAACATTTCCAAAGGAATTAGATCCAGATGATCCAAATTTTGGAAAAGATATTAACGTTCGTTTAACATTCAGGGGAGAAAATGCGTTAGCTCCGCTAGCTGGTCCAATTGAAGTTGGTGAATATTCGATAGACGCAGTATGTCCACTTTTTAATTACGTCGGATCGACTACAGAGACATATATAATTAGAGGATTAACAAATATAGAAATTGAAGAAAACGAAAAAGAAAATCAAGAAAAGGCTAGTATTTTTTTAGATGCAACATCTGACACTGGAAATGGTATTATTGGAACTACTGGCAATGAAGATGATGTTGCCACTATTGATAGTGCTGGAGGTGGATCAGGTGGTGGAGGTGGATCAGGTGGTGGAGGTGGATCAGGTGGAGGTGGTGGTGGTGGATCAACTAAGGGAAAAGGAGTAAGTAGTTCTAGTGCACTAGTTAATTCTTCATATGCATCATCGTCAAATAAAATGACAAAAGAAGAATTCCTTAAAACTGGAGTTACTTCGATAATGAGCAAAGTTGATATCCAAGAACTTGGATCAATTAAAAGTATAGCAGATTGCGCAAAAAGTTTACCTCAAAAATTGATAGCATTTGCAGTTGCAAAAGTTGCAGCATTTGTACTTAGCTATATTCCAGGTTTAGGGATAATTAACCTATTAACTAAAATATTAGATC
>CAZXGO010000232.1:0-3218 GCA_964640035.1 uncultured Chitinophagales bacterium
ATCGAGTTCGGTGGCGACTTTGCGCAGTGCGCGAAAGTCGGCCTCGGAGCGCTGCAGCTCGTCCGCGACATTGCAGGGGATGTACCGCGAGCGATTACCGGGTGAGGCGTTACGCGGCAGGCAAGTCGCGGTCAGTTCGCGAAACTCGCGCGGTGCTATCAGCCACTCGAGATTCCAAGTGGCCATGCGCAGGGTGGGGCCGCTAGTGTCGCTTTTGGCGTTCGCCTCGCCCGCGCAGAGGGCGAGGGTAAACAGCAGGCTTAGCAGCGGAGCGGACGGAATGGGCGTGTATCGCATACGGCGAATTACAGCATGCTAGGCTCGAGTTTGCTTCACCTTGAGGAGCGGTTATGGGGCTTGACGCAAGAGGCTATCGGCGATTGTTCGGCGTGCTGGGGCCTTCCACCAACACGATCGTGCAGCCCGACTTCGACGACATGCGGCCGATCGGCGTGACCAACCATTACAGCCGCATCTATACGCCAAATTCTCGCGCTATTAGCGACGAGACTTTCATGGCAGCCACGCACACCATCGGCGCCGGTGTGATCGATGCCGTGCGCAGTGTCATGACCTGCGAGCCGGATTACCTCGTGATGGGTATGTCGGCAGTGACGTTCTACGGTGGCTACGCCGGTGCCGAGGCCTTCCGTGAGAAGGTGGAGCAGGAGGCCGGTGTGCGCATTTCGATTGGTTCGCACTCATGTACGGCCGCACTGAGGGCGTACGGCAATATCCGTCGCGTCGCATTTTTCTCACCGTACTATCCGGTCGCCAATGCCGAGGTGCGGCGTTATTTTGCGGATGCCGGTTACGAGACCGTGCGCGATATGGCACTGCGTGCGCCGTCCTGGACGGCAATCGCGCAGATTCCCGAATCGCGCTGTCGCGAGGTGCTGCGCGAACTAGACGGACCGGATGTTGATGCGATCGTGCAGGTGGGCACCAATCTGTCGATGGTGCGACTCGCCGCCGAAGCGGAGCAGTGGCTCGGCAAACCCGTGATTGCCATCAACACGGCAACCTACTGGCACGCGCTGCGCGCCAACGGCATCGAGGACCGCATGCCGGGCTTTGGTCGCTTGTTGTCGGATTTTTAGCTGCTGCGCATAATCGACTGAACGGAGGTGCGCTCATGTTGGAACTGAAACACGATTTGCGATTGGCGAAGACGCGCGACGAGAAGGCGCGTATGAATTTCGTTTCGGGTCTGCGCGCCCATGTGTTGAATGACATGGCAAGCGGCATGCGATCGGTCTACGACGCGGACGTCGAACCGCAGTTCCGTCGCGAACACAAGCGCGCACCGAAAGACGGTCCTGAAGTGCACAAGGCCATCAAGGTCAACGACTACTTCAAGTTCTACTCGACGCTTCGAGTTACTGCGCAAGACATGGTGTGGCAGTCGGTCATTCCGCCGCTCGAGCGCAACCGTCCCGAGCTCAAGCAGAAGGCCGCGAAGCTCTTGGGCCAAGGTCAGGGCAAGGGCAAGAGCAAGGCGCGCGGAACGTTGAAGCTGAAGCCCGGATTCGAGGTGCCGCGCTACGTGTCGGCCATCGATGTGCATTTGATGGCCGGAAACTACGACGGCGAGTACGAGAAAGACGACCTCGCCGCCGGTTCGCTTTACGACAACGGCCTTGCCGTCTTCTCGTTCGGGCTGATGGGCCAGAACCTCGACGACATCGGTCAGTCGATCGCGGGCTTCATTCGTTTGAAGTATCCGAATCTGAAACCGAAGAAGATCCTCGATCTCGGCTGCACGATCGGTCACAACACGGGTTCGTGGAAAGACCACTTCCCCGAGGCCGAAGTGCACGGCATCGACGTGGCAGCGCCGTGTCTTCGCTACGCTCATGCGCGTGCAGAGGCGCAGGATCGCGAGGTGCACTTCCAGCAGATGAATGCCGAGAAGCTCGACTTTCCGGATGCGAGCTTCGATGTGGTGTTCTCCTCGATGTTTCTGCACGAGGTACCGAAGAAGAGCATCGCCAAAATCATGGACGAGGCCTATCGGGTCTTGAAGCCGGGCGGTCTGATGCTGCACATGGAGTTGCCGCCGAATTCGCAACTCTCGGCCTACGATGCCTTCTATCTCGACTGGGACGGCGCGTACAACAACGAGCCGTTCTACAAGCCGTTCCGCGATTTGCGGCCCGAAGAGCTTTGCAAGAAGGCGGGGTTCGATCCCAAGAAGTATGTGCAGTTCGTGATTCCGTCGGTCGGTTGGTATGGCGAGAAGGTGTGGCGCGAGGCAGCTACTCGTCCACCCGAGGTCGACAGTGACAAAACCGGCCGTCTGACCGACGGTATTCTTTGGTATTGCTTCGGAGCCTGGAAATGAGTCGACAACCGATGCGCCGCACGATTCGCGGTGGCCGCCCCTATTTCTTTGACGATCCAGCGATCGACAAGGTGTTGAATATGGTGGTCGTGCTGGCGAGCGAGGTTTGGACGCTGCGAGAGCGGTTGATGGCTATGGAGGCGATCCAGGTCACCCGTGGCGGGCTGAAGGCGGGCGAGATCGATCGCTTTGAGTTCAAACCGGAAGACGAAGCGAACTTGTCGGCTCAAAGAAAAGAATATATCGACAGTCTGTTCCGCGTGCTCGCAGAGCAGGTGGACGAGGCGCGGCGCAGCAAGCCGGTGCCGAGCGCTGCACCTGCCAAAACCAAGAAAAAAGTCACGCGCAAAAAGAAATAGGCGCGGCGGCGACCGCCGCGCCCAGACGGCGCATCGATCAGGCGCTACGCAGCGCCTGATCGAGATCTTCTTTCAGATCATCGATGTGCTCGATGCCGATCGACAATCGCACCATGTCTTCGGAGACGCCCGCTTTGGCGAGCTCTTCTGGCGACAGCTGTCGGTGCGTCGTCGAGGCCGGGTGCGTTGCGAGTGAGCGCGCATCGCCGATATTCACGAGGCGAATGACAAGTTTCAGCGCATCGAGGAACTTCTCGCCGGCGGCTCGTCCGCCCTTCACGCCGAAGGTCAGGATGCCGGAGGCTCTGCCTGCCAAATATCTTTGAGCGAGTGCGTGATCGGCGTGCTCTGGCAAGCCCGCATAGTTCACCCACGATACGGCCGGGTGTTGCTGCAGGAATTTCGCCACGGCGAGCGTGTTGTCGCAGATGCGATCCATGCGTACGGCCAAGGTTTCGATACCCTGCAGGATCAAGAACGAATTGAACGGTGAGAGTGCCGCACCCATATTACGC
>CAZXGO010000233.1:0-3194 GCA_964640035.1 uncultured Chitinophagales bacterium
GCCAGTTGTAGAAATGGCTGCCGTAATAGTGCGGCTTGAGCACCCACATGTGCGCAACCAACCTCTATATACGCTTCCCAAAGTGGGTAGCACCGCGGAAAGCGTCATGAGCGACGTCGATGCGCTAAAGAGCGCCATGACTTCAAAAACCCGGGGCCGCCTCGCGAGCACCGCTTTCCAAGGTGACGATGAAAGCGCAGGGCTGATCTACGCCGCGGCGCAGAAATTTATGGGTTGGAATGGGCTATTCACTTTTCAAGAAGCCGCCGCCGCCAGAATGGAGAATGAAGTCCTCGATATTTGTATCGGCCTGGCTTCGGGAGGTTGCTCAGAGACGGCCGAGCGCGGTCGCGCCAACTTCACGTCAGGCGGCACAGAGAGCAATTTTTGCGGGCTGTTTGCCATGCGTTCTTGGGCGCGTGCGAATAAACCCCATGTCAGTCAGCCGGAGATTGTGGCGCCCTATTCCACTCACTCGACAATCCACAAAGTCGCCCGTTATCTGGACATCAAAGTGGTGACCATTCCCGAGCTAGACGACCTCTCAGCAGACATAGAAGGTATCGCCGCCGCAATAGGCAGCAGCACCATAGGGATCGTCGGATCCGCCCCCAACTGGCCCTATGGACGGGTAGACCCTATAGAGGAGATGGGCCAACTGGCGATCAAATATGACCTCTGGCTGCATGTTGATGCTTGCGTAGGGGGATATATCCTGCCTTTCTTCCGCCAATTGGGCGAAACCGTTCCAAACTATGACTTGTCAGTTCAGGGGGTGCGGTCCATGTCCGCCGACCTGCATAAATATGGTTATGCACCAAAGCCCTGTTCCACTGTTTTGTGGCGCAGTCAGGCGGAGCAGGCATACCACTACATGCCTATTACCGAGTGGGCATGCGGACTTTACCTTTCACAAAGCTTTGTCGGCTCCCGGCCCCTGGGGCCGGTTGCGGGCATCTGGGCGCTCATGCATCACTGGGGTGAGCCCGGCTATCTCGCCAACGCCCAACGCCTCTTGGCGATCAAGTCAAAGATCGAAGCACATTGTGCCAAGGAATCGGGCCTCAAGACCTGGCGCACTGATGGCCCTCTATTGATGATTGCCGCGGATGACTTCGATATTCAGTTAGTCGTGGGCGGCATGGAGGCCAAGGGCTGGCGATTACTTGGTGTAATCACACCGCCGGCTATTCATCTCACCATCGATTCAATGAGTGACGATGACCTCGATCAGTTCCTCTCGGATCTCTCCGAAGTATGCGAGGGCATTCGGAGCGGCTCACTCAATACCGAGGGGCTTTTAACTTATGGTGGTGTTGGTGACGAGGGTAGTGCTCCCAAGTGGCTTTTAAGCGCCATCGAAATTTTTGGAGATCATCCCCATGAGTGATGACGGCTTACTGGAGGGTAAGGTCGCCGTGGTAACTGGCATGGCGCACCCGCGAGGTATCGGGCGTGCAATCTTGGAGGCGTTGTCGCGATCTGGAGCCACCGTAGTCGGTACTGATCTCCGAAACCAACTCAGCGCGCATGGCGTTGACGGCTTTCCCTGCGACGTAACCCACCCCATCGAACTGACGAACCTTGCCCAACATATCAGCGAGGAACATGGCGGCCTGGATATTCTGGTAAACAATGCCGGAGTCGGTATCGGCTCGGATCAGTTTTTGCAGAATACTCCGCAAGACTGGGAGACCTCTATCTCAGTGAATCTTATGGGTGTCGTTAACTCCACGAGTGCACTCCTCCCACTAATGCGCCCGGCCGGGAGCATTATCAATATCGCTTCTTTGGCCGGCTTGGGCGCGCTAGAGGGGATGCCGGCTTGCTACACAGCCACCAAGTTTGCTGTAGTGGGCCTTACCAAGTCGCTGGCGAAAGAATTGGCGCCCAAGCAGATTCGTGTCAACGCCATCTGTCCGGGTTCCGTCAAGACACAGATGCATCAGACAGCGATGCAGTTGCTGTCCGAGGCAGCCGGCGTCTCAGCCGATAAAGCAGAAGAGCTCGAAAATGCGCTCATACCCATGGGCCGACCCGCGCAGCCCGGGGAAATCGCCTCAGTAGCAATGTTTCTCGCCAGTGACGCGAGTACCTATATGACTGGGGTAGCACTGCCAGTTGCGGGCGGTATGGGCGATGGGCTCTGACGACAATGACCAAACTGACTGAGCAGCAGCTTCGGCATCTGAAATCACTGGACAAAGGGCCTCTCGAGTTCCGTGATCCGCGTGTCGCGTCCTTTTTTGAACGAGCGGGCAAGAGCGGATACAGCTTGGAAACCAGCGGTTTTTTTGCCCATCCCGCCGAAATTACGGCCCTGTGCACGAGCAAACCGGCGACATTCCCTTCGACAACTGTTCGGTAATCGACTGGGGCGATGTCGAGTGGTCTGCCACTGCCCTTGATCAGCGGCTCGAGGATATCTACCGGACCGTCAGGGAAATAGCGGAGGCTGGTTGTGCCACACTCAACTGTGGCGGTGAGCACACCACGAGCTATGGGTGTCTCAAGGCACTAAGCGAGGTCCACGACGATAGCTTTGGCCTCATCCACATTGACGCCCACTGCGACACTATGTCGACTTGGGGCGGCGACGCCATCAACGACGGCTCGGTCTTTCGTCAAGCCGCACTGCAGGGATTTATTGACCCTCAGAGGACCGTGCAGATAGGTATCCGTGGTCGAGCGGGCTTTTTGTGGGAATTTAGTCACGATAGCGGTATGACCGTGATTACCGCAGACGAGGTGCACGAAAAAGGAACGCAATGGGTCTCTGATCGGATCCTTGAAATCGTGGGCTCAACTGAGAAAACCTATTTCTCGCTCGACGTCGACTCGCTGGATAGCTCAGTCATGATGGGAACAACTGGCCCAGAGCCTTTTGGGTTAACGCCGAGACAAGTGCGTTCGCTGATTTCGACGGCCCGGCAATGCAACGTGATTGGCGCCGATATGGTGGAGGTGAATCCCAACAGGGATACGGATGATGCAAGTGTCTGGCTCGCCGCAGCACTGTTTTTCGAGTTGTTGTGTCTAGTGACTCACTGCCGCATGAAGAGGCAAGATACGTTTGTCACTCAGTGGTAGCGATAACCTGCCAGGATCGATCAAGCGTTAATTAGAGGCGTGTTGAAGTCACTTACCAAGGAACACTCCGTGCCACCAATCATTTGACTAAGTCTCTGCACGCT
>CAZXGO010000234.1:0-3170 GCA_964640035.1 uncultured Chitinophagales bacterium
ATTCCCAGAAATGTCTGAATCGGTGGAAGTTCAGTAAAATCACGTTCCAATTCTTCTTGTTCAATTTGGATTATATCACCCAAGTGGTCCTGCGTTCGGATACTGGAGGCCCTCATCTCAAATTGAACAGGTTGATTTATAGCAATTTCAAGGGTGTGTCCCTGTACTTCCTGATATTCCTCGACAGATGCTTGTTGGGGCAAGATGCACAACCAGGCTAGGTTTTGTGAACCCGTCTCCATTCCATCAACCAGCAGTGAGACATAGTAGCTTCGAGCACTCCCTCCTTTGATTTGCAGACCTTTCCCCTCACGAACAAGATGGTAATAAGTTGCCCCTTTGGCAACAGCCAACTGCATTTGCTCTTGAGGAAGCACTTGAACACTTTTCTCAGTTTCTCCTAGTTGAGATCCCCATTTTTCCAGTAGACGCCGGATTTTCTCCTGAAGCAAAGAAGGCTCGAGTGTTCCACCGTTGAAAAGTACGTGAGTAGGAAAGCGTTCTGGTTCAATTTGGGAGCAGTGATTTCTTAAAAATCTGAGCAGATGTCGAGTAATTGCGGTGTCACTGGCGTATGGGAGTCCAAGGGTTCGCAATCCCTGAATCTTCTTGGCTGGTAAATCAGCATCCCAGTCCAGTTCAGGGAAAAAGCCATCCAAGATGATTTGTTCGAATTCATTTTGAGAAAGAATATAGTTCTTTGTCTTTCCAATCAGTCTGCTCCCTTGTTCAGCAATCGTTATCGGAAACTGATCCTGTTCAGTTGTCCAAAGAATTTCCTTTGCCCTTCTGCATTGGGCTGTGAGTGCCTCCCAAAGACGGGGGGATAGTTTTCTCTGTTGTCCTGTCAGTTGCTGTTCAACATGTGCTGCTAGGGCTAAATCCAAATTATCCCCGCCCAGTAAGATGTGATCACTGACAGCCAGACGTTCCATTTCAGGATTCTCTTTGGGATCTTCAGGTATCTTTACTTTGACGAGGCTGAAATCGCTTGTTCCACCACCGATATCAACAACTAAGACAATATTTTCGGAGTTTTTGAAATAATCTGATAATGTTTTTGGGGAATCACAGTCCTCTAAATTTTCAGCAATCCACGAGTAAAAGGCTGCTTGAGGTTCTTCCAGCAGAGTGACGGTTTTTAGTCCTGCCATTTTGACCGAACGCAGGGTGAACTCTCGGGCTATTTCATCAAAAGAGGCAGGAACTGTAAGCACAATTTCTTGGTCTTCCAGCCGTAGTTCGGTTCTGTCTTTGGCAATTTTGTGATTCCACGAATCTCTAAGATGCTGAAGAAAGAGCGAACTCGCGGCAAGTGGCGAATATCGTTTGAGATCTGGTTGGTCACTCTGAGGGAGAATCTCTGCTTCTGGATTTAAATTGTGGTAACATAGCCAAGATTTCGCAGAATGAATATTTCGCCCAGGTCGGAGCGCCTGCTGTTGCCGAGCCCATTCTCCAGTAGCTAAATCAGGTGCAGAATCCTCGGACCAAGGCAATTGAAAGCGGCCAGAAAGTTTTTCTTCTTGGGTCAATAAAAATGCGTGAGAAGGTAAGGTCTTCAGATCATACCACTCACCATTGCCAATCCACTGTGGAATTTCAAAACAGTGCAGTTGATTTGTAAGATCTTCCTGGTCTAAATAGCAAAGAGCACTGTTGCTGGTACCAAGATCAATCCCGATTCTAAATCTCGATGTAGGCAATTTCATGATGTTTTCTTCAAAGGAGGCTGGATCTCATGATATGTTTAGATACTTGAGTAGTCATGGTAATTCTGGCAATTCGTTTGAACTTTTGGGGCAATCATGGAATAAGGTTGATCCTCTTCAAGTAACCAAAGCTTAAATTTCAAATCAACATGAAAAAACTTATAGCCATCCTGCTGCTTTTTGTATTTCTGGGAGGAAATACTGGAGTGGCTGAGGAAGACAAGCTCAATCAGGCGGTTGTTCGAGGGATTGTGGAGCGATTTACATCGTTGCACTATGCACAAGAGCCTTTAAATGATGAATTGTCCAAAAGGATTTTTCAGCTCTACCTAGATTCCTTGGATTCTGGACATTACTACTTCCTGGAATCTGATGTGAAAGAGTTTCGAGCTAAAGAGACGAGTTTGGATGACATGCTTCGGCGTGGTGATGTCACTTGGGCAATGGACGTCTTCACACGTTTCCTAACCAGGCTCAGTCAACGTCAAGCGATGCTGGAATCTTTTCTGGAAGACGAGTTTGACTTCGACAAAGATGGTCAATGGAGAATTGATCGGAAAGATGAGCCCTATCCTAAGAATGAAGATGAAGCGAAAGAGACTTGGAGGCTGAAAACAAAGTTTGACCTATTGACGCTCAAGTTGGCAGGCAATACGGATCAAGAGGCCAAGGACCGCTTACTAAAGCGTATTCGATCCATATGGAAGGATTATTCTCAGTACACTGACGACGATGTAATAGCGCTTTATCTAAATGCCCTTACACGCGCCTATGATCCTCATTCGACTTACATGGCTGCAGAGGATCTGAGGAACTTTGATATTTCGATCAAACTCTCTTTGGATGGTATCGGTGCGGTGTTGCGCTGGGAAGATGGCTATACCGTTGTGAACTCGATTATTCCCGGTGGTGCAGCCGCACGGCATGGGAAATTGGCTGTCGATGATCGAATCATTGCAGTGGCACAAGGGACGGAGCCGTTCGAAAGCGTCATTGATATGCGCTTGAATGACGTTGTTGAGCTGATCCGTGGACAGCGTGGGACCACAGTTCGTCTTCAAGTTATGCGCAAGAATGAAAACGGATTTGATACCCTCAATTTTGCGATTGTTCGCGATAAAATTATTCTGAAGGACGGTGAAGCCAAAGCAGAAATTTTTGAACCGACCGCATCAACGGAGGAAAGTCCCTCAGCCTACAGAATAGGTGTTATTGAACTTCCTTCGTTCTATGTTGATTTCAATGACCGACGCCAGAATCCAAACAACTACAAGAGTTCATCCCGCGATGTTCGAGCTCATTTGGAGCAATTTAAGCGGGATGGTGTGGATGGAGTGATTTTAGATCTTAGAAACAATGGCGGGGGTGGTCTTGATGAAGCTATCACGATGGCTGGATTGTTTGTCGGACGTAAGCCAATCGTCATTGTGCGTCAGGCCAGTGGTGCAAGGATTACAG
>CAZXGO010000235.1:0-3164 GCA_964640035.1 uncultured Chitinophagales bacterium
CTCTTCAACCTTCAACTCTTCACCCTTCACCTCTTCTTCCATGCTCCGCTTCCTCCTACTCGCCCTCATCCCATTCCTAGCCAATGCTCAAACTCCTTCCGATCCGTATCGTGAGCGCGCGATCGCGATCCTTGAATCGGTGCCATTGGTTGATGGACACAACGATGTGCCCATTGCCTACCGTGGACGTGTAGGCTACAAGCTCTCCGCCCTCGATTTCTGGAACACCCGCAGAGCACAGCGCCCTCTGCATACCGACATCGAGCGCTTGCGCGCTGGACGCGTGGGTGGTCAGTTTTGGTCGGTCTTCGTCTCAGCAAATCAACCTGAGCCGACCAGCGTGCTGCAGACCATGGAGCAAATCGATTTTGTGTATCGTCTCATCGACAAGTACCCCGATCAGTTTGCCCTGGCACTCACTGCCGATGATATCGAACGTGAATTTAAGAATGGAAAGATTGCTAGTCTCATGGGTATTGAAGGGGGACATTCTATTGGCAATTCTCTAGGTGCCCTGCGTCAATTTTATGGCCTGGGTGCCCGATATATGACCTTGACGCATTCTCGCTCCCTCGATTGGGCCGACTCAGCAACCGACGAAGCCAAAAACGGAGGTCTAACCCCATTTGGACGCGAAGTGATCCGTGAAATGAACCGTCTTGGCATGATGGTTGATCTCTCCCACGTATCACCTGCAGTGATGTCGCATGCTCTTGATGTGAGCGAAGCGCCAGTGATCTTTTCCCACTCCTCGGCACGTGCCGTTGCGGATCACCCTCGCAACGCACCGGATAGTATTTTGGTCCGTCTAAAGCAAAACGACGGACTCATCATGGTCACCTTCGTGCCTTCCTTTATATCGCAGGCGCTTTACGACCACGAGCGTAATGCCGCAGCCGAGCGCACTCGTCTTAACGAGCAGTTCCCAGACAGCGCCGCGGCCGTCGAAATAGGGATGAACACCTGGAACGAAGCAAATCCTGCACCACGCGCTACCCTCAGCGATGTAGCCGATCACATTGATCATATCCGTAAGCTTATTGGCTCTGATCATATTGGCATCGGCGGCGATTATGATGGTATCCCAAGTCTGCCTGAAGGACTCGGGGATGTATCGACGTATCCTGATCTTTTCGCTGAGTTGCTTCGTCGCGGTTATTCCGATGAAGAACTCCGAAAAATCGCCGGACTCAATCTCCTTCGGGTGATGCGTGGGGTTGAAAAGGCTGCCGCTCGCATTCAACAGGAGAGAGGAGTCTCCGAAATGCTCTTCTCTGATCAGCAGGCTAAGCAATAAAGCTTAATGGATCCTCTTTATCTTCTTATTGGTCTCAATGTTCTACTGCTGGTACTCCTGGGTCTCCTTTGGCGAAGTGTATCCCGGCCCCAATCTGCCGATGTTTCGTCTAAGATTTCCGAAATGCAGGCGAGTATTAGCCGTATTGAAGCCAATCTCAAAGAGGATTTTCGTATTAACCGTGAAGAGACGGCGCGGCAATCTAAAGAGCAGCGTGATCAACTCCGGGATAGTATTCGCGATTTCAAAGAAGAATTCGAACGGAGTGTGAAAAGCTTTAACGAGTTTCAACGTGAGCGTTTTTCCCAGATGGAAAAAACACAGTCCGAGCTGGTGAGTGGTACCGAGAAAAAGCTGGAGTCAATCCGGGTCACGGTCGAAGAAAAACTCGAGAAAACTCTCAGTGAACGTCTGGGACAAAGCTTCGAGACGGTCGGCAAGCAGTTGATCGAAGTGCAAAAAGGTCTGGGTGAGATGCAGTCGATCGCTGCCGATGTCGGTGGACTCAAGAAAGTGCTTGCCAATGTGAAACTCCGAGGTGGTGTGGGTGAAGTACAACTGGCTATGATCCTTGAGCAGATTTTGGCTCCGACCCAGTACGAAGCGAATGTCGCCACCAAAGTGGGAAGCGCCGACAAGGTCGAATTCGCTATTAAACTCCCTGGTCGCAGTGACGACGAAAAAGAGATCGTCTACCTGCCCATCGATGCCAAATTTCCTAAAGATGTGTACGAACAACTCCTCAGTGCTTACGATCACGCACTGCCTGAAGAGATCGATGCAGCCACCAAAGCCCTAGAGTCAGCCATCAAGAAGATGGCTAAAGATATCCGGGATAAATATCTTGATCCCCCGAACACCACCGACTTCGCTATCCTCTTTCTTCCCTTTGAAAGTATCTATGCCGAGGTGATCCGACGCAGTGACCTCGTCGACCAACTTCGGAATGAATTTCGCATTACTGTAGCGGGTCCGACAACCCTTGTGGCCATCCTCAACAGCTTGCAAATGGGCTTTAGGACGCTGGCCTTGCAAAAGCGCAGCTCCGAGGTTTGGAGTATCTTGGGGCAGGTGAAGACAGAGTTCGAAAAATTCGGCGGTCTCCTCGAAAAGACCCAGCGTAACCTCCATTCAGCCAGTGATACGGTCGATGAATTGCTTGGTAAACGCAGTCGTGCGATTGAGCGCAAGCTCCGCAATGTAGAGGCTTTGCCTGCTGCTGAAGAACCCACCGAGTGGCTCACCGACGATGACTGAGAGTTGAAATTGATTCTATCTCCCCAAAACGTTCACCATCACCCATCAATATGAAAACATTCCGTGGATTTTTACTTTCTTATGTGCTGGGCATGATTCTGATATCTTGCGACAAAGGTGAGGATCCATTTCCCAAAAGTGGGGAAACATTTAAGGGTAGTTTCACCCGCTATGAGTCAAAAAAAGATCCGGTTAGTTCAAATGTTCAGCTTCGATTTAAAAATGGAAAATTCGAGGGTAGTAGCGATCAGGTAAATTTCCCCGCGATCTGCGAAGGGACATACCGAATCAAGGGTGAGATGCTAAATTTCCGAAATTCCTGC
Organism: uncultured Chitinophagales bacterium; assembly: GCA_964640035.1. Lineage (GTDB taxonomy): Bacteria > Bacteroidota > Rhodothermia > Balneolales > CAYWCV01 > CAYWCV01. Next base: position 2,878 of record CAZXGO010000235.1, read on the forward strand.
ATGTTTCCAGCTAATTTTGACTGGTCACTCATCCTTGTGGGCGACTTTGACTACGAGCGCAAATCGGATAGCCTCATTATTAGCCGTAGTTACGACTGGGGCGGGAGAGACGAGTATAGACTTAAGAAAGAGGATTAAAAGACATTATAAAAGGCATCAAATGATCATGGCAACAATGCATCAATTGATCAAGGGTTCTTGATATAAGACTTGCATCGTATTCTAGAAGGCAATAATCTTTCCTTGCTGCCTTGCTGCCTTGCTGCCTTGCTGCCTTGCTGCCTTGC
>CAZXGO010000236.1:0-3157 GCA_964640035.1 uncultured Chitinophagales bacterium
AAGATCCGAAATTGGTATAAATCTTTCAATTTCAAAAAACTTTTGAATAAGCCAATCTTCTACATCTATAATCCTAAATAAAGGGGGAAGCTGGTTTCTTTGGTTTGGTCCAGCTTCCTTACGGGTGGGTTTTACAAAGACCCACCCTTTTTTTATATTTATGGATATGGAAACAGAAACAATGATCCAAGGAATACAGGATATCTTGATCAATCAAGGGATTGACGAACCCATTTTGCTTGGGATAATCTCAATGTTTTTATCAAAGTGTCCCCCACTTGATGAAGACCTGCAGATCGGTGGTGGTTTGGATAATATGGGGAATCAGTTTGTTATTATTGAGATCGGTCATTGGCAGTTGGTGTTGACCATGGAATACCCTTTTATCAAGGGATATGTTGCCAATCTATATACCACAAGCACCCATGAGTTGGATTTCTCCCCCAATGTAACAAAGGAGATCAAGAATAAGGGATTGGATAAGATATTTTCTTATTTTTCGACCATTGCTTTGATTTTTGCCAATGTTAAGATGAAATTTGGTGATGATCTTGTAACAGAAGAGCAATTTAAAGAGATTTATCTTTGATGTCCAACATTCAAACCACAGTTGTATTTGAGAAACTTATGGAATCTGAAAAGCGTATAACGGTTTTTCAGGGTTCATCTCGTGCATCAAAAACATATAACATCATCATTTACTGGATTTGGAGGTTATTACAAGAGGAGGATAAGGTTTTATCCATTGTTAGAAAGACTGGTCCAGCTATGAAAGGTTCAGTCCTTAGGGATCTCAAGGAAATCTTGATAAAGTTTGATATGTATGACCCTGATAAGTGGAAAGTTGTTGATGGTTATTACCAGATGCCCAACAATTGTATGATTGAGTGGTTTGCCTGTGATGATGAAGCCAAACTCCGTGGTAGGAGTAGGGATTATCTTTTTATTAACGAAGCCACAGAGGTTAGCTATGAGGAGTTCCAACAATTAATTCTGAGAACACGACAGAAGGTGGTTATTGACTTTAACCCCTCACTTATGGAGAGTTATCTGTATGAATTGGAGGAAAGGGACGATTGTGACTACCATATCATCACCTACAAGCAAAATCCATTCCTACCCCCTGAGCAGGTAAGGGAAATTGAGAGGTTAAAAGACACGGACGACAATCTTTGGAGGGTCTTTGGACTCGGACAAAGGGGAAACCCCGAAAGTCTCGTATTTCCAAAGTTTCAGGAGTGGGAAACCTTACCTGAGGGAGCCGTTCTTCTTGGTAGGGGGATGGACTTTGGTTATCACGACCCCACAACATTGGTTGAGGTCTACAAAAAAGATGATGAATTATACCTCAAGGAGGTGATGTATGCCCGTGGTTATACCACAAATGATATTACTTTCTACTTTAACCACATGGATGTCTCCAAATATGAGTACATTTGGTGTGATTCTGCTGAACCGATGCTCATTGCTGAACTAAAAAGGGCGGGATACCTTACAAAACCTGTGTCAAAACAGAGCATTTTGTCGGGATTGGAGAAAATAAAAAGACATAAAATCTTTGTCCATAAAGAATCTCATAATTTGAGAAAAGAAATGCAGTCATATTCGTGGAAAAAAGACCGTGATGGGAAGATGATGGACATCCCCGAGGACAAAAATAACCACTGCATCGATGCTGTCCGTTATGTTATGGACATGATGCTCAATAAAAGATCAGGAACACTAAGAGTAGTATGAGTTTAGAATTAAAATTGGGGGACATATTGGTTGATCTACCCGAAGAATTTACATGGAGGCAGTTCATTAGAATGCAAAAATATAACCAAGAGAACCTAACAAATATCGATTTGATCCATATTTGTACTGGTATTGACCCCAAGGAGATCAAAAAAGCCTCTTTGGAACAGATTGAGGTGTTGTCTGACCTCTTTGCCCTGAAATATTTTTCCAATGAACCAAAAGGTGAGGTTTATACCACTTTTACCTATGATGGATGTGAGTATGGATTACAAAAGGACTTTTCCAAACTAAGCTATGGATCATGGATGGACTTGGAGGTCTATTCAGCTGATGATGTGAACAAAAACATCCCGAAGATCATGGCTAACCTATATTATCCAATAATTGACCGAAAAAAGGGAAAAATTGTTCTAAAAGAGTATGATGACTCTGAGGTTGAGGATAGATCGGTGATCTTTGAGGATTTGCCCATAAAATATTGGTACGGGGCGTCCACTTTTTTTTTGCTGTTCGTAAGTCAATATATGGACGCTATGGTGAGTTCTTTGCGTACGAAGAACAAGATAGAGAAATTGATGATGATAGGATGGAAGACGCTCCCGAAATTTCTGCGAAAGAGGCTATCGCCAGGTTCTATTTCGAAACTGTAAACATTCTTACCAAGGAGGACATGACCAAGTATCGTGATGTTATCCGTCTCCCACTATATTTATGTCTAAACAGTCTTGCTCGTCATAAAGAGAAAATTCTCAAGGAAAACGACAGGATTTTTAAAGAACAAGCTCAATGGAACAGTATGTCTCGTTACAAAAAATAATAAAGTTATTTCAGGACTATGTGTCCCAAGATCCTCGTCTACATTCTTTTGGGTTTGGTGATGTGGTGAACTTTGGTTATACCTTGGATTTTACGGGAGCGACCTACGCTTTTATGTTCGTTACCCCCGTGAATATTGTATACGAAACAAATCTAACAAGATATCAGTTGAGTATTATTTTTGCCGACAAACTCAATGACGATTTATCCAATCAGGTTCAGGTGACCAGTGATATGAGTTTGGTAGCCCGTAGATTTTTATCACAAATATACATCAATTCAGGGGATCTGTTCCCTTATATGAATTTGATCCTTCCAACTCAGAGCATTCCGTTTTTAGAAAGATTCAACGATGTGGTGGCAGGAGTTGTTGTCAATCTTGAGATTGAGGTCTTTGAGGACATGAACGCTTGCGCATACTTCGGTGCTGAGGAATATTATATTTTGTATGAATCTTCAGAAATTATGACCACAGAGAATGACGAAGGTGTAGAATACGAACACTAAGATATATTTATCGGTATGGCTAACAAGAAAATATCACAACTGAACCAGTTTGTGGGAGATCCAACGGGGACAGGGCTCGTTGTTGATAATGCTG
>CAZXGO010000237.1:0-3153 GCA_964640035.1 uncultured Chitinophagales bacterium
ATCGGTTTATGGTGAAGTCAAGAGCAAAACAAGCGTAAGGAAAGTTCCTTATCTCGGCTATTGGGAGACCCTCCCTAAGTCCTATAAACCGATGCGTCTTGCAGCAAATAAGCATGGGGTCACAGTGCACAGTTTTAGAAGAACTTATGCCTATCTACTTAAAACCCAAGGCGTACATGTAACTACCGCCCAAAGGCTACTTGGGCATTCAGACCCAATAATGACGCTGAAAATCTATACTTCGGTCTTGGATAATGAGGTAGAAGAGGCTGGTAATTTGCTTCGATTGAGGATCAAATAGATTCTTAAGAGACGTCCGCTAACAAGTTCGCGTTTAATGCCTAAATTAATTTGTATGGTCATGCCTTAGACGAAACTCAGCCTATTCCATTGTTGCCTTAAATAAATCTCTTATACTCCTTCGAGTATGAGGAAAACTGTCTTTAGTATTTTACTCGGTCTAACAATCTCCTTTTTACCTAACTTTGTTTCCTACGCTGCCCCTCCCAGTTCCAATGGTCTAATTGCATTTTCTTCAAACCGGGATGGGAACGAAGAAATCTATTTGATGAATCCTGATGGGTCGGATCAAGTAAACCTAACTAATAATAGTGAAGAGGATCTTGGCCCCACTTGGTCTCCAGATGGAAAACAGATTGCTTTCACTCGTGGAATAACTAATCGCGAAGTAATAATCATGAATTCGGATGGCACTGAGCAAACGAATCTAACTAACAATCCAGCACTTGACGCATGGCCATCGTGGTCACCCGATGGTACCGAGATAGTTTTCACGAGTGATAGAAATGGTAATCGAGATATCTATATAATGAATTCAGATGGGACTAATGTAAGGAGAATTACCAACACTCCTGAAGATGAAAATGCCCCTCAGTGGTCTCCAGACGGAGAGGATCTACTTTTTGTTAGTTATTACGACGGTGTTCCAGAAATCTACTTGATTGAACCTGATGGAACGAATCTACGAAGAGTCACCAATAATGCAATAACTGAAAACTTTCCAAGGTGGTCACCTGATTCGGCACAAATAACATTTGGGGCTGACGAAGGTGGTTTCTCAAATATCTATGTGGTGAATAGTGACGGATCTAACCAAAATGCGTTGACAAATAACTCTTCAAGTGGGGAATTTGATTTAAATCCCTCATGGTCTCATGATGGACTTCAGATAATTTTTACGAGCAATAGATCTTCAGATTATGAAATTTACAGGATGCTTTCCAATGGAACTAACTCAGTGCGAATAACGCAAAGCAATGGTGATGATGGCGGTCCAGCGTGGTCTTATGCTTCAAATGATTCACGTGATATTTACATGTACGAAGCAATCGAGTACCCATGTACACCTTCTACACCAAATTGCTTGGCTACACATTGGTACTTTCAGAATTCGGTTACTTGGTTTGATGAATACGAAATTACAGGATTGAGTTGTACGACAACCAGTAACGACGCTACATGCGAGTCAAAGGGTTGGCAATTAGTGTCTGGTAAGTCGCCACCCTTATACAAACTTTACCTCTATGTGTATTACATGGGTGAAGAAAAATATCCAGTAACAGTCGAGGAACAGACTATTACCGCAAGAATTACTTATGCGCCTCGCACAAACTCAAGCGACTCGAGGACTATCTCAATTGCTCATAACTATCTGTCGGAGTCACCAGTGATTTCCTCAAATTTTAGCGAATGGTCTGCAGGAGGAGTAATCGATGGCTATTTTACTGCCCAACTTGCAGAGGGCGGAGGGAATACATTTAATTGTTACGGGTTTGCACCAACTACGTGCGATACGTTTTTTTATAGTTACAATTCGAGTGCAGGAAAATATGAAGGCTATGCAGCATTTCAGAACTATATTCAGGGCTCCTCGGCAAATGCGAGAGTCGCGCTAAATTGGAAAATAAGTAACGGTGCGACAACGCAAAGAGGAACCACCATCTCTCGAATAGGAGATGCAACTCTTCAAGTGGGGTTGTCACCAAGGATATCTAACCTTAGAAGCGAAATTTACGGATGTTCATTCAATATTGATAATTACGATCCCAATTTTAACTATTACTTCAAAAGACCTGACTCCGATATATCGATAAGTGCAAGCGGTTATGTTCGATTTACAGGACAAAAAGATGGGGAGAGCCGAGCAGACTATCCTTCTTCAAGTAGAGTTGGATACACCGTCAAGAACAACATCTCGGCAATGTTTGATTGTATTTCAGTTTCTAAAGACCAAAGAATTGCCATTGAGAAAGCAAATGCAGAGGCAGCCGCAAGGGCGGCCGCGGAAGAAGCAGCAAGGCAAGCGGAGATCCGGAGAGAAAATGCAATATCTGAGATTGTAAGTTTGCAAGTAGGGTCTACTCTAAATCTCTTAACATTAAGTGAAGCGGGTATTCATTTTGCAATAAATGAGACAATTGAGAAGTTAAAACTTTATATTTTGAGTCTTGATGCATCTACAAGAAGTAACATACAACTAATCAATGAAGAAGCGGACCGACTAAAACAAGAATACTACTTTGAGCGGCTTGAGTCAGATGTCTCGTTGGCCAATCTTCAAAGTCTTGGGTTTAAGAATATTTCAGATCGAGTTATGCAGGAAGTCAAGGAAGCATTAGCGCCTACACAGTTTGTAAAGACTCGGAATAGATTTGCTATTCAAAATGAGATTAATAAAGTCGTAACTTTATTTAAAGGACGAGATTCGGGAACTCTATCTGAGGGAGAACTGAAAACTCTTGGCATAAACATAGATCTCCAATCAAAAAAGTCCGAAGTGCTACTTCGTTTCAGGAACGAGAGCCCATCTGTGTTTTCCAATACTCAAAGCATTACATTGAGAATCAGGGAAATTGAGAATTTAATCCAGGAAAGATTGAATCGGACAGCAGATGCAAAAAAACGAACTCAAGAGATAAGAGAACGACTTGAGAAGCGTCAGGCAAAAGCAAACAAACCTTGAAGGAAAGTATTAGGGCTATGAAACACGAACCCGCTACTTCTGCCTCGAGTGCCTGGGATATGACTTCTACATGTCCATGGTGATCCTCAGGGATGGCTATCGGGCCTGGCTCTATATGTGCTCCGAATGCGACATCCGCATGGAGCACTGCGGGAGCGATTAATCAGGTT
>CAZXGO010000238.1:0-3147 GCA_964640035.1 uncultured Chitinophagales bacterium
TGTTCTGGATGCTCTGCGAGAGAGCCGGGCCTTTGATGTGATAATCAAGAGCCGCTGTTGCGATGTTAGCAACTTCTTGGGCTGTGAATGCCATAGTTTTGGATTTCTATTTAGGGTTTCAGATTTGTCCCGCCGCTGCCAGTCGGACTGCGTCTCGCAGGCTCTTTGGCTGCGGAGCGACGTTTGCGGACGATGTATCGCTTCTGACGGTCTTGGCTGCTTGGCGTTGAGGGCCGAACCGCTTTAGCGACTCGTTCACCTCTCTGTATGCCTGCTCGACCAACGCGACTGCCTCTTGCGAGGTTTTCGGTTGTTGAGCGGCTACCGCCGCACGAACCTTATCCATCAGGAAGGGTTGCTTGACAGAGTAGTCGGCGTCCCGCGTTTTTATGCCTGATTCCCATTCCATGACCGCACCGCGTAACATCTGCTGGTGACTGGCTTGTTGCTGTGCCGCGTATTGCGCTTGCTGACGCTGATACTGGTCTTGTTGCTGTTGGCGAAGAAACTCAGCCTCATGGCGTCGTCTTGCCAACTCTGTAGCGACTTCGTCTGTGACTTCTCCATTGTTGACCCGCTGTTGCAGGTCTTGAGGAAGAACTTCTCCAGCGAACGCTTGCAAGTTGTTCCAGTATTGCGACAACATATCGCGCCCACGAATCGGATCATTCTTCATCGCGGCCATGATCTCAAACCCCTTCGCAACTTCGTCGTTGGTCAGGTTATTGGTGGTCATGTATGTGCGAACAGCTCGCCACTCCTCGGCATCTGGCTTTACAGACTCAAGTTCTTGCTTGTAAGAAGCGCGTTCCTTGATGACCTGTTGAAAGCGTGGGTGCTTGTGGAACGGTAAGTCGGCATCATCAGCTTCAGTCGCTTCCGAGTTCCCGTCGTCCACGGGCTTCTCTTTGTCGGCGTCTGCTTCAGACACGTTGCCGTCTGTCTCAAGGTTGAGCGAGTCCTTGTCTTCGGCCTTTGTTTCCTCGGTCGGATCAACAACGTCTTTTACAACGTCGAGAAGCGACCTTGGCTCCTCGGCCTCAGTTGCGCTCGTATCGTCCGCAGCGGACGTGTCTGCGGCATTCTCTACAGTTTCTGTAGTATTAGCGTCCAGTTCTGGCGCAGGCTGGGCCTGCACCTCGTTGCTTGTGTCTGCTGACGAGGCAGACATATCGTCTTGTATCATGTTGGTTGTTTATGCTGGTTTGTGTTGTCTTGTCAAGAGAGTTCTTCGGCTCGATTAATTTGAACCCAGAACCCATCATGCCATTCAAATCTTACCATGTCTGTCGTGCGAACCCACTCCTGCCCAAGAGTCGGGCTTGGAGGAGGCGTTTCAGACATAATTGCCGTAGTTTTAATATCAGCTTCCTTCTCTTCGTTTATTTGAACCCAAAAGCTGTCATAATAAACAAATTCAGCCATGTCAGACTTGCGAATCCAAATGTCTCCATTGCTGGCTTTTTTAGGCGGGATATTTACGTTATATGAAAGATCAATTTCTTCTGGCTTGCTCGTCTGAATCCAGAACCCGTCATAGAAAACAAATTCTGACATATCTGTCGAACGAACCCACTGGAGTCCGTTAAACGTAGGAGATGGCGGGATTGTCGAAACAACATACGAATTTGTGTTCGTATTGATTAAGTGCGGACAATCCGCGTCAATTGTAATTGATCCAACGCCAAGGCTCATTTGAGTGCAATAATGTTGGTTGCGGTTGTGCCTGTGGAAAACACACGGCTTACGACAAGCGGCACAAATGATCCTGCCGCGATTTTAGAAAACGTGACATCGTTGCCATCTCTCATAAGAACCCTTAATGCTCCAGTGCCTCCAATATAAAGACCGCGTGTAAACTCCGTAGAAAGGTCAATTCCATCCGAAGGAACGACATTAACGGCAGTCGTTATTCCATAATTTCTTTCAAATGTGTCTGCGGCCATAATGTGTTATTGGTTGGTTTTTGAGTATTGTCAATTTGTTTCTACAGAAGACTTGGGATCAGCCCCGAATTTGCCGCAACTTTGTTAAGTTTTGCGTTGGCATTCATCGCTCCATCAATTTGCGGCTGGATGTATTGGATGAGATTTCCAGCGTCCATTGTCATTGGTTGATCGCCAACCGAAGCATCGAGGACTGATGTATTATCGTCTCGGAATATACGAGCACCGCTAATTAGCAATGGGGTGCTTCCGACATTTTGTAGCTTCAGATCAACAACTGCCGTGTTGACTTGGTAGTTTGCCGCATCAATCGGAGTTATCGCGCCAAACCACTCTTCGATACCAGTTTGGGTAGTTGACTGATATACGTAGAAGGCGTAAAGCTCACGGGCATCTGCAACTCCATCACCATCGCTGATGTCGATTTGGACATTTGGATAGTCGGCAGTCAAAGTTGTAATCGTGCTTCCATCAATGCCGTTTGCGTTGTAAACCTCGTCTGCGACTTGGTCTGCGCGGAACGAAATTCCGACAGAGGTGGCGACACCGAATGCTTCGTATGGGGAAAACGCGCCAGCACCCGCTTGGCAGGTGATTCGCAGACGGATCGTGTCTCCCGGCGTTACCTCAGAGTTTGTGTATGTGCCGCTTTCGGTGACTTTGTTGCCCAGCGTCCCGCCGACAACAAGGTTTTCGACCTCGGCGTTTTGGGTGACATTGAAAAGCTGCAATGTCGAAGTCGCCTCAACATTGGTCACGCTCCACGGCAAAACTGTGGTCGATCCATACGAGCCAAGAACCTGCGCTCCGTTGGCCAAAGTAATTGTGCCAGATGTCGTAAGGTTGCCTTCGTAGGTATTTGCCTTAATGGTGATCGTGCTTCCGTCAAACGCAAATGCACTTGCGGCAGTTGCGTCAATTGTCACGTTATAACTTCCAGCATTGATCGTGTTCCCGCTTCGGGAAACGATAGTTGCCGTCTGGCCAGCATAGTTGTCTGTTAGGAATGCTTTTGCCCTGTCGTAGAATTTTTCGGGCGATTCCAATTGCAGGTATCCATCAACAACCGCTTTATCTGTCTCGGTTACGCTTGTGTCTGCAAAAAGAACCCAACTTACAGCGAGTTCTCCAAGCCCTTTAAGTGCCTGTGTGGATTGCGAAAGCGTGTGATTGTAAGCGCAAAATTTGAACGTGAACAAAT
>CAZXGO010000239.1:0-3144 GCA_964640035.1 uncultured Chitinophagales bacterium
TGAAAGTTTTGTATTACACAACGTTTCCTCTCACATGAAGGAAGAAAATGTGATACAGATCAATGTAAGTAGAAATTCATCGAGTGATGGTATCAAGCACACTGCATGGAAACTTGTTCGTGAAAACGACAACAGCAGTATTATTCCTGAACACATTAGCGAAAAACTAATTGATAGTTTATGCGGAGTAAACGCTATTGGCCAAGTAGTTCCAGATCCTACATTAAGTGAAGTAGAACGCTATGGTGTTGCCTTCCGTCCAAGACAAACATTGTTTAAGGATCTTAAGGCAGCACGTAGAACATTCCGTTCAGTAGTCAATGAGTTGTTACGCGATCTAAAACTTGAAACTCAATATTCTACTTGGAGTAGCACACTACCAGATACACTGCGTCATTTAGAACGTGTAAACTGGTATGAAGTTGAAAGAATTGACAACTACAGCAACACTAAAATTAGATACGATAGTAGTTACAAGCCAATCTTCAACGTAGGTAGTGTAGGTGAACTATACACACTTAAAAATCTACCTGATGGTGCAGTAATTCAAGTTAAGTCGTCAACTTCCGACAGACCCCAACTCTGGATGTTTATTGCAACAAGCAACGACTTTAAGTTAATTAGTATTAAGAACGAAACTTTACAAGTTAAACGTTCAATTATAACTGCGTCTAACTCAACATCAATAGAATATGAGTTACGCATCTTAATGAATATCTTAAGAGATCCTATCTTTAACGATATTGGCCTCTGGAACAAGGTATTCTTTGAGATGTTGAAATATGCTTCAGTTGAACAACCACAGTTGAACTGGGCATTTAAGACTTCTTACTTGTATATTGAAAAAGACGAAGAAGATTTGATTCCAACCGTAGGTTTCAAACCTGATAACTTTGCTCGTATTATTGAATACATGAACGAAGTTAAGCCGTTCACTGCTAAGATTCGTGAATACAGAGATGGTAAGCGACCTCCAATTGAAACAATTGGTGCTACAATGGTCAGTGACTTTGACAAGCCACCATATATTGATCGTGAGTTAGGTATAGTTCGTGTGCTAGATGACTTTAGTCAAAATGATGCAAACATCATGTTCTTTGATAATGCTTATAGTAACTACTTCAGCATTACCAATAAGGGCAATAGTGTATTTAGACATAATAATACTACACTAGTATTTGATAGAACTAACTATCAGCTTACACAGTTTGGTCATAATGCAAGTACAACACCAATTAATCTAAGTATTGCTAGAAACATTGCTAACTTGAACCAAATGACTGAAGCACAGATTACTGCTAACGTTCAAATGAGAGCAATTGATAGAATATTCAAGTTTGATTCAGAAGTTAGATTTGCATTTGCTGCTGAAGTTAGCTCGCACTACAACGATATCACAGCAGGTTCTAACACCAGCATTACAACAAATGCTACTGTGCTGTACGACATCATTAATGCAGGTAACTTATCTGTAACACTTGACTTAGTAAAAGAAAAAGTTGGCGGTGGCTGGAGAGGCGAAACTATTGATGCTAACGTGTTTAGCAAAGTAGTTGCTGGTTTAGATCCAACTGACAACTTCTTAAGTAACTTTGGTTGGGATACAGATCCTTGGGATGCACATGCATTTGATAGAACTGTCGAAGTAACTAACTACGAAGGTATCTTTAATGAATTAACACAGGGTAACATTACGCTAAGACGCAATAATGAAACCTACGAAGGCTTTGATGGTGCAACATTCAAGAAGATTCTATACGGCGAAGAGCGTCCAGAAGAAATGGCTCTTCTTGATCCGCTAGAAAGTCTAATTATTGATGTTTACACAAGTCCGTATGCTGATGGTAATACAAGTACTACACCAGTAGCACCTGATGCTGTTGCTGTCAAGTATAGAATGCACCAAAACTTATTTGGTGATACAGAGTTTATTAGAATTTCATCTAATAAGACTGCAACAGTAACATCAAACGTTTATACATACTCAACTGAAATTACAGTTGATGATGCTAGTGTATTCCAGACTCCACGTCCAGGTGATCCTGGTATTATTTGGATTGGATCAGAACGTGTTCTATACGAGCGTAAAGATGGCAACACATTTAGTCAGTTAACCAGAGGCAGTGCAGGTACAAGCATACAAGATCACTTAATCAAAGATATTTACGGCGAAGATGTGGTAATTACTGTAGTCGAAGGTTCTGAAGAAGAAACCTTCAACAGACTAGATACTAATCGTGCTGTATGGCTAGAAATTGGTTCTGAATTCTACACATACGAAACATACAGTGTTTCTAACGTAGCATATGCTGATGTAGAATATGCTGATTCCAACGCAAACGTTACAATAGCAACAGTAGGTGCAAATCAGCTAACAATTACAACTACTGCAAATGCTATTGCTCTGCTAAATCAGGGCGGCACAGTTGCTATTGCTGCTGACGGTAACTTGCTAACAGCAGAAGGTACAAGCTATACAGTATCTTATGCAAGTAATGTTACATTCTTCTACATTAAAGATATCGATAGTGCTAATAGTACAATTACTGTAGAAGATGACCTCTTTATGCAGGACGGAATGTGGGATTATTATGCATTTGATAACGATAGTTTTGATGAAGATATTACAGAAATTCTAAGCGGTAATGTAACAGTAACCCTAGAAATTCCAACGTTAAACATAGGCTCTAACACAGCACTTAGCTTGTCTGACTTAGCTAACGCAGATTATGCTAATACCGAGAGCTTAATGAAATTCATCCACGGATTGTAAAATTAAGTGCTAGTTTAAAAAAAGTGATAAATAAACGTATGTTAGACATTGACAACAAAGACGAAGGCGCAGAGAATATGCAAGAGCAAGATACTCAAAAGAGTAAGCCAGATGATGTTGCGGGTATTAGCCTAAGCGGACATATCCTGATCCGCGATAAAGAAACGGGCGAAGAACTCATCAACAAGCGTAATGCTATCCATTACGGAAACATGGCTAACTTAATTGCTAATGCTTTGAACAATGCACAAGGTGCTTACATTCACTATATGGCTTTTGGGAACGGCGCTACCAGCGTAGATACAGCGGGTAGAGTAATTTACAAATCACCACGTGTAAGTGAAGCATACGAAACTGGAGCCAATCTGTAC
>CAZXGO010000240.1:0-3124 GCA_964640035.1 uncultured Chitinophagales bacterium
GCCGCTGGACGCCCCTGCTCAACCAAGCGCCGACCAAACACCTGACATCCCTGCCAAACCGCCTGAAAGTTCACGGACATGACGCACTGCAATTCTTCGAGGGGTGTGTCCAGAACCGAACCCGAGCGCTGTCCGACGCCGGCGTTATTAATGACCAGCGCAACGTCACCCACGGTGTCGAACGCCTCCCCGGCAAGGGCTTCCAGTTGCCCGGCCGACGTTACGTCGACCACCACACCGTGGGCGGAATAGCCCCTGTGCCTAAGCGCGCTGACGGCCTCGTCGAGCCGCGCGGGCCGTCGCTCGCCAATCACGACTCGCGCGCCCTTCTCGCCACAGGCTTTAGCCAACCCTAATCCGATACCGGTCGCCCCCCCGGTAATCACGACGGTTCTGTCTTTGAGATCCAGCATCATTCATGTCCTCTGCGAAGCGAGTGGGGTCTCCTGCCTATCGGCGTTATATGACTACAGCCCCTCGCCCACGGTATTGTCGGCAAACAGCGCACACCACTCGTATGCAAGCCTCAGCTGAAAACCGAGATTAATTTGGTCGTCGCCAGCATCAGCACGACTCCAATAACCACAGTCACGATAAGGTTCTGCCGCCACCCGTTGCGATAGTCATTGGGAATCAAAGGGCTGTTAACAATCGCGAGTAATACCAGCGCAACGAGGGGCAGAAGCAACGCGTTGGTCGCCTGCGCCAACACAATCAGCGAGACGGGTCGTGCAGTAAAAATAGCGAAGGACATGCCGACCGCCAGCACGATAAGTGCCACAGCTTTAAAAGCCATGCTACCGGATGAGGCATTCCAACCCATCACGCCGCACACCGCCCAGCCCGCCGCTACCGGCGCTGCAATGGCTGACGTCAATCCGGCGGCAAACAAACCCAATCCAATGGCCCAACGCCCTACCCCAGGGAAGCGTTCGTCAATACCGAACCGCAAAGCCTCCAGCGCTGGCTGCGAGGTATCGCCCGCGATGACAACCGTGGCGACGACCATGATCGCTACCGTCACAACGCCCCCGGTAACAATCGCTACCGCAGACTCAACGCGTGCCTGTCGCAATGCCTCTGGCAAGGCGATTCCCGACCATCGATGCCGTACCGCTGTCGCATGCAGAAACAGGTTGTAAGGCACGACCGTTGTACCGATCAGTGCGAGTGCCAACGTGGCGTCAACCGACTCACCGCTCGCTACCACCTGCCGATGCACTGCCGCTAATTCCGGCAGGCAGGCCACCGCCAAACCCGTGAGCACACAGGTCATCAGGCCCACCAGTATGAGCATGACCCGTTCCAGCAAGCGATAGCGGTCGATCACTATCAGTGCCGCAGCGAGCAGGCCCGTTACCCCCACGGCATAAATAAATGTGATAGGCGTGGCGCCCATCAAACCGAGCGCAGCACCCACTAAATTTCCTGATTGATACGCCGCATTGCCAAGGCCAACGGAGCACAGGATGAGGAGCGCAATCGGCGTACCCCATCCCCGCGCGTGACCAAACTTGCGAATCAAAGGTGCCAGATCCTGATTGGTCGACAATGCGCTGCGAATAGACAACTCCTGAAGTACGATCGTGGCAAGCACAGAAATCACGACGGCCCACAGCAAGGTCATGCCCGAACTGGCACCGGCCACGCTGGCGGTGGTGACAGTGCCAGGGCCTACAAAGGCCGCTGCGACCATGACACCCGGACCCAAAGTAATGCGCACGAATAAAGCCCCTACTCGGTCCCAGCGTCCGTCACAGCGGCTTCGGGTTGCAGGTGAGGTTCAAATTCGTGCTGGGGCGCACCATCGGCAATATAAACCCATCCCTGCTTGGAGGCGGTCCAGCCGTGACATTTGGGTGTCAGGTTACGGGTGTCATCGAGCGTACCCACCGCGACATAGGCCGTGTTTGGCGCCGATTCCACAACGACGTATACGGGCGATCCGCAATCGCCGCAAAAGTACCGCGCAACGGTCTTACCGCTTTCTGTGTCGTCGTCCCCATAGCAGTTTGGTGATCCCTCCAAGTGAAACGCGCCTAGAGGAACAGCTAAAAACGGCACAAACGCGGCCCCGGATTGACGTTGGCAGTTCTTGCAGTGACAGACATCCAGGGCGGATGACGGATGCTCAAGGGTGTAGTGGATCCGCCCGCATAAGCACTTCCCCGTCGCTGACATGCACCACCTCCTGTTCGATTCCCTTGATTTCCCGCTCGCCTTGCATCGACCCCTAGTCGAGAAGATACCGCTCCGGCTCGCCCACCGTATGTATCCTGAAAATCACCAACTCGACGCCCTCATCAGCCGTATGCCCGGTATGGACAATCTTTGGCGCGATGCTGTGGGCATCACCCGCTTGCGCCGCCACATCGGGCAAGCCCCGGCGCTTCAGCGTCACGGCGCCCGACATCACATAAAAAATTTCTTCGCCCGGGTGCCAGTGCCATGGCAGCTCGGTATTAGGGGGAAAGCTCACGCGACTCACGATCACCTCTCTATCGGCAGCGCCTGCAATCGCTTCGCGAAGTAAATTTTGGGCGACGACTGTCGGCTCAGAGGCCTCGCCCTCGGCTTGCGCGAGAACAGGCGGCGAGCCGGACCAGACGCAGGCCAGAATAAGCAATAGCAACAGCCGATAGGCGCGTAAAGAGCGTGTCATAACGTCCGTCCCTGAGCTGCGATACTGTCTCCAGCATAGCCGCTCAGGTTCTGGAGGGACAGCGCTACGGCCAGAGTTGGCGTTACGCGACACCGCTCAGATTCATTACGCATAGCGACACTCTTTGACACGATTCATCGCCACTGCACATCGCCCGTGTAAGTACTGTCCGCCGGGCAATCAGTGTTTTCACATCCCGACTGACTGACTTAAGATGCGAGCGACGCGACACCGATTGGTCAAGCGATCAGCGATTGTGGCATCAGCATTCACTTCTTTAGGGCATCAGCCGGCGGCGGCAATAGTAGCGGAGCACTGACCCCATGGAACAACAGGAAATTAAAACTCTACGCGCGCTGATGGAGTACGAGGCTGCACGTACGGAACCGCCCGAGGCTTTTCCTCACCTGCCGGACATCCCGGCGGGTCGCTACACCGACCCGCGATTCTTTGAGCTGGAGC
>CAZXGO010000241.1:0-3117 GCA_964640035.1 uncultured Chitinophagales bacterium
GAGCCTTTGAGTCGCCGCCTGAAGAAGCTCCCTCACCGTCGCCTCGCGGCCACCATGGAGCTCAGGATTCGCGCTCTCGAACATATCAATCAAAAAGTCACGGGTCGCAGCGGCACGTTGCGACTCTGCAGTCGCTTTATCCGCTTGATAGATCGCGATGCCAGAGGCTGTGAGAACTCCAACCACAGCGACAGCCGCAACGGATACCGCCACACGATTTCGCAAAATAAACTTACGCGCGATGAGCAATGCGGATGGCGGAATCGCGTGCACGGGGCGACCGTTGAGCCAACGCTCAAGATCCGCAGTGAGCGCCTCGACGGAGGCATAACGACCTTGGACATCCAGCGACAAACTCTTCATTACAATCGCGTCGAGATCACCGCGAAGCTCACGACTAAGCCGAAAGCCCGCAAGCTGAAGATCGCCCGTCCCTGACTCGGAGGCAGCGCGTCGACTCGGCGGGACTATCACTCCCTCCATAACCGCAAGCTCCAACTCGCCACGACTTTTCGCCGACTTCGGATAGGGCGAGACTCCGGTCAACAATTCGTACAGGAGCACTCCGAGCGAATAAACGTCGGAGACGAGTGTCAGGCGTTCGCCGCGCAACTGCTCAGGGCTCGCATAGCGCGGAGTCAGAGCGCGGGTCATCGTAATCAGATCAGGCTCGTCATCGGGCAAGGTTTCTTCGATCAGCTTGGCGATGCCGAAGTCGAGCAGACGAACGTCGCCGTTGCGGTTAACCAGAATGTTTCCCGGTTTTAGGTCGCGATGCAGTACAAGCCGGGTGTGCGCATACTGAACTGCCGCGAGAACCTGCATGAACAACTGGACGCGGCGACGAGTATCGAGTTCGTTTTCCTGGCAGTAGTGAGTGATTCGAATTCCTTCTACGTACTCGATCGCCAGATAGGGACGACCTTGGTCATCGAGTCCGGCGTCGTAGAGCCGTGCGATATTGGGGTGCTCGAGCGACCCCAAGATGTCGCGCTCTCGCTCCATGCGTTCAGATAAGTCGCTCGCCCACATCATGCGTGGCAACTTAAGGGCGAGGCGACGCCGAGGCTTACCGTCGCTGCGCTCTGCTAACCAAACAGAGCCCATTCCGCCTGTGCCCAACTCCTCGATTACGCGGTAGGGGCCAACGATGTCACCGGGCGAGAGCATCGTAGCCGGCGTCGTATCAGCCGCAATCGCTGCAGGCTCCTCCAAGAAGCCCTCGCCATCGATTCGTGCATGCAAGTCGAGGAAGTGCCGCAAAGTTTCCCGTAACGGGGCGTGCTCTGCTGGCAGGTCGGCAAGCCAACGCCTCTGTTCGGGAATTGGCAGCAACAAGGCTTCGTCCAGCAAATGGCTGACTAACTTCCACTGGGTAACCCAGGTCTCGGTGTCGGACATAACGGCGCCCTTTTCAGAATGCTCGTTACCGTACGTGAGATGCTGGCGCAAACGGACACCAGCACTTCCGCACCGGAGGTATCGCCAAAGCGCTGCTATCGGATCGATAAGGCAGCAGCGAGATACAGTCGGGCTTTTTCCCAGTCTCGGCGTATTGTGCGATCGGTCAGACCGAGGATTTCGCCGATCTGCTTTTCCGTCAAACCGCCGAAATAACGCATCTCGACAACTTGAGCCAAGCGAGGTTCGACTCGAGCGAGCTCCTCCAATGCATCATGGATATCGAGCGCATCGACCTCAGCTAGCGCGCGATCGAGCGGCGGCTCAACCGACAAGGAGGTGTGGAAGGCTTTGCCGCCCCGACGCTCACGACGGCTTGATCGAATCATGTCGACGATCACGGAGCGCATTGCTTGCGAGCAATAGGCTAGGAAGTGATTCCGGTCTGCAGGGGTGACTCGATGGGTCTTGGCAAAACGAAGATAGCAATCGTTAACGACGCCAGATGTATCGAGGAGCACATCCCGCGGGTGTGTGCGTAGCCGCAGCCGCGCGATTTGACGCAGATCTTCATATAGCGCATCAAAAACAGCATCGAGCGCACGACTATCCCCATCCCGCGCACGACCCAATAGTTCCGTGATGTCCCCCATATCATCGACATATACTGGGCATGAAAAATCCTCGCAAGGAAATACTCGACGTAACCGGAGGGATTAATGGCTCGATGGGTGCTCGCACTGGATCAGGGAACCACCAGCTCACGATCCATCCTGTTCGATCACGAGGCTCGCGTCGTTGCCATCGCCCAACGAGAGTTCTCGCAGTTCTTTCCTTCGCCAGGCTGGGTCGAGCATGACGCCAACGAAATCTGGTCGAGCCAGCGCGATACTCTGCTTGAGGTACTCGAATCAGCCGGCGCAGCCGACGCAGATATCGCGGCGGTCGGGATCACGAACCAGCGTGAAACCAGCGTCCTTTGGGATCGCAATACCGGCGAGCCGCTAGGTCGAGCCATCGTCTGGCAAGACCGGCGGACAGCGGAAGCCTGCCAAAAACTGAAGGAAGCGGGCCTCGAACCGGAGGTATCGCAACGCACCGGTCTGCTGCTTGACCCCTATTTTTCGGGAACTAAGTTAGCCTGGATGCTCGAACATATACCCGATGCGCGTCGTCGCGCAGAGCGAGGGGAATTGTGCTTCGGCACAATAGACTCGTGGCTGACCTGGAAACTCTCGGGCGGACGGCTGCACATCACTGATATCACCAATGCGAGCCGCACACTCTTGATGAATCTCACCACCGGGGAGTGGGATCCCTGGATGCTGGATTTATTGAAGATCCCCTCGGCCTGCTTACCGAAGATCGTGCCATCGTCATTCCCCCAGCTCGAGCCCATCCAACTCGATAGCCGACGGCTTGCGCTCGGCGCTCTGGCAGGCGATCAACAGGCTGCGCTTTTTGGGCAGGCCTGCTTTCAGCCGGGTATGGCAAAGAATACATATGGCACCGGTTGCTTCATGCTGATGCATACGGGCACTCAGCCACTGCGCTCGAAACATCGATTGCTCTCAACGACAGCCTGCTCGAACCGCATCGGTAAAGACGAGACTCAGTACGCACTCGAGGGAAGCGTCTTTGTCGGGGGCGCTGTCGTGCAGTGGTTACGTGACGGGCTCGGTCTCGTCAAAAACTCGAGTGAAATAGAAGCACTCG
>CAZXGO010000242.1:0-1296 GCA_964640035.1 uncultured Chitinophagales bacterium
CATCGGCACCATGCACAAGAGCAACGCTGTGCCCATCTTCAGCGATGACGAAGCCAGAGACATCGCCACCATGAGGAGATGACCATGCTGGCCAAATTGGTTTTCGTGTTGGTGGTGTTCTCTGCTGATGGATCCAGCCAGCAGTTCGCTCATTTCGAGACCATGCAACAATGCGAAGTGTTCGCACAGGGGTTCAACTCTACCAACAGCCACATGGGCCGCGCTGCCTGCTTGCCCATCAATGTCCAGACCAGCGAAGACCAACGGCGAGAATTAGACCGCGCCATGGCCATGCTGGAGCACATGAAGAATCGTTTACAAACCCTGCAGAACAACTGAGGAGCACAGCATGAAAAATACTTGGTGGCAATCGATGCTGATAGCATCCGTGGTAGCGATCGTGATCAGTGCGGCACTCACTGGCTGTGCCACGAGCCAACCCAGGGCTCCTGTGGTGGTCAAAGAAGTGCAGACCATCCCAGCACCCAGCACGTTCTCACAATGCCAGGAATTCGCACCCTATTCGCGAGAGCGTGCTTCATGTGAGCGCGGTGCCCGGCAACGAGAATTAGAAGAACAGCGGCGTCGGGAGAATGACGCTTACCGGCGAGGCTACGGCCGCTAGATATCTAGCTTGGCGAATCTCTTCTTGACCACACGGCCCACTATGCCGTGTGTTTCATTGTAAGTGTTGAACTCGTCGATGAGCCCAAACACGGTCTGAGACACCAACCATTTCTCGAACCATTCTACCTGGCTGAAAAACAATATCTCGATCTTTTTCAGCCCCTTCTTGGAATAACCAACACCGTAGATGTATTTTATGCCTTCGCTGGCCAGGCGCTGTTTGTCTCTGGCCATGTCCTCTTCGGACTTTTGATAGAAAGGCACATCCACCGAAGGCCTGATGTGCTTGATGACCACCATCGCCGATGCCATGCTAGGACACCAATCCTATGTCACGGCATCTGGCCATGAGGCTGCGATAAGTCTGATGCAAGGGGAAACTCACGCTGAACATGAATCTGATTCCTTCTCTGTTGAATATAGTGTGCTCTTTGCCGGTGTCGAAAAGATATAATCGGTCTGGTTCGTAGACCAATTCAGTGAAACGATAATGCTGATTGTCGATGCGCTTGCCCAGGAAAGTGTGGCTTTGGCTCTCCACGGTCAGCAACATGTTGACCGCGCATCCACGGGCATGGTCTTGATGCCATTGGTAGCAGGTCCAAGGCTCCATCTTGAAGATCAAGCCGCGACGGGCATTGGTCAGATCAAAGAGTTTTTTCAGTATAG
>CAZXGO010000242.1:1316-3112 GCA_964640035.1 uncultured Chitinophagales bacterium
CTTTGCCAGTGGGGAATCCTTGCCTGGGGCCGATATTGAAGAAACCCGGCTGGTCAATGAATCCCAGTAGGTCTTCGCGTAGGGTACAAGTTCCGTCTAGTGGGTAGAAATAATCGCTGTGATCGATCATGTGATGGTCCAACTCCATGTCCAGCGCCTACGACGCCATGTCGACAGTAATTTTGGGTCTCCGCCCTGGAAATACACACCAGCATCGCTGGGATCAGTGAACTGGCAATTCCTTAATGGCTGGCGGAAACTGAATCCAAATTCGTCAGCGATGCCCGTGACCGTGGCCTGCACATCCAGCTCTTGCCGGCGGAATATCTTTTCAGCCGCGCGGCAATATATCCAAGCCCCAGGAGCAGCGATGCGCCGCATCTCAGCGAACACGCTGCGATTCTTTTCTTTGAATGCGTAGCCGTTCAAGCACAAGATCACGTCCGCTACCGAGTCTCGGAAAGGAGTGCGCCTGAAATCACTGATGATGTCCACGCGTTCTCCGGGTGTGATGTCCAAGCCCACGAGATTCTGTATGCGACCTCGATAGGCATTGAATCCGCAGGCCAGATCCACCACCAATGCTGGTCTGCGGCGATTGATCTCAGTGATCATGTCGGGCCCTGTCTCTATGAACCTATTCACTATGCGGTCAGCGGAATCAGGATCTGCTGACAGCATTTGCTGTGCTTGGAGATAGTGTTGTTTTGGTTCTCGGGCTTTCAGCTTGCGATCAGGGTCTATGTACCATGCTGCGTCCATGACAGTATTTACCCAAAAAGGAACCCGGGCCTCAGGCCCGGGTTTCGTGCGTCAACTCAGTGAGCTGATTACAGCTTGTAGTTTGGCAGATCGATCTCGATCATGCGCTCTTTGATGCCATTGGCTTCGTTGTAAGCGGCACGCTCGGCGTTGATACCGGCCAGTGTCTGCGATGCTTTCCACTTTTCATAGATCTCTGTGGTTGGCAGGAACACTGTGCGGACCTTCTTGAGACCGCCTTTGAAATTGCGCTCACCGACGGTGGCACGGATGCCTTCTTGCTTCAGACCGGCTGCGTCAGCTTTGCGCTGGTCGACGTTGCGAGTGAAGAAAGGTACGTCTGTGGATGCACGGACCTGTTTGATGATGACTAATTTTGCGCCCATAGTAGAGGACTCCCATTTAAGTGCGGACACATCAGCATCCGCGCTTTTATTTAGTGGTCCTTGTGGCGAAAAACCCACATTTTCGTGGTAAGTGAGCACTGACAAAAAAAGTCCTTTAAAATCAATGACTTACAAATCTGTCAAAAACCCTTGACTTTTGGACCAAAAAACGGGTATAATAGCACTATGACGACACGCAAAAGACGCTCAGATCGCAACCATGCCATATACGAACTGGTGTGCGAAGCCACTGGTGAATCCTACGTGGGTGTGACCGTGGTAGTGGACACAGCCCTGCGCTCGGTGCGCGGACGCTTCAATCGCCATGTGAGCCGCGCTCGCACCGAAAGCCGAGACTGGCTGTTGTGCGAGGCCCTGCGCGAGCATGGACGCGATGGTTTTTCGGTGTATCTCTTGGAAGTGGTGCGCGGCAAAAGCCAAGCCCATGCCCGCGAGCGCGAGTTGATCCGCGACATGCGCCCTGCGCTCAACACAGATGTGCGGGAAAAAAGAGCTTGAAAATCAATGACTTAGCAGTGCGTTAAAATGGTTGACTTTGTGGCCCAATGGGCCTATAATAAACACATACAGCGAGAAAACGGAGCAAAGATGAAGATCCTGATCACCACACAATATCGCGAAAACTAC
>CAZXGO010000243.1:0-3108 GCA_964640035.1 uncultured Chitinophagales bacterium
CTTAGTGGTACGATCCAGAACGATATTCTCAAAGAGTTCATGGTTCGGAACACGTACATCTATCCTCCGGAACCATCGATGAGAATCGTTGCCGACATCATTGCCTACACGTCTAGGGCGATGCCGCGGTTCAACTCGATTTCGATCTCCGGCTATCACATGCATGAGGCGGGAGCCACGGCAGTCCAGGAACTGGCCTACACCATCGCCGACGGCCTTGAGTATGTACGAACGGCCATGGCTGCCGGAATGGACGTCGACAGCTTTGCCCCGCGGCTGTCGTTCTTCTTTGCCATTGGGATGAACTTCTTCATGGAGGTGGCCCAGCTCCGTGCAGCGCGACTACTCTGGGCCGAGCAAATGCAGGCCTTCCACCCGAAGAAGGAGCAGTCACTGATGCTCCGGACGCACTGTCAGACGTCGGGATGGTCGCTCACAGCGCAAGATCCCTACAACAACATTGTACGGACAACCATCGAAGCCATGGCGGCAACGCTCGGTGGAACGCAGTCCCTTCACACGAACTCCTTCGATGAGGCTCTGGGTCTTCCCACTGAAACCAGTGCTCGGATTGCCCGTAACACCCAGCTGATTCTGGCTGAAGAATCACACATCACCGATGTGATCGATCCTCTTGGCGGTTCGTACTATGTTGAAGCGCTCACAGACCAGTTGGTGTCGCAGGCCTCCGTGCTGCTCCACGAAGTCGACCAGGCCGGCGGTATGACGAAGGCGATTCAGGCAGGTATTCCCAAGATGCGGATTGAACAGTCGGCGACGATTCGGCAGGCACGCATCGACCGTGGCGAGGAAGTGATTGTAGGTGTCAACCGATACCAACTGGCCGACGAGCCAGACATCGATGTGCTGTCGATCGATAACACGGCTGTGCGGGCTGCACAAGTGGCTCGCTTGGAGCAGATACGGTCCACGCGAAGTGCATCTGCAGTGCACCAGGCACTCGAGCAGCTTACCAGTATTGCGCGCACAGGCAAAGGCAACCTCCTCGAGGCTGCCATTCACTGTGCACGAGTCCGAGCAACCGTTGGCGAGATTACCGACGCCATGACGGAGGTGTTTTCACGCTACGAGGCGACAACCATGGCGATTGAAGGTGTGTATGCGCAGCAGTATGCCCACGACCCCGAGTTCGATCGGCTTCATGCGCGTGTGGTAGACTTTGAGCGTCGGGGAGGACGTCGGCCGCGTATCCTTGTGGCCAAACTCGGTCAGGATGGCCACGATCGTGGTGCCAAGGTGATTGCGACGTCGTTTGCTGATATTGGCTTTGATGTGGACATTGGTCCCCTCTTCGCAACGCCCGAAGAAGTTGCTCGCCTAGCTGCTGACAACGACGTACACGTTGTTGGGATTTCCTCGCAAGCAGCAGGCCATCTCACGCTCATCCCTCAGTTACAGAACGCACTGGCGCTCGAGGATGCCGATGATATCCTCGTTGTGGTTGGGGGGGTGATTCCCCCAGCAGACGTTCCAACGTTACGCGAGATGGGCGTCAGCAGTGTGTTTGGTCCGGGAACGAACATTCTCCAGGCAGCCTCCGAAGTTCTCGACGCTATCGAGCGTGGGATTGGTACTGTTCGGTGACGGCTGCCGGAATCGACATCGGGTCGAATACCATCCTGATGGTGATTGTCGAGGGTTCGGCTCATCAGATCGTCAGGGTTGTCGAAGATGTACAGTCCTTTCCACGTCTTGGCCAGGCCTTGGGGCATCAGCGCTATCTACCTGAGGAGGCAGTCCAGCGATCCTGTGAGGTGCTTACACAGTACCGTACGATGCTTCAGGCCTATCCGGAGATTCCAGTCTATGCCGTTGCGACCGCTGCCGTGCGCGAAGCGGACAATCGTGTCGTCGTCCAGCAGCGTCTTGAGGCCGCACTGGGAAGCCCCATTCATGTGATCGACGGACTGCGGGAATCGGAGTTGACGTTTGCCGGCGTTGGTAGCTTGGCGGAGTCGCCGACGTCCCTCTTGATTGATATTGGAGGTGGAAGTACGGAGTTCGTGCTCGGACACAGCGCTGAACCCGGAGCTGTTCCGCAGGTGGTGCAACGATGGTCGATTCCTATCGGAGCAGTGCGTCTGTCGAACATGGCACTCCCTGAGGAGGAACTCCGATCCGTGATCCGGATAGCACTTCGTGAGCAGCTTCCTCCTCACCTCATCGGGGATGAATGCGACATGATTGGCGTTGCTGGTACAGCTGTCGCGGCAGCGATGCTGGCTGGTGGGATCGCGTCGTACGATGCAGGGGCTATCGAGGGAATGGTGGTCCCGGCACAGCAGCTAAGGTCGTTGAGTTCCATGTTGCTCGCGTGTACGCCGCAAGAGCTTCAGGCGTTGCCGGGAATCGAGTCACGCCGGGCGGACATTCTCCCTGCCGGAATGACGATTCTCGATGAGGCGCTGCGATATGTGGGTGGCAATGGCGGTGCCACGTCGATTCGCATCAGTACCCGCGGAGTGCGGTACGGTGCAGCATTGCTTGCCCTGCAGGCCCTGCCGGGTACGTTTTGATTCGTCATCACTTACGGAGTGTAGGATGTCGCGCTTTCTCTCACAGTTTCAATGGTCCTTGATCGTTGCACAGGCCCGCAGCGTCATGTCGCGCTTTCCCACCGAAGTGGTGGTGGCAACACTTGCGGCGGTTCTTGGCGTCATCATTGCGCACGAGGCGATTGCTGGTCAGCAGTCGCTTTTGACTGCCATGCTTCTTGCCAGCCCTGTGCTTCTGGCCCTGCAACTGGTGGTAACGCTGGTGTTCGAACAGTACCACCTACCACGTTGGTGGCAGCTGGGTGGTCGAGTGCTTGCCTTCCTCGGAGCAGCTGCGATGACCGTCTCGCTGCACAGCGAGATAGATTCCGACGCCGTACCCGTGCAGGTTGCGACGGCTTGGATCACGGCCTTGGCGTGCTTGGTGCTGGTCTGGTATGGAAAGGGGCCTGCAGTACTGTGGCAGATGACGAAGCTCTACGCATGGCGGTTTGTGTTGACCACGGTGTTTGCTTCCGTGCTCTCTGGCGGGCTG
Organism: uncultured Chitinophagales bacterium; assembly: GCA_964640035.1. Taxonomy (GTDB): domain Bacteria; phylum Bacteroidota; class Rhodothermia; order Balneolales; family CAYWCV01; genus CAYWCV01. The sequence continues at coordinate 3,052 of CAZXGO010000243.1, forward strand.
GTGCTGGCACTCGGGGCGCTTCAGGTGTTGTTCGGCCTTGACGTACCGGATGCACTC
>CAZXGO010000244.1:0-3084 GCA_964640035.1 uncultured Chitinophagales bacterium
CGTGCGAGCCGTACCATGTTGATCCGTTGGCGGCTCAAGCGCTCGACTTGCTGTTGATCCTGCACGCAGATCACGAGCAGAACGCGAGCACCTCGACCGTGCGTTTGGCTGGTTCGACGGGCGCGAATCCGTACGCGGCGATCTCGGCGGGTGTGTCGGCTCTATGGGGCCCAGCGCACGGTGGCGCCAATGAAGCTGTGCTTGAGATGCTCGAGGAGATCGGCACGGTAGACAACATTCCGAAGTTCTTGGCGCAGGTCAAAGACAAGACCAGCAACGTGCGTCTGATGGGCTTTGGCCATCGCGTGTACAAGAATTTTGATCCGCGCGCGAAGATCATTCGCGAGATGTGCCACAAGGTGCTCGCCAAGATGGGTCGTGCGGACAATCCATTGCTCGAACTCGCTCAGCGCCTCGAAGAAGTCGCCCTCAAGGACGACTACTTCGTCGCTCGCAAGCTGTACCCGAACGTCGATTTCTACTCAGGCATCATTTACAGCGCTCTGGGTATTCCGCGCTCGATGTTCACGGTCATGTTCGCGATTGCGCGTACCGCGGGTTGGGTGTCGCATTGGCAGGAGATGATCAGCGATCCGGGCTACAAGATCGGTCGTCCTCGTCAGCTTTATACCGGCCCTGCACCACGCGAATACGTTCCGATCAGCAAGCGCTGATCGGAGCTACGCCGTCGCAAGCAAGTCTTCGACTTCGCGCAGGTTGGCGCGGCGCATCGGTTTGCCATCGACAGGGCTGATAGGGGCCTGTCGGATGCCATCAATGTTGAAGACGACAAGCTCCACCGGCTGATTGTCCACTTCAAGACGGATAGTTGGTTGTTGGACAGTTCGATCTGCATCCAATCTGATGCGCCGCTCGCCCGTTTCGTGCGGTACGCCTTGGTCCATCAAGGCAAAGCTCAACGTCTCGATACGATCGACGAATACATGCAGTACGACATCGTCATGCGCAGTGGCCGTGCCTGTCAGGACAGGCCCGACGAGTCGCGGTTGAAATCGTTGTAGACGATGCATGACATCGAGCGCCACAGCGCGCTGTCCCTGCAGTGTCTCGAGATGCGACTGACCACCGAACAAGCGCTGATATTCCTGTAGCGCCGCTTCGATCTCGGTATTGCGCGGTAACAGCGAGCCATCGACGACGCCATAACGCTCGGCAGCTTTACGCTTGGCAAGCAGGAAGTCGCGCACACCGTGCTCGGCCATCACTCTGGCTGCTTCTTGTGCCAGTGCCCGACGCAGATGCTCGGCGCGTGGCGGCAACTTTTTCAAAAGAGCGGCTCCGCCGACTCCCTTGGTTTGGATTCGTCACTCTTCGAGGGATTGACGAGATCTTGCGATGCACCCGCGGGCAGTCGATCGAGCATGAAGGTTTCGAAGATCGCATCACGATCATCGGCGCCGGCAACTTCACCCGTGACCGGCGAGATACGTACCTGGACCAAGCCCTCCGGCATCGGCCAGCTGCGCACCGGTGTACCCGCGAGCGCGACACGCATGAAGTCGACCCAAATCGGCACGGCGGTGCGACTGCCTTCCTCGCCTTCACCCAAAGGCTTCGACTGGTCGAAGCCCACCCAGACGCTAGCGACGAGATCGGGGTTGTAGCCGTTGAACCAGGTATCGCGCGCCTCGTTGGTCGTGCCGGTCTTGCCGGCGAGATCGCTACGACCGAGCGCGAGAGCTCGACGACCGGTGCCACGCGTGATGACCTCGCGCAGCATGTCGGTCATGAGCCATGCGTTCTGGGCACTGATGACACGCGGCGCAATTTCGTTCGGCGCCTTGTCACACTCGCCGCTGTTCGAGGCGGTGCTAACGGATTCTTCTTCACCGCGTACCTCGACGGCTGTGGCTGCCGGCAGTTGATCGGCGCAGCCAGGCGTGACCACTCGCGGCTTGGCTTGGAACACCACTTTGCCCTGCGGATCTTCGATGCGCTCGATGAAATAGGGTTGCACTCGGTATCCACCGTTGGCGAATACGGTGTAACCGGCAGCAACCTGCAACGGTGTTGCGCTCAACGTACCTAACGAGAGCGTGAGGTTGCGTGGCAGCTTACTGCGTTCGAAGCCGAAGCGCTCGGTGTAACTCATCGCAGGCGCCATGCCGACCGATTGCAATACGCGAATCGATACCAAATTCTTTGACAGCACCAGTGCTTCGCGCAGACGCGTCGGGCCGCTGAAGTCTCCGCTTGAGTTTTCGGGCCGCCAAGCCTCTTCCATGTTGGGGTCATCTACCACGAAGGGCGCGTCCATGACGATAGTCGAGGGCGTGAAGCCATATTCGAGAGCAGCAGAGTAGAGAAAGGGTTTGAAGCCTGAACCCGGTTGACGTTGCGCCTGGATGGCACGGTTGAATTTCCCGGCCTTGGCATCAAAATAATCAAAACCACCGACGAGGGCGCGAATGGCGCCATCACTAGGCGCGAGCGCGACCAGTGCCGAAGCGGCTTCGGGGATCTGTGCAAGCATGATTTTGTCGCTATCCGGCGCGACATAGACGATATCGCCACGTTTCAGCACGTCAGCTGCTTTCTTTGGAGACGGCCCGAGTCTGCGAGCCGTTTTCGCTCTCGCCCAGGACATACCGTCCCACATCATCGTCACCTCGCCAAGATCGCGCGCGTAGAGGCGAGCCTCTTTGTCGGCGACCGAGATGACGACGGCAGGGCGCAATGGCCCGCTCGATGCGTAATCATCAAGCAGCGACTCGAGTGCATCGGGTTCGTTACCCACAGGCAGGATTTTTTGCGCTAATGCACCGCGCCAACCATGGCGGCGATCGTAATCGAGCAGGCCCTCTCGCAGCGCCGTATTAGCCGCCGTCTGCATCGTAGGGTCGATCGTGGTGTAGATCTTGTAGCCTTCGTTTTGTGCTGCGGCTCCGAAACGCTGAACCAGTTCCAAGCGTGCCATCTCGGCGACATATGGTGCTTCGACGTCGAATGCTTTGACATGTTCGCGTGCGCGGACGATTTCACGGGCGGCGCGTTGTGCGGCGATCGGGTCGATGAAGCCGAGTTCACGCATGCGACGCAATACATAGCCGCGACGCTCGGCAG
>CAZXGO010000245.1:0-3083 GCA_964640035.1 uncultured Chitinophagales bacterium
ACTGATTGTAATTGAGCTCGACCCTATTCGAGCCCCGGCAACAGTTACGGCCTTATTTCGTCTGGCAGAGGCAGGTTTATACAATAATGTGGCCTTCCACCGAGTGGTTCCAAATTTTGTAATTCAGGGCGGGGATATCGAAACCGGTGATGGCTTGGGTGGTCCCGATTTTGTGATTCCCAATGAATCAAGCGAGCTCACCTTTGAACGAGGTATTTCCGGTATCGCAAGCGCCGGAAAAGATACCGAAGGCAGTCAGTACTTTTTTATGATCGACTGGGCTCCGCATCTGGACGGTAATTATACTGTATTTGGAAAGCTTATTGAGGGGCAGGATGTCGTAAACCGAATACGTGTGGGAGATAAAGTGCTCAGAGCACGGGTTACCAATTTGTAAGTTTTAGGAGTCGTTTATGTACATTGTCGCTCTTGACCAGGGTACCACCAGTTCACGCGCAATAGTAGTCAACCAGCAAGGTCGCATCATTGGAACGGCTCAGCAGGAGTTCCCACAGCATTTTCCCCAGCCCGGATGGGTCGAGCATGATCCAGAGCTCATCCTTCGTTCTCAGATCGAGGTACTGATACAGGTCCTAGATGAGACTATTGGTGACCGTGATCAGGTACTAGGTATCGGTATCACTAATCAAAGAGAAACAACGATCATTTGGGATCGTAGCACGGGAAAGCCGATTTATAACGCGATCGTATGGCAGGACAAGCGTACGGCAAGTATTTGTGAAAAGCTAAAAAGAGACGGTTTGGAAGAATACGTCAAGGAAAAAACAGGTCTGGTCATCGACTCTTATTTTTCAGCTACAAAAATTAAATGGATTCTTGACCATGTTCCGGGAGCTCGTGATCGGGCCAAAAAGGGAGAGCTCGCCTTTGGGACGGTTGATACCTGGCTGATATGGAATCTTACAAAAGGAAAGGTGCACGCCACGGATGTGACCAATGCCTCCAGAACGATGCTTTTTGATATTCATACCCTTCAATGGGATCAGCGTCTATTGAACGAGCTTGATATTCCAATCGAACTCTTACCTGAGGTTCGATCATGCACAGCCGGTTTTGGCGAGGCTCAACTCGTCTCAAAAACGATTCCTATTCGTGCTGTTGCTGGCGATCAACAAGCAGCCCTTTTTGGTCAGGCCTGTTTTGAGCCGGGGATGGCTAAAAACACGTACGGAACGGGCTGTTTTATGCTCATGAATATAGGTGAGCAGTTTCGAACTTCGAAATCTGGTTTGCTCACTACCCTGGCCTGGCAACTCGATGGGAAAACCGAATATGCCTTCGAAGGAAGTGTTTTTATGGCTGGAGCAGCTGTACAATGGTTGCGCGACGGACTCAAAATCATTGAACAGTCAAAAGACTCCGAGTACTTTGCCAATACAGTCGCAGGATCCTATGAGGTGTATGTAGTACCTGCTTTTGTGGGACTCGGAGCTCCTTACTGGGATATGTATGCCCGTGGTGCCATCTTTGGCCTAACGCGTGACACAGGTAAGGAACATATCATAAAGGCAACTTTGGAAGCCATAGCCTATCAGACGAAAGATATTCTCCTTGCGATGGAGCAGGATTCCGGACTTAAGCTTAAGCGATTGAATGTTGATGGGGGTGCCTGTGCCAACAACTTGTTGATGCAATTTCAGGCCGATATGTTGGGATGTGAAGTCGAGCGACCGATACAGATTGAATCTACCGCTGTGGGTGCTGCCTATATGGCAGGATTAGCCTCAGGGATCTGGACTATGAGCGATATTCGTGCTATGCGCACAGCAGACAGGGTCTTCAAGCCGATGATGGATGACAGTCAGCGAAATAGACTGTATAAATCCTGGAAAAAAGCCGTTGAACGAACCCTGGGGTGGGCCAGGGAGTAGGAGGATTTGTTGGGATGAAGATTACTTTATGACCTTCATAATCCCTTTCATGGTGCGCCAATGCCCTGGATAGGTACAAACGTAGGGGTAATCTCCCGGCACTTTTGGTGCGGTAAATCGTAGGGTATACGTTTGATCTATCATCAGAAGGGGGGTGGCGTAAAGTACATCGGATGTCTGTGGAACAAAATGGATTTTAGCGGCCTCTGGATCACGTGCCATTTTATCGGCCGCCTCACCAACACGTTCAAGGCTTCCAGGTTTAATGATGAGCAGATTGTGAGGCATTTCGTCAACATTGATGAATTCAATCTCGACGGGAGCACCAGCTTTTATTGTGATGAGTTCCTGATCGAAAACGAGTTGGTATTCGACTGTTTTAATCACAATCTTTTGCACTTGTACAGCACTATTGTTGTCGATTTGTATGGGTGTATATTCTTTATGCTGGTCGTTTACTTCAATTTTTGCTGGACTAGCTAGCGTATCCTCATCAGTTTTTTGAGTAGCCATCGCGTGATGCTGATGCGTTTCTACAGAATCCGATGCGACAGTGGATTCTGATGGTTGGGTACTCTCCTTACACGCTACCATCAGAAGAGCAAAAAAAACGACATAAGCTAAACGAAAAGGAGCCCTATTTGAAAGATATTTGATCATAGTACACGTCTTATTGCACTCTTTTGAACCACCAGGATAAGCCAATTCAAATTCAACTATTCCTATTCCTTCTCCTTTCCTTCTCCTGATCCTCTCTCTTCCGTCCTTTCCTCCGTCTGCTGTCTTCCGTCTTCCGTCTTTTCCATCGTACCGCGTACGGGATTCGAACCCGTGCTACCTCCGTGAAAGGGAGGCGTCCTAGGCCCCTAGACGAACGCGGCTTAGAAATCAAGTGAAATGGGGAGCCCAATGGGACTTGAACCCACGGCCTCCAGGGCCACAACCTGGCGCTCTAACCAACTGAGCTATGGGCTCCATGTGTAAGACAGAAGAGGCGAAGAATTGAAGAGTGAAGAGTGAAGAGTTGAAGAGATGAAGGTTAAGTTTAGTCTTCCTTTTTCTCTTTTTCCTTTCCTCTTCCTAATCCTATACTTCCGTCCTTTCCTCTTTCTTCCGTCTTCTGTCTGATTTCTGCTGTCTTTTCCATCGTACCGCGTACGGGATTCGAACCCGTGCTACCTCCGTGAAAGG
>CAZXGO010000246.1:0-3067 GCA_964640035.1 uncultured Chitinophagales bacterium
CCAAACACTGTGTTTGATGGGTTTGTAACGGCCTGACGTTTTGCAGGCTGACCTACGAGGCGTTCATCATTTGCGAAGGCAACGATTGACGGCGTTGTGCGTGCACCTTCTGCGTTTTCAATCACACGAGGTTGAGAGCCATCCATGATAGCAACACAGCTGTTTGTAGTACCTAGATCGATACCAATAACTTTTCCCATTTTGATCCCTTTCTTAATTAGGCGATGTCATGCAACGCGAACCCGTTATGGCATTTGCGTCGCGTTATCGTATGTCTGGACTTTTTGAACGTTCAAACCACGACAGCGGGTATATAGGCAGGCATTTAAGCAACTGCAAGCGTTGGGGCATGTAGTTTCTGGGTTAATTGGTGAAATTAAACTTACACGATAAATTTTCTGGGGTAAAAATTCAGCATATCGAAATTTAGCCAATAGCCGTCCAGCATTTCAACACGCGTTTGTTTATTTTATATTGCGCGATTAAGCCATTGAATACATGAGCAAGTATCAGTTTTAACGGATGGTCTAGATTGATGTTGCGCGGCAGGTAGTTGATGAACGTTTAATCATGTACTTGGTCAATCACATAAAATGACAGGGCCCAATCGAAGATAGTCGGCGTTGTACTGGGCAGAGTATTTGCAACAAATATTTTATATGTTTCTAGCAGATTAGCATACTGGTATGCGGTTTCCGTAATACCAATAAACCTAGGAACTCGAGGCTTGAATGCATACACAGTAATGTTAATTGCGCACCCTTACCCTCACGCGAGTGAAACGATACCCTGACATCGTAAACAAGCAATATACAGCTCTAGGCCACGACCCATGTATACAGAGTAGAGATCAACGCAGCGCACAGACTGATGATTGTTTTCATTGCTGTATGTTACATCGTAGGCGATGTGAAACTTTTTCTACCTGAAACGCCACCTACCGTTTGGGCGCGGACTTGGAGTAAGAAAACACCGCGCATTCCCAACATGTCGAAAATTAATGGAAATGCCAGTACGAATGACATGGTGCGCAAAATCGACGAAAAGATAGAAATCAATGGAATACGATACGACGGGCGAATTTTCCTAAACGCGTTGTGTAAGACCAGAAGTGACAAATCCAGCGCAGAGCAAAACGATGATCATTCTTTAGTCGTTGCAAACATGAGTTGCCTTAATTAGTCCTTGCACGATTACGGCGGAAAACTCTCCATTTATTGAGCACAGAGTAAGCCCGCTGCCTTTCTTATTAAACGGTAACGAGGGAATTAATTAAAAGGAGTTGCAAATTGGATTACTCAAATACAGTGCCAATCATTCGCGATACTGCTTTGAAAGCGGGTCTAGAAATCATGCATGTTTATGGTTCGGGTGATTTTGGAGTGGATACTAAGTCCGATGATAGCCCTGTCACACGAGCCGATCGCGCTGCCGATGACATTATTTATGCGAGTTTAAAGGCCTCTTTCCCTAATATCGCGGTTGTCACGGAAGAGCAGGCTGAAACCCATAACATAACCGCCAAGACATTTTTCATTGTAGATCCTTTGGACGGAACTAAAGAATTTATAAACCGTCGCGGTGAATTCACGGTGAATATCGCACTTGTTGAGAATGGAGTTCCCACCTTGGGTGTTGTTTATGCACCTGCGATCGGTCGATTGTTTTATACAGATGAAAATGGTCAGACGGTTGAAGAATTGGGAGGCCATCGGGTTGGGCAGATTGGTGAAACCATTAAACTTTCCGTGAGTGAGGCCGATAATTCGGCTCTGACAATTGTTGCTTCCAAGTCCCACCGTAATCAGGCAACAGATAACTACATTTCAAAATACCAGATAAAAGATATGACTGGGGCAGGATCATCGCTCAAATTCTGCTTGGTTGCCTCAGGTGAAGCAGATTTTTATCCTCGACTGGGGCGTACTATGGAATGGGATACAGCAGCCGGTCATGCGGTTGTTTTGGGAGCTGGTGGTCAGGTTCTGTGTTTTGACACACATGCCCCGCTGACATATGGCAAAGATGGGTTTGAAAACCCCTTCTTTATAGTCATGTCACCAAAGGTTGAATTGCGTTAATCCATGGGGTCCGAACCGTGTTTTTTGCTTGCTTAGCAATTATGGCTCAAATTGTGCCACCTACCATAATTTTTTGGTGAAATGAGTTGCTATTAGCGTTTGCATTCATCGTATAAACCCAACTGCAACCCACAATATCATTCGTTGATCACTCTAAGCCTTCATTAGCTTTGACGTTTGACTAAGTTTATTACCGAGCCTTAAAATCCAAAGTAAAGGCGATTTACAGTAATTTTTGGGTTGGTGATTATGCGGCCTGAGTACGATAAGCTTCGGTCAAAATCGTATACAATGTTCCAGGGTCTGTGTTCGCGCGTAGTTTAGAACAGATGCCATTATCGCGCAGTGTTCGAGACACAAGAGCTAACGCCTTTAGATGTTCAACACCCGCGTTTTCAGGCGCAAACAGTGAAAATACGATGTCGACTGGTTGGCGATCAGCTGCACCAAAATCCACTGGCTTTTCAAGCAAGACAAATGTCCCACATACGCGGCTTGCAGCTGCGAGGCGAGCGTGAGGAAGTGCAACGCCATTGCCAACACCTGTTGGACCCAATGACTCACGTTCAACGAGTGCGTCCAATATTAGTGACTGCTCAAACCCGTACGCAATATTTGCAACTTCACTCACATCTTGCAAAAGTCGTTTTTTGCTCGAAGCGGCGGTGATTACCCGTACCGCTTCAGGCTTTAGCAAATCAAACAATTCCATAGAAACTCAATTCCCCTCAGCGTAACTATAGATAGGTTTTATGGTTCTATCCAACCTACGTTTCCGTCATCGCGACGGTAAACGACATTTACGCTCTGTTTGCCTTCGTTCTTAAAAACTAAAAACGGAGCGCCTAATAATTCAAGCTGCATAACCGCTTCGCCAACAGAGATAGAGGGAATTTTTGTCTCCATCTCAGCGATGATTATGGGCTGCAGTGAATCGGGCTCCGAATCCTCGTTTGCGTCATCTGAGGCGAGGATATACGAGGAAG
>CAZXGO010000247.1:0-3050 GCA_964640035.1 uncultured Chitinophagales bacterium
TGATGATGCCTCCATTCGCTGGGTACTCGAGCGTGCGCTCAAAAGTGGCGGCATGACGCCGCGCGTTTTTGAGGCTGCAGAGCCTGCGCTCGAAGCCTTGCGTGGCGACGCACCGGATGTCTTGCTGACGGACATTCGTATGCCAGGACTATCAGGTCTCGATCTGGTTCGTCGTCTGCATGAGACTCGTCCGCAGTTGCCGATCATCGTGATGACCGCGCATGCTGATCTCGACAACGCCGTATCGGCTTACGAGAGTGGAGCTTTCGAATATCTACCAAAGCCTTTTGATATCGACCAAGTAGTCGAACTCGTTCGTCGTGCTGCCGAGAGCGCCGCGAAACCGCTGTCGGGCCGCACCGAAGACACAGCAATGCCCGAGTTGCTCGGTAAAGCGCCGGCTATGCAGCAGGTGTTTCGTGCCATCGGTCGTTTGTCTCGCTCTGCCGTCAGCGTGTTGATCACGGGTGAGTCGGGTACAGGCAAGGAGCTCGTCGCTCGCGCTTTGCACGAACACAGCCCCCGCTCAGGCAAACCGTTTATTGCTCTCAATACTTCTGCGATTCCCTCCGAGTTGCTCGAGTCGGAATTGTTCGGGCATGAGAAGGGCGCTTTTACCGGCGCCGATGCGCTGCGTCGCGGCCGTTTCGAGCAAGCCGATGGTGGCACGCTGTTCCTCGATGAAATCGGCGACATGCCGACCGGGCTGCAGACCCGACTGCTGCGCGTGCTTGCCGAGGGCGAGTTCTATCGTGTGGGTGGTCAGTCGCCGATCCGGGTTGATGTGCGAGTCATCGCGGCGACCCACCAAAATCTCGAAGATCGAGTCGCGCGCGGTCTTTTTCGTGAAGACTTATTTCATCGACTGAACGTCATTCGTATGGAATTGCCGCCCCTAAGAGCACGACGCGAAGACGTAGTCGACTTGCTCGAGCACTATCTCGGTGTCGCGGCGACCGAATTGGGCGTCGAGCGAAAAAGGATCGCCGCTGATGCATGCGCGGCCCTCGAAGCTTATGCATGGCCGGGCAATGTGCGCGAACTTGTGAATCTTTGTCGCCGCTTGACGGTGTTGGCACCCGGCGGCGAGATTCGTCTTGAGGACTTGCCGAGCGAAATTCGCGGGACGAGTTCCGTGGTCGGTGCGGATGGTTGGTCGCAAGTGTTGGCATCTTGGGCCGAAGCGGAATCGTTGCGTCAAGACGCTGCGCCGCTACTCGACACGGCGCTGCCCGAGTTCGAACGTACCCTCATCCGCGTGGCGTTGCGCCATACCAGCGGTCATCGGCAGGAGGCTGCCAAGTTGCTCGGTTGGGGCCGCAATACGTTGACGCGCAAACTTAAAGAACTCGCAATGGAAGAGTATGCTGCGGAGGGTTCAGACGACGCGGCGGCTTGATCGATGATGGATTGGACGATGGATGGGTTGAATCAGGTTTTATACGGTAACCCATTGTCGCAGTGGGCTCTGGCAGCGTTGGCGTTCGCAGTCACCTTCACGGTGCTGCCATTTCTACGAATTTTCTTGTTGTCGCGCGCGCGCAAGTTGCGTGGCTTGACCGAGGCTGGTCCGATCGAGCTCGTGTTGCTGCTGATCAAGCGGACACGCAGCTTGTTCCTGTTCGTCGTGGCCTTGTATTTCGCCATGCGCTTCCTTGAGCTGCCGCCGCGACTCGATCGAATCTCCACCAGCGTCATCGTGTTCGCCGGCTGGTTCCAGGCCGCTTTGTGGGGTGTCGCAGCAGCAAACTTCTTCGTCGATCAACGTAAGCGTCAAGCGGCGGAACGCACGGGCGGCGCCTCCGAAAACGCGGTACTCGACATTGGCTTGTTCGTCGCGCGAGTGTTGATCTTTGCAGTAGCGATTCTGCTCGCCCTCGATAATCTCGGCGTCAACATCACGGCACTCGTCGCCGGCCTCGGTGTCGGTGGTATCGCGATTGCGCTCGCCGTTCAGACCATACTCGGCGACTTGCTGGCGTCGCTGTCCATCATGCTCGACAAGCCCTTCGAGGTCGGCGATTGGCTGCGCATCGATGACATCGACGGTACGGTCGAAAAAATCGGCGTCAAGAGCACCCGTCTGCGCAGTCTCTCTGGTGAGCAAATCGTGCTTTCAAATGCCGATATGCTCAAATGCCGTATTCGCAACATGGGACGCATGCCTGAGCGACGCTCGCTGTTCACGCTCGGCGTCGCTTACGAAACGACGTCCGAAAAATTGCAGCGAGTGCCGAGTCTCGTCGAGGAGGCCATTTCCAGCGTGCAGGGTACGCGCTTCGAGTATTGTGTATTTCGTCAGTTCGGCGCGTCGGCGCTCGAATTCGAAATTGTCTATTTCGTACCCAACCCTGCCGATGCGCGCTTCAAGTTTTTGAAGATTGTCGATGCGGTGAACCGACGGATCCATGCCGACTTCGCAGCGAACGGCATCGAATTCGCGTATCCGACGCAGACGGTCTACGTCAAATCTGCAACGAACCGACGAGCTCCGTAACATTCGAATAACCGTGGGTTTGCAGATAGTCTGCGATGCCTGCGTTGATCTTCTTGCAGCTCATCGGGTCATAGAACAACGAGGTACCGATCCCTACGGCGCTCGCGCCCGCGATGATGAATTCGATGGCGTCTGTGGCCGAAGTGATGCCGCCTTGGCCGATGATGGGCACATTGTGCTTACGGGCCACGTCATATACCTGGTGAACTTTCAGCAGCGCGATCGGCTTGATCGCGGGGCCGAGAGTCCGCCCTGAACGTTGCCGATGATAGGCCGGCGCGTTTTCGCGTCGATAGCCATACCCATGATGGTGTTGATGACCGATAGACCATCGCTTCCCGCTTCGATGCAGAGCCGCGCATTTTCTTTGATGTCCGTCTGGTTGGGTGAGAGCTTCGTGATGATGGGCTTTCGCGTCACGGCTCGACAGGCTGCCACGACACGCGCCGACATTTCAGGGTAGTTCCCGAAAGCGACACCGCCTTCTTTGACGTTCGGGCAGGAGATGTTGATCTCGATGGCATCAATCGGCGAGTCGTCGAAACGTCGTGTG
>CAZXGO010000248.1:0-3044 GCA_964640035.1 uncultured Chitinophagales bacterium
GGCAGTTAGCCGCCCCGGATCGCCCGACCATTATCTGGGAGATCAAATGCGAGGACGGCTGCCCCAGCGCCGCCCAGCGGGTCGCCGGCGCATTGGCCGCAGAGATCGAGGCGCATCCTGAGCATCGCTGTGTGGTCTCCAGTTTTAACCGCGAGTCACTGATTGCGATTCGTCCGTTGCTTCCGACGACTCCCATGGCGTTAATTGTTGAGGCGCTACCAACCGATGCCGTCAGTTTTTGCCGGGAACAGGGTCTTGAGGGTCTGCATCTGGATGGTCATCAGCTGGATGCCACCTCGGCGCGACGCATTTTGTCAGCGGGTCTGGCATTACGCTGTTACACCATCAATTTAGAGACGGAGGCGATGCGTTTGTTGGAGATGGGGGTCGAGGTGATCATGACCGACTTCCCCGAGCGTTTTCTTACGGTCCTCGATCCGTAATCGCGTTGCCGGTAGGCCCGGCAGAAACACTTGATCGCATGCGGCAGGGGCGAGATGCGCAGCGCTCCTGCGCGATGGAGATCAATCAGTCAGGGTGCCCAAATCAAAGCCACTGTGACTGGATTTATTGTTCAACCAGTTGGTGCGCCACACTTCTCGTGAGACGGTTCCTACGGGGACTGGTTCTCGTTGATAGCCGTTCTGACAGGTAATGAGCGGCGCGACTACGACGTCGTGCCGAGGCACCATGAAAAACGGAAAGCTGTAACGCTCCTGTCCTGAGGTGTTAACAACTTTGTGGGGCGTTGAAACAAACAGCCCTCCCGACCAGAGCTCGAGCAAGTCGCCAATGTTGACGACCATGGTGCCCGGTGGCGCGGAGACCTCCAGCCACTCCTTTGAATCTCGCGGGCGCAGCCATAGCCCGCCCACTGGATCGGGAAAGAGCAGTGTCAGCGCGTCAGTATCCTTATGCGGATGAATCCCGAAGCCATCGCTACCGGCGGCGGCCGGCGGGTAGTGGAGCAGCGTCATGTTGGTCAGCGGGTATTCAAACAGTGACAAAAAAGCTGATTCGTCAACGTCCATGATGCGGGCAATGAGCCGCAGCAGCCGCTCACCGGCCGCGTTGCAGGCACGCCAGAACGCCAGTACCGCCGCTTTAAGCGCATCGCCATCCGGTGGCCATTGGTTGGGCCCGTAAAGATCGCACTGAGCACGAATGGCATCGTTGGCCTCGATCTCCAGATGTAACTTATAGCCCTCGTACTGATCCGCGGCAGTGCCCGGGTGATCGCGCGCGGCATTGGGGGAGAAAAAACCGAGGGGAATGTAGCCGCGATAATTCTCGGGCTCAATACTATCTGCCAGCTTGTCGGGCAGCGGACGATCAAAGTACTTCACCGTCTGATCTCGTAATTCACCGACCAGCGCTTCAGGTACGCCGTGTCCGGCAACCAGCACAAAACCGATCTCGCACAAGGCCTGTGCGAGCTCTGGGATGATGTGTTCATCTTGATTGCGCAGATCGATGAGTGGGATTGAGGCGGCAGGTGTCATTGGGATTCGTTCAGGCCAGTAGGCCAACATGGGCCGTGCAGCCACAATAATTTGGCGTCTGCAGATCATCATTGATTTTTCGCCCGGGAGTAAAGCTTTTCGATAACGGCACTATCGCGCCGTGTTCTGCACTCGGCATAATGCAGACCGGGTTATGACGAGAAGCCGCGAATGAAACTGCCGCTTAACACCGTCAAGAGCATAATAGATCATTGTCGCGATTGCCTCTCGTGGGAATCCCGGCTTATCAGCTTGCGGGGGATAGAGGCAATGCGCATTGCGCGCGCTGTGGCATCTGCCGCGATCCTGTGGATGAGTTTCGCTGGTTTATGCTCTGCAACTACTGCGAGCGCCACGCCCAAGGCGATTTTTGTGATTCTCGACGGTATTCCGGCTGATGTCATCGAGCGCGTCTCCACCCCCACGATCGACGCGATTGCATCACAAGGCGGATATACCCGGGCAGTGACGGGCGGTCCTGTAGGCCAACCCGGAGAGACACCGACAGTCTCGGCACCCGGCTACATGAGCCTTGTTACCGGCACCTGGGCCAATAAGCACAATGTGTATGACAATTATGATTTGTCACCCAATTACGATTATTGGAACCTGTTTCGGCTCGTAAAGCACGAACGCCCAGCGTTGCGGATTGGAATCTTTTCTACATGGATTGATAACCGTACGGTACTGTTGGGTGAGGGCAAGCCTGAGGCAGGCGGGTTTTTGTTCGATCACGTGATTGACGGTCTTGAGTTAGATACGGCGCGCTTCCCCACGCAACCAATGGATCGACAAATAGCCTTGGTGGATGGGGCTATTGCTGATGAGGGCGCGACAGTAATTGCTCATGAGGCTCCCGATTTGTCATGGTTCTATCTTCAGTACACCGATGACATCGGCCATGAATACGGCGACGGCCCAGAGTTTGATCAGGCCGTGATGGATATGGATGCCCACCTCGGGAAGGTTTGGGCGGCGGTGTCAGCGCGTCAGCAGGCCTATGACGAGGATTGGTTGGTGATAGTAACCACCGATCATGGTCGCGACGGAGAAACGGGTCGCGAACACGAGGGGCACACCGAGCGAGAGAGAACGATCTGGATTGCCTGCAATAGTCAGCGACTTTCGCCGAAGTTCAAAGATATGCCCGAAATGGTGGACATCTATCCTTCCATCGCCCAACACATGGGGATTACGATCCCGGAAGCCATTGCAAGTCAACTGGACGGCCGGTCTTTTATCGATTAGGGGTAGCACCATGAACGAGTATGACTACATTATTGTCGGTGCCGGGTCCGCGGGATGTGTGTTGGCCAACCGGCTCAGTCACGACCCGGCCAACCGGGTGCTGTTGATCGAAGCAGGTGCTGACGATCGCAGTTTGTTCATTCGAATGCCGACAGCGCTCTCTATTCCGATGAATACGCCGCGATTCAACTGGGGCTACTGGGGACAACCCGAACCGTATCTTGATGGCCGCAGAATGGATTGCGCCCGTGGCAGGGTATTGGGCGGCTCTTCGGCGATAAACGGTATGGTCTA
>CAZXGO010000249.1:0-3042 GCA_964640035.1 uncultured Chitinophagales bacterium
AGCAAGCAGTTTACGCGGATCTTTTGCGCGCCGAGTTCTGCCGCCAACACGCGCGTGAGCCCTTGTACGGCTGCTTTGGTAGCGGCATAGGCCGAAGCGCCCGGAAATGCCCGTCGAGTATGGATCGATCCGACAAATACCACCGCGCCTTCGGTGGTAGCCAGATGCGGGGTACAGAGTCCGGTGAGCAGCATGGCCGAGATGACGTTGCTGTTGAAAATATCCTGTAAGGCCGCTTCCTCGAGCTCGGTAATCATGCCGCGATACATATTGCCGGCATTATTGATCAAGGCGTCGAGTTTGCCGCCGTGCGCTAACGCTGTGTCGACGAGTTTTTGTCGATCCGCCGCCAGAGTGATATCGGCAGCGACGCCTTGGCAGGCGGGTCCCAATTCCCGCGCGGCGGCTTCAATTTTGTCGGCGCGGCGACCACAGATCGGGACGCGGGCACCTCGCTCGACACAGTAGCGCGCTGTGCCGAGGCCGATACCCGATCCCCCGCCGGTGATGAGCAGCGACATGCCCTCAAGCGATTTCATAGGGTTTCCTCACTGGTGAGCGCCCAACGAACCATCTCTCGGAGCGCATTGGCGTGATCAGGCTGAAGGAGGGATTCATGGTCGTGTCCAAGTGCGTCGTATACCACCCGCCCTCCAGTGTGTTGGTGGCGCCACATCACGGGTTGAGGCTGAGGCATGGCGGCACTCGTTGCGCTCGCTAGCACCTCAGTGTTGGGCGACAGCGACAGATCGGTATAGAGCTCGTCAAACACGTTGAATGACTGCGGGCTTAGGAGCGGGTTCTCGGGAGAGGGCGCCACCGTCACGGCTTCCGGTTGCGGGTGCCAGCTGGTTCCCCATACCCAGTGCCCGCCGAGTAAGGCCGTCCACTCCGGCCAATCTGAAAAACAAATGCTGGCAGTATGAAGTCCCAGTAATGCTCCACCCTGCGCTAAATAGGTTGACAGCGCCGCTCTGGCGGTGGAGGAGGGTGAGTAAGCTTCCGTCTCACGATAGGGGTCATACTTTTCACCGATCATTTCCCATCGCAGCGCATTTACTGTGACCAGGTCCACGGGGCTGTCGACAAGGCTTCCCAGGCCGGCCTCCATATCCGGCTCAATACGCGAGGTGATACCCAGGGGCGCAAGCACGGCGGCAAGCGCCTGCGCCGAGGCTTCGAAGTCGTGAAAGATCCCCCCGGTCAGGATGAGCTGTGTGTACTCCCGATTCATTCGCGGGGGAGGTGCGCCATGACGCTGATTGACACGCCGCCGTCGACGACCAGTTCGTGACCCGAGATGTATTTTGCGCCTTCCGAATCGAGAAAGAGTACCGCTTCAGCAATATCAGCCGCTCCCCCGAGACAGCGTAAAGGCACGCCGCCGCCGCGCACGGCGCGGACCTTGGGATTTTCAAAAATGGGTTTAGACATACCCGCATCGATCATCCCCGGAGCGATTGCATTGACGCGAATTCCCTTTGGGCCCCATTCGATCGCCATCGCCTGAGTCATATTGGCCATGGCGGCTTTGGTCGGCCCGTAGAGCCCGACTCCGGGGGCCGGATGGATCCCATTGATCGACGTAAAGTTAATGATGTGTCCCGAGCCCCGCTCGATCATGGCGGGCGCAATCGTTTTGGCGCAGAAGCAGCTACCCAGTAGGTTGACGTTGACGACATCGATGTAATCTTGGAAAGACTGCTCCTCCATGGCGCCAAAGCGCACAATGCCGGCGTTGTTGACCAGTAAATCGGGCGTCTCGCCAAAGGTGCTGAACGCCGCGGCAACCTGCTCGGGTGAGGTGATATCTGCCTCGATGCCAACGGCATTGGGGAGTTGCGCAGCGGCACTGGCCACCCGTTCCGCGCCCAGATCGAATAGGCCGATGCGGTAACCCGCCTCGCTCAGGCGGCGGGCAACGTCCAGGCCGAGCCCGGCGGCACCGCCGGTGATGACTGCTGTTCTCACGATGTTAGTCCTTGGTTCTTATCAGTTTGTCTGTGGTTGCTCTTATGAGCGATGGGGTCTTGCGGTCTCCCGCCGCGTGGTGGAGGAATCTGCCTGTCTCCGCAACCCTTCCGCGACGTGGGTAGTCACTTCGACGTAAGCCCCATGGATGTCACCAGCGCCTTGGTCAGGATCCGCTCGGAGTACTCGCCGACCCGCCAGCCCGGTAACTGCCAATCACTCGGAAGCGGTGTCGAGGTGTCCACAACACGACCGTCCTTAATGATGTGGCGAAATCGCTCTGGCTCGCCCAGCTGGGTAATGGTCTTTTCCGGCTCGCCATCGAAGACCAGAATATCGGCGAGGTAGTCAGGCTTGATGCAGCCCAGCTCACCCTCGCGCTTCAGCGCCCGCGCACCCTGTTCGGTTGCGCTGTTAATGGCTTGCAGCGGCGTCATACCCAGATCCTCAACAAAAACCTGCAGCTCGCGATAGTGCCAGTCGCCGTAGGGCGTGAGGCTAAAACCGCTCTCACTGCCCGTTAGGAAGGGCACGCCTGCATCAAATGCCGCCCTGAGTGTCGAGACGCTCTCGGTGATTTCAGCGCGGAATACCTCGCGCAAGTTCTCGTCCGAGCCGATGGCGGCCCCAAAATCAGCGAGGTTGGCCTGGAACGTGAACGTGGGCACCAGCGGTACTTTTCGATCGACAACGGCTTTTAAGGCTTCGTCGTCCATGTAGGTCGCGTGCAGGATCATGTCGAATCCGGCGAGCGCAGCGTCACGGGTGCTGGTTGCATTGCGGCAGTGTCCGACTACCGGGATGCCGAATTGGTGAGCGGTGTCACACACCAGTTTCAGTTCATCAAGAGTCCAAGTGGATATTTCTCCCGTTTCCTTTCCCGGGCGAATCGGCAGACCGCTGACATGCACTTTAATCCAGTCGACGCCCATTTTTATTTGCTTGTGGATCTCACGCACGATTTCGTCGGGGGTATGGACGATCCGCGCGTATCCGCGGGTGCCTTCATCGGGAAGTAAGCGGGCGGCGGTGCCGCCAATGCAATTGATCAGGACATTGCCCCCTGTGGTC
>CAZXGO010000250.1:0-3036 GCA_964640035.1 uncultured Chitinophagales bacterium
ATGGCCGCCGCGAGCGGTGTCGCCTTACCCGTCGTCGAAGATGTGCTCCGTGAATATGCCGAACTGATTGCTCGTGGTTATGGTGATGAAGATATCTCTGCGATTCATCGCCTGAAAGCCGAACTCTTCGCGCGATGATCTGCGCCCTATGACTCGCTTTACCAAGATGCATGGCCTCGGCAACGACTTCATCGTCTTTGAGGCCGCCGCCGACGTCGCTCTGCCTACCGCGGAACGTTGGCGCGCCTGGTCGAATCGCAAAACCGGGATCGGCTTCGATCAGGCGTTGATGATTCAACCCCCGCGTAGCGCCGACACACTCGCCTACTACCGCATCGTCAACGCTGATGGCAGCGAAGTCGAACAATGCGGCAACGGCGCGCGCTGCGTTGCCGAGTGGTTGCGACGACAACGCCAACTCAGCGGACCGATTCGTCTCGAAAGCCAAGGCGGTATTATCGAGGCGCGCTTTGAACATGAAGGTCTCGTATCCGTCGACATGGGCGAGCCGCGCTTTTTCGACGACGACGAAATCGAACTTTCGCTTGATGTCAAAGAGGTTCGTTTCACACGTGTGTCGATGGGTAATCCACATATCGTCATCTGGGTCTCCGATATCCGTTCGGCGCCCGTCGCCGATCTCGGCCCGATGCTGGAGTCGCATCCGATGTTTCCGCAAAAGACCAACGTCGGATTTTTGCAGTTCGTCGATCGAGAGCATGCGCACTTGCGCGTGTTCGAGCGCGGTGTTGGCGAGACCCTCGCCTGTGGCACCGGCGCCTGTGCTGCGATGGCCGTAGGCCGACGCCAGGGACGCTTCGCATCGACGGTGACGATCGATTTGCCGGGCGGTCGCTTATCCCTAGGCTGGGAGGGACGCGGAACACATTTATGGATGACGGGACCTGCAGTGGTCGCGTTCGAAGGTTCAATCGAGGATTGATCGATGCAGGATGAGCAAATCGTCGAGTTTTTGAAGCAGCATCCGGACTTTCTACAAAAGCATCCGGAGGTTCTCGATCACCTCGTGCTGCATCATGAAGCAGGCGAAGGCGCAGTTTCCTTAATGGAACGCCAAATCAAAGTTTTGCGTGAGCGCCAGGCCGCGAATCGTGAAAAGCTCGCGGAATGGGTTCGCGTGGGTCGAGAGAACGATGCCATCGCAGAACGTATGCACCACTTCACTCTGTCGTTGATGCAAGCTCATGACGAAGCGGATCTGGTGACTCGCGTACATGCTTCATTGCGAACCGATTTCGATATCGTCTCGGTACGATTACTGCTCGATCCAGAAGTACGCCCCGGCATCGAAGCGTTGTTACCCTCGGCCCGCACGCGCTGCGGTCACTTTTCGCTCGAACAACGACGCGTCGCCTTCGGTGATGAAGCTGAGTCCATTGCGTCGATGGCGCTCGTGCCGATTGGACCTGCCGCCAGTCTCGGCGCAATGGCGCTCGGCAGTATCGATGCCGAACGCTTCACGCCGGCGATGAGCACCGATTTTTTGGCGCGCATGGGCGAACTTCTCGGTGCCGCACTAATGCGCTGTCGTACGCGGGCGGCGTGAACTCGACAGCGCTGGAGTGGCTCGAAAAATTCGTCACGCACTTGTCGCGTGAGCGGAGAATGTCGCCGCATACCACGCTGAGTTATCGGCGCGAGATCGAAAATCTCGCACAGTGGTGTGATCAGCAAAAAATTGCTGACTGGATATCACTAGACGAACAGCATATCCGATCATTCGCCGCGCGCTCGCATGCTGCCGGCCTCGCACCTCGCAGCGTTCAACGTCGTCTGTCGGCAACGAGGAGTTTTCTTCGCTTCCTACAGCGGGAGCGTGTGATACCTCACAATCCGGCTAGCGACGTCCGCGCGCCCAAAGCGCGCCGGCCATTACCGCGAACCGTCGATGCCGATCAAATGAATCGTCTGCTAGAAATAGAGGGTGATGACGCGCTCGCCAAACGTGATCGCGCTGTCATGGAGCTCTTCTATTCATCAGGCTTACGCCTCGCGGAATTGTTGGGGCTCGATTTGCATGATCTCGATCTTGCCGATCGCACCGTGCGAGTCACCGGCAAAGGCAATAAGGTGCGGATCTTGCCGATTGGTCGAAAAGCCTGTGAGGCACTACAAGCGTGGCTCAAGGACCGTGCTGCGATGACCCAAGCCGAAGAAAAAGCCGTTTTCGTGGGTCGTAATGGTCGTCGTCTCGGTGCTCGGACCGTCCAAAAGCGAGTCGCGGCTTGGGCGCGACGGCAAGGGCTACCCGTTCACGTGCATCCGCACCTGTTTCGGCATTCTTTCGCCTCACACTTGCTCGAATCCAGTCAGGATTTACGGGGAGTCCAGGAGTTGCTAGGGCACGCCGATATCGCAACGACTCAGGTCTATACCCACCTTGATTTCCAGCATCTCGCCCGCATCTATGACCAAGCCCATCCTCGGGCACGAAAAAAGTGAGTTCCATGGCTGAAGGTTTCAATCCGCACGGCACCACGATTCTCGGCGTACGCCGCGACGGCATCGTCGCGATTGGCGGCGACGGGCAAGTTACGCTCGGCAATACCGTGATGAAAGGCAATGCGCGCAAAGTGCGCTTGCTTGGCAACGGTAAGGTCATCGGTGGCTTCGCCGGCGGCACGGCAGATGCATTCACCTTGTTCGAGCGCTTCGAGGGCAAACTGGATAAATTCGGTAACCTGACGCGAGCCGCGATCGAACTTGCCAAAGATTGGCGCTCTGATCGAGCGCTGCGTCGACTCGAAGCGTTGTTACTGGTTGGCGATCCGCAGAAATTGCTCGTGATCTCCGGCAATGGCGATGTTATCGAGCCAGAGCACGATCTCGTTGCCATCGGCTCTGGCGGTGCATTCGCACAGGCTGCAGCGCAAGCCTTGATCGACAATACTGATCTCAGTGCTCGAGAGATCGTCTCACGATCGCTCAACATTGCAGCCGACATTTGTATCTATACCAACCGTAACCTCGTGATCGAGGAGCTCGGCTCATGAGTGTGTTGCCTGCCGAACTGAC
>CAZXGO010000251.1:0-2981 GCA_964640035.1 uncultured Chitinophagales bacterium
ACCTTAATCCCTTCCTCGGCAATCACTGCTAAGTCAATCCATGGGAATTCGTTCGCCGGCAACGTGGCTAACTGAGACTCAAACCGTTGACTTCGCATGATGAATCGATCGCCATCAGCCTCGCAGGTGATGCTTGCTTCTTGTGGGAGATGGCGAACGATATCCAGCAATTTTCTGCCTGGCACAGTCACCGCGCCCACCCTGCTAACACTCAACTGGTCGGCCGAAATACGAGCAGACAGCTCAATTTCTTGATCCGTACCGACGCAAACCAGACCCGACTCGCTGCACTGAATCAGCACATGGGACAGAATCGGCAACGTCTGGCGCTTCTCTATGATATTGACCACTCGCTGGAGTGGTTCGATAAATGTTGACTTCGCTAGCTCAAACTTCATGTCATGTCTAACCCATCGGCATCTGAACTTAATATGTTAGGAATCAACTGGTTAACAGTCTTCTGAGGTTCCTGTAATCATCACGAACATCAGGGTTAAGCTCCCTTAATTCACTGATTTTGCGGCACGCATGAAGCACTGTGGTGTGATCTCTCCCGCCGTAGGCGTCACCAATCTCCGGCAAACTATGGTTTGTGAGCTCCTTAGACAACGCCATGGCGATTTGCCTAGGACGTGCCAGTGACCGGTTTCGTTTCTTGCTTAACAAATCACTCATTCTGATTTTAAAGTAATCCGCCACCGATTTTTGGATGTTTTCGAGACTGATTTGTCTTGCCTGAATTGCGATCAAATCTCTCAAAGCATGCTTTGCTTGCTCGATTGTGACGTCTTTACCCGTAAAGCGAGCGTTAGCCATCACCCGCCTGAGCGCACCTTCTAACTCCCTCACGTTCGAGCGGACGCGTTCAGCGATAAAGAACGCCACATCTGGAATCAACGCTAACCCATCTTGCTCGGCCTTCTTCAGGAGGATCGCAACTCTGGTTTCAAGTTCTGGCGGCTCAACCGCAGCGGTCATTCCCCATACAAATCGGCTTTCCAGTCGCTCCTCAAGACCTTGAACCTCCTTGGGATAACGATCACACGTCAGCACAATTTGCCGGCCATCTTCTTGGAGGCGATTAAAAACGTGAAAAAATTCTTCTTGAGACTTCGAGCCTTTGGCCAAGAACTGGATATCATCCATCAGCAACACATCAACTGAACGGTAGTATTGGGTGAAATCACCCATACTCCCCCGTTCGATCGCTCTCACCATATCCTCCATGAAGCGCTGTGAGTACATGTACGCTACTTTAAGATGTGGATGCCGGTCCGCGATGGCATTACCCACTGCGTGCATAAGATGTGTCTTACCCAACCCCACACCGCCGTACAGCAACAGCGGGTTATAGGATGAAACACCCACATTTTCAGCGACTTGTAGCGCTGCAGCGCGCGCCATTTCATTAGATCGCCCGCCCACAAAGCTTTCAAAAGTGAAGGATTTATTCAGGTCCAGGAGGGGATAGAAACGCTCCCTTTCCGCAAAACTATTGGGTTTTGAGCCTGCGGGCTGGTCAACCCTCGGTGCCACCAGGGGCCTTGGCACATCACCCACGCGAATTTCAACACTCCCCCCGGATAAACGCTCGTAATGAAGGCGTATCTTTTGTAAAAACGACTGCGCGACCTGATCTCTAATAAATTTATTCGGCGCGTAGAGAACAAGCGAACCTTTCGCGCCGGACTCCGCCTGGAGCGGTCGAATCCAGGTGTTGTAATCCTCCAAAGAAAGGTCTTTGGCCAACGCTTCCAGACATTGTTTCCATTCTTGAACCAACAAACCGACCTCTATCTATGAGATGCCTAGCAACGCGCGCCGAGCTCCACTGAATCTGAATCCGATAAACAACCCAGCGCGGCTTGGGATTGGCCAAACCACGGCGCTGAAACGGCCAACTGACCGGTGGCCCTCACGGTCGTGCCCACCCTGATTCAAACACCGATCCCTAAACCGTAACCCACTCACCATCGCGCCGAAACGCCGTTCAATTCGCTCGGAAAACTGAATCATTAACCGACTGCAAACCGTCTACAGGCCTTACGTCCTCGATGTTCCCCAACCACCAAAGTGCAGTGATATCCTTGAGCAAACGGCAGTACCTTTCATACCGACCGCTGGGATCTGGCTGAGCGCTCGTTCACCGTATTAACCTAGAGGGGATACTAACGTTAATGTTACTTGCGTGACCAGCAAATTCTTTTAATAGCTCGAAAAAAACGATAACTAATCAATGATTTACGTTAAAACCTGTGGATAACTTGTGTGTATATTGTTTCTATTGTTAGCCACCTCGTCGTTAGGTCGCTGATGAGCAAAACCACTCACATTTAATTCTTTGCCAACTGACATCTTGTTCAGATATAACGCACAAGTTACTCACTCATTAATCCTTGATCTAACCAGTTGATTATCTGACTAAAAACACCTGTTTCCACAAGGCAGCAGCGCTTAACAAAAATAAAAATAACAAGCTTTATATATAAAGAATATTTATTTTTATGCTTCAACCAGCGCTGAGCAATTGTCAAACTTAGCATCCAAAACACGGGTTCAACACGCTCATCTTCATACCGATGGATGGGCCTATCTTTTTAAAGGCGCTAGAAAAACACTGAGTCACCACTTTGCTAACGAGAATCGAAGGTCTGGCCTTAACTCTACCGATCTCAGAAACGGTTACGATGCCCAAAGGGCGCCGGTATCCGCTGTTCAGCAGCCTATTGATATGAGCACTTGAGAAGGTAGAGCGTACACTCGAGGCGCCAGTGGCAAGACGAATTAAACCCGTGCGTGGATTCTTCTAGACTCAGTGCGAAAGACCTTGATTGATTTTTTGACGCAAAAACCTGGCTGCGAGCGATCCAATCATAGATCCGAGAATGGCCTTTCACCCCACGGAACTTTTCGTTGACCTCTGGTTCGTCAATCTTTAGAATCGCGCGTCCAAATTTGTTGTCTATGACCGAGAAACCGCC
>CAZXGO010000252.1:0-2980 GCA_964640035.1 uncultured Chitinophagales bacterium
GGAGCCAGTCCGCCGTGGTCTCTATGGCGGCACCGTCGGCTACTTCGGCGCCCAAGGCGATATGGATCAAGCCATCACGATCCGGACCTTGGTATTCCGTGGTGACGAATACTCCTATCAGGCTGGCGCCGGCATCGTTGCCGATAGTCAGCCTCAGAGCGAATACGACGAAGTGATCGCCAAGAGCAGCTCCGCCGCGCGTGCACTCGCGATGGCCGCGGAGGGTCTGTGATCATGGCCGCGCCGCGTCTGCTCTTGATCGACAACTACGACTCCTTCACCTACAACCTCGTGCAGGCATTTTTGATCCTGGGTGCCGAGGTCGATGTGCGGCGTAACGATGCCGTGACCATCGAAGAAGCGCTTGCGAGCGCTCCAACGCATGTTTGCATTTCACCTGGTCCCGGTACGCCATACGATGCGGGCGTCTCAATGGAGATGATCCGCGCCTTCGCAGGCAAAGTGCCGATTTTCGGCGTTTGTCTCGGGCATCAATCCATCGTCGAGGCTTTCGGCGGCAAGGTGGTCCGTGCTGGCCGCTTGATGCACGGTAAAACTTCGCAGATCACGCATGACGGAATGGGTTTATTCGAGGGACTGCCGAATCCGTGTGAGATCGGTCGTTACCATTCTTTGATTGCGCAACCTGAGAGTCTCCCCACCCATTTGCAGGTTACGGCACAGACCGCCGAGGGTGAAATCATGGGTGTGCGACATCGTGATCTCATGGTCGAGGGTGTGCAGTTCCATCCCGAGAGCGTGCTCACGCCGGATGGGCCTCAGCTGATGAAAAACTTCCTGCTGCAGTCTGGAGGTCGGCGTGACTGAAAAGTCGGTCAAAGAAATGCTCGAGCACGTTCTAGATTGCCATCATCTGAGCGAGCAAGAGAGTGCGCGGCTGCTCAAGGCCTTAACGGATCCGTCTCTGTCACCCGCGGTTGCGGGTGCCGTACTCGCGGGTCTTCGTGCCAAGGGCGTCGTGGCGACCGAGTTGCGTGGCTTTGCCGGGGCGATGCGCGAATTGGCGCGCAAGCCGAACGTAGATGGCGATCTACAGCGTCGCGCCATCGATATCGTCGGCACAGGCGGCGATGCTTCGGGCAGCGTGAATATCTCAACTGGCACCGCACTGCTTGTGGCTGCTTGTGGCATCCCCGTCATCAAGCATGGCAATCGATCCATCTCGAGTCGTAGTGGCAGTGCCGATGTGCTCGAAGCCCTTGGGTTGTCTCTGCCACTCGATGAGCAGCGAGCCGGGGATTGTTTGAGCGCGACGGGATTCTCGTTCCTATTTGCGCCGCATTACCACCCAGCGATGAAGTCGATCGCGCCAATTCGACAGGCGCTCGGTATTCGTACGATCTTCAATGTACTCGGGCCGCTCACGAACCCCGCAGCGCCGCCGTTCCAGCTTGTTGGTGCTTATAGCGAGCCGATGGCCGAACTCATGGCAGAGACGCTCGCCGGTTTGCCCGGTCTGACGCGCGCGTTCGTCGTGCACGGGGCACTTGGTTGGGACGAGCCCACTACTGCGGGTCCTTTTGTTTTGTTTGATGTCCGTTCTGGTGTTGTGACCCGCAGCATCCGCAGCCCTGCCGATTACGGCATGAGCCTCTGCGATCCGTCGGAGCTTGCAGGAGGTGATGCGATCGACAACGCAGCGGCATTACGTGCGGTCTTTGAGGGGCGCGATGTTGGTGCGCACCGCGACACCTTGCTAATGGGCGCTGCCTTGGCGCTTGAATGCGCCGGACTCGTTGCGGATCCGATGGATGGCGTCGTGCGCGCCACCGCTGTGATCGATGGCGGTACTGCAAAGCAGATGTTGCAGAAGCTCGCGGAGTTTGGACGTGGCTGAGGATTTTCTCGCGACGATGGCTGCGAGTAGTCGACGTCGGGTCGAGATCGCCAAAGCTCAGCTATCGCAGTCCGAGTTGGTTGCCTCACTCAGGGATATGCCGGCACCGCCGTCGTTGCAACTTTCCGAGCGCGGCTTCGATGTGATCGCCGAGATGAAGTTGCGCTCGCCGGCGCTTGGGCAGCTCGCTAATGCCCACGAGGATTCGGCTGACGCGCGGATCCGCGCTTATGTGCAAGGCGGTGCAGCGGCGATTTCCGTGCTCACGGAGCCGGATCGCTTCGATGGTTCGCTCGATCATCTTCGCGCCGCGTCTGCATTGCGCGTGGTTCGACCGTCGACCGATGGACGAGGTTCGCGCGTACCGACGATGCGCAAAGATTTTTTGGTCGATCCCTATCAAGTTCTGGAAGCGCGGGCAGCAGGTGCCGGCGGCGTCTTGTTGATCGTGCGCATGCTCGACGAGCACAGCTTGAGCTCACTTTGTGAAACAGCACTTGCTCAGCAACTGTTCGTCTTGATCGAGACTTTCGACCGTGCCGATATCGAGCGCGCCAGTCGTTTGATTGAACGCTTTCAATCGGTGGATGCTTCATTACTGATAGGGATCAACAGTCGCGATCTGGTCAGTCTGCAAGTCGTGCCGGATCGACTGGAGTCCTTAGTGGCGGAGTTGCCAACCTCGGTGCCTCGCGTGGCTGAGAGCGGTGTGATGACCCCAGCAGATGCCGCGCGTATGGGAAGCGCTGGCTACGACTTGGCTTTGATCGGCGGTGCGTTGATGCAAGCCGCAGATCCTGCGGCTCATTTGGCGGCCATGTTGGAATCCGCTCGTTCGGCTGTCGATCAGCGTCGGCAAGCGTCGCGGGCTTGAGTGTCGTGGCGCAAGTATGGATCAAGGTATGTGGTTTGACCGACGCGACGGCGGTGTCGGTCGCTCTCGAACAGCAGGTCGATGCGATCGGCTTCGTATTTGCACCGTCACCGCGCGAGCTGAGCATCGAACAAGCACTGCGTTTGGCAGCGCCGGCGCGCGGTAAAGCGCTGTGTGTCGCGGTCACCTTGCATCCTTCCGCCGCGCTGGTAGCGACATTGCTGCGGGAGTTTCAACCTGATTTATTG
>CAZXGO010000253.1:0-2973 GCA_964640035.1 uncultured Chitinophagales bacterium
AAAGGGTCGAAGTCGTTTGCCCAGGCCACCCACCATCAATACCATGACGTGGTCATGATCTTCGCTGGGCCCCAATTCATCCCAGAGATACAAGCCAACTACCCGGCGCTCTTCATCGACACTGGGCACCTGGGCTACCTTGTTAGCACGCATCAGTGCACGCACCGTAGTCCAGTCAGTATTCTCTGGCACGACTAGCGGGTTGCGGTTGATGACCTGCGCCACGGTGTCATCCATCGACAACCCTCGGAGCAAGCCCCGCCGCAGATCACCGTCCGTGATCAGGCCAATCAGCGTTCCGTCCTCGTCGGCACAGATACATAATTTAATGGCGACATCATTCAGATTCTGAAACGCCTGCTGGAACGTCGCATGTTCTGAAATAACGGCTTTTCGCCAGTTCACCGCTTCAATCACACCGCTACCCTCCCTGCCTCATGTGAGGCGAAATTGAGGTCGTAAAAAAGTTTGTTGCTGCACTGCGGTTCCCACTGCTCAAGCACGGCAACTGTGCGCTTGGCCGCGCCGCCCTGACCATAGGGGTTTTGGATACCTGATCGATTGCGGGCGCGAGTCTCTGGACTTATCAGCAAAGCGATCGCCTCTCGAATGGCGCCTCGCTCGGCGGCACAATCAATCACGCTCGCCGCCTTCAAGCGACCACGCTGTCGAGAACCGATGTTGACCGTGCCCACACCAAATGCGGGCGCCTCGAGTAACCCTGAAGATGAATTGCCCACGACACCTGCGGAGAGCGCCAATACCGATAGATAAAGGCGTTGCCCCAAAGAAGCGCGCACACAGGCGCGTGCCGGGTTCTTGGTGACAAAATCGTTTATCAATTCAAATATAACTCGTCCACCAACGTCGGCATTCGGTAAGGTAAACACCAGCGTTGCATCCACCGCCTGTAAAGCGGCCAGCAATTCCGACATTTGGGCACACGCGTCGATATCGACCTGCCCGGTTTCGGGATGAAATGTAATCAGGAGCACCGGCTCGCTAAGCGAAATTCCGAGTTGCTCTTCTACATCGGCGCGCGCCATCAAGGGCGTTTGCAGGGCTGAATCGACACCGAACCCCCCTACATTCCAGACAGTATCCGGCGGCTCACCCAGCTGAATCACGCGCTGCCGGTAGGCCTCGGCAGCGGTAAAGTGCAAACTGGACATCTTGGTAATAGCATGCCGAATGGTGTCATCCACTGACCCTTCGGTGATTTCACCCCCATGTAGATGCGCAATCGGGATTCCCGCAAGGGTCGCGCTGGATGCAGCAGCAAAAATTTCGAAACGATCGCCCAGGAGCAAGACGAGGTCAGGTTGCAACGCAGCGAAAGCATCGGCAAACCCGGTAATGGCCAAACCCACTGATTTGGTTACCGCGACCTGGGTGTCTGCACCGAGGAGCATGTCGACCTTCCAATCGATATGAAAGCCGTCCGCCTCGATGTTGCGCCAGGTATAGCCAAACTCGCTGGCCAAATGCATACCCGTCGCAATCACCTGAAGGTCGCATTGCGCAGAATCACGCAGCCCGGACATCACGTAGCGCAACAGGCCGTAATCTGCGCGAGAACCTGTCACAACGCAGACCTTTTTCATAGCTCAATCACTTCGTCGGGCAAAAATGATCGGGCAGCCCTAGTGCCAATCACGCCGTCCCATAACATGGGCGACAGGCCTGTGGCGGGGCGCTTGACCGTGAGGTTGTCTTCAGAGAGCACTTCGTCTTTTTCGATCGCTCGCGCAGCCACAATCGATTTACGCACTAATGTGATATTTTTTCTCTCGCTCTGAGTGCATTTTTTTTCTTCACTACCCAAAGCGCGCTCTATTCGGCGTATGCCCGCCACCATAGCTTTGAGCCCCTCAGGCTCAAGACTGGCGCGGTGGTCAGGCCCTGGCAGATTGCGGTCGAGCGTAAAATGCTTTTCGATGACCGAAGCGCCCAAGGCGACTGCGGCAATGGCCACATCAATACCATCAGTGTGATCTGAGTAGCCCACCGCCACACCAAAGGCCTTACCCATCGCGCACATGGCCCGCAAATTCACCTCATCTATGGGCGCGGGATACTCGGTAGTGCAATGCAGCAAGGTGATGTTTTCTTTTGGCAAGCCCGCAACTTCGAGGCAACGGACGGCTTCGCCAATTTCATCCAGACTCGCCATACCGGTAGACATGATGACATCTTTCTGAAAAGAAGCGATCTGCCGGAGGTAAGGGAGGTTGGTAATCTCGCCCGAGGGCACCTTAAATCGCGTGGCACCGCATTGAGCAAGAAAATCCAGACTGTGTAGATCAAACGCAGTCGAGAAAAACTCAATGCCACGGGCCTCACAGTGCGCCATTAACTTGTGATGGTCACGCTCACTCAGCTGTAGCTTTTTCAACATCGTCAGTTGACCTGTCTCGGCGGGCAAATCGTCACTACCCGAGGACTTCTCTTGATAATCGGCCAGCGCTGCATTGGCTGTCGCCAACATGTCGGCATCGAAAGTCTGGAATTTCACAAGATCAGCACCTGCATCCGCCGCAACATCTATCAGTTGCAGTGCCTGCTCAATATTGCCGTCATGATTAACGCCCGCTTCGGCGATTACCAAAACACGGTCTGCTCTGAAATCAGCCATGAGCCGCACCTCGCTCTTCAACCGAGGATGAACGCGTTGTCGATACGCTTGATCGCACTAAAGCGCCAGCCGGGATGATCGCCCCCTCGCCAATCTCAATATCATTGTGTAAGACCGCACCCGACCCGACAAAACACCTCGGGCCAATCGTCACGCCACCGTTGACGCGAGCGCCGGTAGCGATATGAGTGTGATCCCCTACCACCGCGTCGTGCTCCACAAGCGCCATCGAATTGACGATGCAGTTCTCACCAATTACGCATCCCGCGTTAACCACAGCACCGTGCATCACGATGGTGCCCGCGCCGACTCGAGCATGGCGAGAAACATAGGCTCTT
>CAZXGO010000254.1:0-555 GCA_964640035.1 uncultured Chitinophagales bacterium
GAGGGGATGGAGATGAGCATCGACGAACAAGAATCTGGAAGCAAAGACACCACCGCGATGACTCCGGAAGAAGAGTTTGCCATCGGAATGCAAGGTACGGGGTGCATCCAGAAGTGCGGCGACGATCTTCAAGTTCGAAAGCTTCTCGACGGGCACGGGTGCGACGCCGTCCACGCGATCGGAGACGGAGAGCGCAAGAAGCTGGCGTGCTTGGAAGAGCGCTGCGATTGTGCCGAGTCCACGGCTATATACGATACCTTACTTTTCGTGTGCGACGCGAGAGACAGCGGTTCAAATTTCTCTTACGTTGCTATGATGGATTTTTACGACGCCTCCGTTGAAACCGCTTTCGACGACTGCACCTCTGTCAAGGAGAACAAAATGGTTCAAAATCAACTCAACGCGGCGTGGGACGAGGATGCGAAGAATGAAATCTTGAGCACGGATATAACGCCCATCGCTTCGAACACCTCCGGGGTGCCATCGTTGGGCGCGTGGTGCGACCTTCCTGGCGACGCGGCGTATCCTGCACTCTGCGCAATTCCGCACCTCGAT
>CAZXGO010000254.1:568-2955 GCA_964640035.1 uncultured Chitinophagales bacterium
CCCCATCTTCTTCAACTGGAGCTGGCCGTGCTGGTGCTGGTGCAGCTGCAGTTGGAGAAGATGGGGCGTCCGGTGCAGCTGCGGTTGTCACTGGTGCACTGCGTGCGCGTCACTTCCAACATTCGAGCAGAGCTGCTGGCGCGTGAAACTCTTGCGCGTAACCGGTGGTTGTGTGCAGTGCATTCCAGGCTACGAGTGGAGGGACGGCCGATGCCAGCTCATGGGTTGGATCCAAGACATTGCCAATGGCATTCAGCAAGCTGCGAGGACCATTGCCGAGGCGCCCGGCTATGTCGCTCGCGCCGCGAACGACGTGAAGAGTGCCTTCGATTCGATTGGAGCCAAGATACAAGAAATTGCCTCTAAAGCGGAGGACTTGGCCAAGAACTTCGCCAAGAAGGTGACGGATCTGTTTGAAGCGATTGCCAACTCAATCATTCCGGTGAGCCCAGAGGCGGTCATGCGCGGCATTGAAAAGGCGTTTATCTGTGGCAGCAACTCGGCTGATCTGGGCGTTGAGCCCGAACATATCATCCAACCGGTATACATGGGATTGCTTGACCCCATAAATCACGACGCGCTGGACGGCATGATTAAAGCCATCATGCGTGGCGAAGATGTTCGCAGTCACAACTGGACTACGCACCGTCGCGTTCGTAATCCACACTTCTCCAAACCCGCAAAGCTCGGAGATAAAGAATCGGCGGACCTTGGATGGTGCCCGCCAACTTTCAGTCCGCCGGAATGGCCTGACTTCCCCGATATCAACGTGGACTGGAGTGGCATTCCTTGGCCGCCAAAGACGCCGACTATTCGCATGCCAGGATTCCCTTCGGTGAAGCTTCCTCGCATGCCTGGTTTGACGTTTCCTGGTCTACCCGGCTGGTCGCCTGTCTGTCTCTTGACGCAGGTGTGCATCGCCCCGAAAATCGAGCTCAAGTTTGAAAAGAATCGCGGCATGGAACTGGATCTTTCCAAAAAGCTTCACGGCACCGGAACCGCCACCGCAGGCTTCTCGATGGAAATGGACAC
The DNA here is from genome assembly GCA_964640035.1 of uncultured Chitinophagales bacterium. Taxonomy (GTDB): domain Bacteria; phylum Bacteroidota; class Rhodothermia; order Balneolales; family CAYWCV01; genus CAYWCV01. The sequence goes on from CAZXGO010000254.1 coordinate 1,601, forward strand.
GAAGTATCCCATCAGCGTGTGTATTCGGGTGAAGAAGGTGAGAATTCCCCATGAAGTTATCACACAATCCATCGAAGTCATCGTGAACTGGGTGAAGAAGAAACTCTTTGTCGCTTTTGATGTCATCAAGAGCTGGGGACAGCCTATCGCCGATGCAATCGAAGATGCAAAGGACACCGTAAAGCAGGGCATCGACACCATCACTGGCTGGTTCAACAGCATCGGTATCGGCCGTCGGCTGCTGGAGAGTGGAGACGTCGAAAATTTGGAAGAGGCGAACAAAGAGATTGAGTATCGCAACCGTTTGGCGTCAGAACTCGAGTCTCGTCAGCTGGCTCTCGCGGCGAGATATCTCGGTCGCCTTGAGGCTGCTTATGCAACGTATGCGCCGGAGATGGAATCACACATTCGCCTCCAAACCGAGCGCATGCGAGCTCATGTGAAATCCCATCCCGTTTTTCACAGTGGCAAGCATCACGATGCCGCCGCATTAGGCCTTGGCATTCTGGATTTCGCCGATAGCGAACTCACGGATGGACTTCTTAATGCCTTCAAGCAAATGAAAAAGGCAGCTTTCGTCATCGCTGTCGGTGCAGCCTTCGACACAAAGGTGACCATTAAAGCCGACGCATCAACGTTCATGACTGGAGATTTCACCGATGGTGGGATCACTCGTCAACTTTCGCAAACATTTGGTGGTGGCTCTGGATTTTACACGACGCTTGAAGGTACAGTTCGCGTCACCGCTCCATGGATGTTCTATGCGGAGGCGAAGGGCGAATTCAGTTACCGTGTCTATCACGAAGGCGATATTGGATTTGAAGTTGGCTTGGACGACGGGAACGCGCACATCAAAGTGAGCGGTAATCCCGGAGTTAAGGCTGAACCTACGGGAGCGTTCTCGGCGGCGGCGAGCTTCAAGACGGGCTTCGTGTTTGAAATCGTGGACATGAAGCTACAGTTTTGCTATGACACCAAGGTGTGCGCTGGCCCGCAAATCAACGTTGCTCAGCCTATCTACCTCGGCGCAGACGCCTACGTCGCTGCGTCGATGGCGGGTACAAAGTGCTTCGCCGGCGGTACCGAACTCACCGCCGTGTTTGCGGAAACTTTTGAAGGCTACGCAGACAACGATAAGTGCCGGCTTCGATCAGGCGGCACCGTCGCCGGCATCGGCGGGTACGTGGAGCTCCCGTATCCGAGCGTTGACATCGTTCTTCAGACGATCGTCGACGGCAATGAAAAGTGCGTGCCAGATTACCAAGTTTATAACAGGCCCAACTCGGGCAATGTCCTCCGAGACAACGGCGTCGCCGACTCCTTCCAAACGTGCACGAGCACCGGCTCTGGTGACT
>CAZXGO010000255.1:0-2947 GCA_964640035.1 uncultured Chitinophagales bacterium
CGCGGCGTCCCCGTCACCCGCTCGAGCCCTCGCGCGCGCGGCGTCACCGACGCCGACGTCGACGGGCGCGTCCACGCGCGCGCGGACGCGATCATATCCCACGACGAACGCGCGACGGTGTCACCACGCGCGTCGACGTCGACGGACGCGACGGACCGATCGCGTCGACGCGTCACCCATCCGGCGTCGCGACGCCGACGCGCGTCCGCCGTGCGTCGGTCGCCTTCACGAGTCATGACTCAGAGCGTGTATGCGACAGACCGCCGAGGGCGATCGGACGGATGTTCGTTTTACCCCCTCAAAGCCTTGAGTCATGACTCTAGGGTTTAAACCCCAATCCGATCGCCCTCGATCGTTTCGCCCCGCCGATTCGGACTCCTCGTGCGCGCGCGTGGGCGCGACGCGAAGACGAGAGACGCGAAGACGAGAGACGCGAAGACGAGAGACGCGAAGACGTGACGCGTGGGTGTGGCATCATGCGACTCGCGTGGACGCGCGCGAGGGGGCTGACGACGCGCGCGGACGCGACGCGGGAGGCGACGACGCGGACGGGACGAGGGCGGGGGACGATGAGACGGACGCGCTGGACGGTGGCGCGCGCGGAGGGAAAGCGAGGGGAGGAGAAGGGAGAGGACGAGCGAAACATCATGTCGAGGGCGGCAAAGTTGGCCGAGTCTCTCGGAATCTCTCTCGGTCCGATCGGGATGACGCTCCAGCAAGGGAACGCGAGTAAGGCGACGGAAGCCAAGCGAGGGGGCGCGCGAGAGTCGAACGTCATGTCGAGGGTGGAGAAGCTCGCCGAGTCAGTGGGAGTGTCGCTCGGTCCGATCGGAATGACGCTGCAACAGGGCGACGCGAGTAAGGCGACGAAGAATCGGGATGACGACGGGTCGGAAGACGAGGACCGCCCGAAGAGCATCGCGAACATGACGACAGCGGAGTGGAGAGAGAAGTTCGTCAGAAAGGACGGAACCGTGGATTTGTGGCTCGAAGATGATTACAACATCGCATCTCGCAAGGCTGGAGCGTGTGAGGCGGATACGCTCGTGAATATTGAGAACTACGCGTGGAAGGGAATGAAGACGACAGATGTGAACGCGCCAGTTCGCAGTGTGAAAGTGACGGATCACGAAACTGGAGACGTTCTCAATTTGGAAGTACCCGAAGGGCGATACATCTTGTTCGAAGCTGAACAGCAAGGCTGGTTGCTTCCGAACGCGTGTCGCATGGGTGGTTGCACAAAGTGCGCAGTGAAAATTAGCAAAGGGTCAGTGGAGCAACCCGAATCTTTGGGTTTGTCCAAGGAGCTCAGAGACCAAGGCTACGCTTTGCTCTGCGTCGCCACTGCGACCTCAGACGTTGAATGCGTCACTCAAGATGAGGAAGAAGTTTACATGAAGCAGTTCGGAAAATCGTTCGCGGAAATGGCGTTGGATAAGAACGCCAAGAGCGTGCTTCGCGATGACTATGCTTTTGAAATCGCCGACATGGACGAATAGTCGTTGTACAAGCTCGCACCATCGTTACATATATTCGTCCTAAATTGCGTTTCTAATGTCTATTTCATGCCCTGTCTTCGTTCTCGCTCTCGAAATCGAGTTGCTTGCCGCGAGGTGGACTTCTCACCGACCTCTGCGCCAAGAAGCGCGTTCGTGGTGACACGTCAGGCTCGGATTCCGCTGTAGACCCCTTCCCAGGCGATCGTATCGGTGATATTTTCTTTGTTTTGCTGATAAGCTCTGCGTGTACCGCTTCGACGGTGTCCAACACTCGCACAGGTTTGGGCTTCGGACTCAGCTTTTGTTTCAGCAGTCTCTGTTCCTCCGAGGCCTTCTTAAGTCGCCTTCTCAAAGCCTCCGCGGCCTCTTCTGCCTTGATAGAATCACGTACGTTGTCGAAAATCGTCAAGAAATCACTCACAACTCGAAGAATGTGAATTGGATTGTCCGGCTTGAATGGTTCACCGTAGAATTCTGTCACCTGTTTCACAGCGCTGTTTGCCTCCGAAGACAATTCTTGAACTTTCTTCATCTTTTCGTCCATCTCTTCCGCAAACGGCGCCATTTTCGAATGAAAAGATTCGTGCACCGCTTCGCCGAGGATGCCCGCTGCGTGCAATATTTCTTCCTTGACCTGCACCAATCCAGACTGCAGTTTACCCATCAAGGCAGATATGGACTCAATGGACAACACGGACGCCTTCTTGACCATTGCTAGCTCCGTTGAAAGATTTGCGATCTCAGGATCAGTCTTGAAGAGCTCATTGTACACAAAGTGCAGCAGAGAGGTCTTTCGATCGATAGCCTTGAAATCTTTCAGACGTAAGAGCATGTCAAGCCTGAAACCGGATGCAGAGCCGCGGTAGGAGCCAGTGTTCAGATGATTGCCAACGACTAAGATCCCCTTCAGAACCTTCACAAAAGACTCGCTTTCCTGCAAGCAAGTTGACGCCTCAGAGAGCAACGAGTAGTCTGCATGTACTCTCGCAAGAATATCCGGCGCTGTTGATTTGTAAAGCAGAGCGCACACACGACCCTCGAGGCGAGGTATCTGCATGATGTGCATGAAATACTGCTCAACAGTGGCCAACTCTTCTTTTCTGCCCGCATAGTCCATGATGAGCTTGATCTCTTTGGAAGTCGGCACGGTCGAAGCGATCACTTCAAGTTGCTCTGCCCGTAGTACATCTTCGTCCATTTCGATCAAAGCAGCCTTGATTTTATCGAACGGTATTTTCAAACCAGCGAGCTGAATGCTGATGTTAAGAGAGCGCTTTTGATCTATCAATGTGATGCTCGTCTGTTTCTTGGCCGCGGCTTTGACCTTCGCTTTCGCTTCTTCGATCGCAAACATCTCATCTAAGCTGTCGAGATTCAACGTCAAATCGTCTGTTTTTGCTTTTTCCCAAACGGTACCCCCGATGGAGCCACCTTGAAGCTTGTCCCAG
>CAZXGO010000256.1:0-2913 GCA_964640035.1 uncultured Chitinophagales bacterium
ACCTACACCGATGTGGCAGGCAATGCGGGCTCAGCTGCTACGAGCGAGAACTACGTGATTGACAACGTAGCGCCATTGCTGCAGTTGCTAGAGGCCCACAGCGCCGACAAGACCGTGGTGCTGACCTTTAGCGAGACCATGGACGGCACCAACCTGCCGGCTACCACTGAGTTCTCTGTCACTACCGGGGGTGTTGCTAATCCGGTGGCCTCGGTGTCAGCTTCTGGCACGGCCGTGACGCTGACCCTGACTAATGCGTTTGCTGCAGGTGCGGTCAACGTGACTTACACGCCAGTTGCTGGCGATCAGACCAATGCCGTGCAAGACAGTGCCGGCAATGACTTTGACTCTGGTTTTTCCAGCGGCATTCTGGCTGACGGCTACATCCGCGACGCCAAGGTCTACGTTGACACCAATGGCAACGGCCAGGCCGATGCCGACACCGACTATTACGTTGGCACGACCGATGACAACGGCAACTTCTTTCTGCCCAGCGGGGCGCCCAGCGGAACCATCATCGCCGTGGGCGGTGTCAACATCGATACCGGCTTGCCCAACACCACGGCCCTGAAGGCACCAGCCGGTTCCACCACCATCAACCCATTGACCACTTTGGTGCAAGCCGTTGTGGCCACTGGCGTTGATGCGTCCACTGCTGCCAGTCAAGTTGCCAGTGCATTGGGCTTGAATTTGCCTGCGGGCACCAGCCTGACCAGTTATGACCCCATTGCTGCGGCCGACGTCTCGGTACAAAAGGCTGCTGCGCAAATTGCCACGGTGATTACCCTGGCTGACACCGGTGGCGCTGATGGCGCGGGCGAAAGCGTGATTGCAAACCTGGCCGAGCAGGTGGACAACTTCAGCGGTACAGCCATTGACTTGAGCGACTCTGGCACCCTGACTGCAGTTTTGGCTGATGCTGGTCTGGATACAGCAGAGATCAGCGAGGCCGTAGACGCTTCTGCGGCGATTGCAAGCGCAACGTCGGTCTCAGAGGTCAGCGCGGCGCAAAGCCAGTTTCTTGACCGCATAGCGCCTTCGGCACCTTCTGCGCCTGACCTGGCTGCCGCCTCCGACTCAGGCAGTTCATCGACTGACAATATCACCAACCTGACTTCGGTCACAGTGCGCGTAGCACTCAACAACACCGCAACTGACGGCACAGCGGTTGTCGTTGGCGATACGGTTAGGCTGACCGATGCGGGCGTGCAAGTGGGCAGTTCTGTGCTGACTGCCGCCGACGTGAAGAACGGCTACGTTGATATTTCCGTATCTGGTCTCGGTGCGGGCGCACACAGCCTGGCTACAACGGCCAGTGACCAGGCGGGCAATACAAGCGCTGCTTCTGCTGCGCTCACAGTTACGGTCGATACGATAGCGCCGGCTAAACCGACGATTGGCGTTGTTGCTGGCAATGACGTGCTCAACGCCTCTGAGCAATCGAGCAGCATCGCGGGCACGGCTGAGGCCAATGCCACCATCACCATCGGCCTGGGTGGTACGACGCACAGCGTTACAGCATCATCTTCCGGCGTGTGGACGTATGCCCTGACCGCCGCAGACATCACAGCCATGGGGCAGGGCGCTGAGACCATCAGCGTCACGGCCAAGGATGCGGCTGGCAACACCAGCGCAGCAGCAACGCGCGCCATCACCATTGACACCGTCGCGCCCACGGCAAGTGCGGCGATCACCGGTGCTGCGGACAACGTTGATCCGACAACGGGCAATGTGGAAAGCGGTGGCAGCAGCAATGACAACACCTTGGGCTTATCGGGCACAGTCAGTGAACTCGGCGCAGGTGAGGTGCTGGTCGTTTATGACGGCTCCACCCGCTTGGGTGTGGCAACAGTCAGCAGCGGGACTTGGTCATTTACGACCCCCAGTTTGAGCAACAGCGCGCACAGCTTCACGGTACAAGCCGTGGATGCGGCGGGGAATAAAGGCAATGCGTCTGCAGCTTACACAGTCACGGTTGATGCCACGGTGCCCACCGCGACGGCAGCCATCGCCTCGCCTGCTGCGCAAAGTGTCACCAACGACACCACTCCCACCCTTACCGGAACGAACTCCGCACTCGCTGATGGTGAACAAGTCATTGTCTATGACCAGGGCGAACGCCTGGGTGTTGCCACAGTGACCGGAACGAGCTGGACCTTTACCACTGACGCATTGACCGAGGGCGAGCACAGTTTTGCAGTAGCGGTTGAGTCCAGTGGTGGCAATCAGGGCGTAGCCAGTGAGGCAGTCTCCATCAGCATCGATGCCACTGCGCCTGGTGTGCCGGTCATCAACCCGGTGGCAACCGACAATGTGATCGCGGGGTCAGAGCAAACAGCCAGCGTTTCGGGCAGTGCAGAGGCTGGAGCCACAGTCACCTTGACCCTGGGCAGCGGCAATGAGCACACGGTGACTGCCGATGCCGATGGCAGGTGGTCCTATACCCTGGTTGCTGCAGACATCACGGCCATGGGCCAGGGTGCTGAAACAGTCAGCGCCACTGCAACAGACGCAGCGGGCAACGTTGGCGCGGCCGGGACGCTGGATATTTTGATTGACACGGCAGCGCCCGATGCGCCGGTGTTTAACTCGGTAGCCGGCGACGGCATCATCAACGCCGCAGAAAGGACCGCAGGTGTCAGCATCACTGGAACAGCCGAGGCAGGCGCAAAAATTGCGTTGACCATTGGCTCGGCTGTGAGAAGCATCACGGCTGACGGCACAGGTGCATGGTCCTACAAGCTGTTGGCTGCTGATTACACCGCCATGGGTCAAGGCAGCGAGACCTTGTCTGCTACCGCAACGGATGCGGTGGGCAATGCCAGTTCGGCGGCAACAGCCGCCATCAGTATCGACAGGGTTGCGCCGGCTGCGTCGACCATCACCGTTGCAGGTGAGGGGAGTGGTTTGAAC
>CAZXGO010000257.1:0-993 GCA_964640035.1 uncultured Chitinophagales bacterium
GTGCACCACGGTTCCAATCACAGGCGACAAATGTTCCAACTCAAACCCGAATGTGCTCTCAGGTAATTGCCGTGCTTCGCTCATAATGCCTCCCCCTCAATGCCCATCCTAAATCCAGGTTTGGGTCCGCGCAATTCCCGGACGACTTGCAGCCCTGCAACCCCCAATATTCTGCACACAGGCCGAAGCGCTATATGCGCACATGCCAGGACATCCAATGCCTGTTGGCTAAACTCCTTCCCTGTGGACGAACGTGACTCACGCATCCAAAGAAATTGAACTTATTGAGCCGACCCTTGTTCTCATAATGGTCAGACACTGACCTGCGACTGCTGTGCCGTCGTACAACCCTTATCAATTTGCATTCCTAATATGGCTACTATTCACCCAGTCATGCGCGGCTCAAGGAGCGTCGGGGCCGCATCTAGCCACCGCGCCGCTTGGCTCACCGCATCACTGCGCACAGACCACGCCGGCGAGTACGGTGCTGTCTGGCTTTACAAAGGAATTTTGAGCGTGTCTCGAGACCCCCTCATTATTCTCTTTGCCCAAAGGCATCTCGAAACAGAAACCACACATCTTGAACGGATGGCGGCATTACTCGATGCACGCGAGGTCACCGCACTCTTACCGCTCTGGAAAATTGCCGGTGCGCTGGCCGGCGTGTTACCCGCATTGTTTGGTAGAAAAGCGGTTTTTGCTACGGTCGATGCCGTGGAAACGTTCGTTGATCAGCATTACCTCTCTCAAATCATCGAGCTGAGCAAGCATCCAGATGCTGACCCTACGGGAGAGATGATTGAGCTGCTGTACGACTGTCGCCATGACGAATTGGTACATCGCGAAGAGGCCCGGAAGCTCAATAAAAACTTGCCGGGACCCGCCATCCGCGCATGGCAGCGCATGATTGAAGTGGGCTCACACATTGCGGTTGGGCTCAGTACACGCATCTAAGCGCACCTTGCCTGGCGGCTCTCACCGACCTAAAGTGCG
>CAZXGO010000257.1:1035-2888 GCA_964640035.1 uncultured Chitinophagales bacterium
TCTCGGGAAACTAGGATCATGCTTGCACCCTTCTTTGCCATGATTGCACTCACGGCAGTCGTTACCGTCATCCTTTACAGTTCTCGCATCCCTTCGATCATCAAGTTTTGGGGCAAGCTGCAGGGCGCGAAACATTCGGATGAGTTGAGACCCAAGCTGTCACAAGCCAAACGCAATATCACAGATAACTATAACCATCTCTTCGAACTGCCGACCCTCTTTTATGCGACCGTCATCTACATCCACTTGGCCGAGCACACCGATACTTTTCATATTCAACTGGCTTGGGGCTTTGTGATTTTTCGGGTGGTGCACAGCCTCATTCACATGACGTCGAACAATGTGTCCTACCGGGCGCTGACCTTCATTCTCTCTGGGCTCTGCCTACTCGTGATGATTGCCCGCGAGGCGCTTGCGCTGCTCTAACCGGGCCCACTCAAGCCACTCTGCCCTCTCACCCAAGTAGGGCTGAGGGGCATGCAGATTCGCTGCTCATTGCGTTCAGACTAACGGACCTCAGTGCCTCCGGCCTGATGGATCGACAAATTAACGGCTTGACCCTTGCATTCCGCATAACCATCAGGCCTAATGCGCACCGATTCAATCACTCGATGATCAACGATCGAACGTACTGCTGCTCGCGCCTACCCGTGATGCCCTGGGTTTCCCCACTTAATTACGCCTGCCCGACTTCTGCCTTCTATCTGTTGCTGTTAGGGACCACTTTTGAAGTGGCAGGTTGAACGATACTTTTAATTAAACGGAGACACTCCATGAGTGATGCAAAACAAAAGGGTACGGTAAAGTGGTTTGACGCAAAAAAGGGCTTTGGTTTTATTTGCCCTGACAATGGCGACAAGGATGTGTTTGTGCACATCAGCGCGGTTGAGCGTTCAGGCCTTTCCGGTTTGCGCGATGGCCAGCAGCTGAACTTCGGCCTTTCGAGCGAGCGTGGCCGCACGTCTGCGACGGATCTTGAGATCCTCGGCTAAGTTCGAGCGCACAAGACCTTGAAACGGCGCCTTCGGGCGCCGTTTTTGTTTGGGAATCACATCCCGCGACATTGAAGCGCGACTGACGCTCCGAAAGTTAACTCGCGACAGTTCCGAGCGCTGGATGCAGGCGATGTGCTGTCCGCACTTTACCCCCCCTGTGCGCAGAGTAATGGCCGCGAAACCTTAAGCATTGTCATAGCTCTTGAGCGGGTTGCTCCTTGATAAGCTGAGACGAGGTATTCATGGAAGCGGCGGCTTGAAAGGCACTTCGTTTCCGTTGCCGCTAGCGACACTGCAGTTTAATCAGCAGCCAAACCCTCAGCCCAGGATCTCTTATGCCAAAACACCCTCAGGGTCTTGAACTGACATACGCCTCAGGGCGTTTTAGATTTGTTCGAGCAGATCCAAGGTACCCCATTCGAGCATGGCGTTTTGGGTTCGATACAGCATCATATCTTGCCAATCGACACCCAAATCTGAGCATTCCTTTTCGATCAATGTCACATCGGTCTGAGCTGAGGCGATCACCATAATCATTTGGCTGACAGCCAAGCCATAACGGATGTCCACATCCAATTCTTCCCGGCTATAGTCCTCGATGCCTAGTTTTTTGAGAGACGCGTGATAACCCGCCACCAATCCTTCCATTTGTGCTCGGCGCTGCTCGTCGGTTAACCCCAGACCAATAATGCGTGAGACATCCCAAGCCCCTGGCGCCACAAATGGAAATTGCCAATCGATGACGGCAAACTCGCCACCGGCGGCCGTCGGGAAGAACATCTGCTTGGCATGAAAGTCGCCATGGACGAAGGTGAACGGCCGTGTTGCGGTCCATGCGAGCAGGGCATCAAGTTTTTC
>CAZXGO010000258.1:0-2883 GCA_964640035.1 uncultured Chitinophagales bacterium
GCCAAGGCCTTCGGCAGCGACGCATATAGCTGCTCAGGCTGCAAGCCCAAATCATCGGATGCGCGTTCGAGCGATCCAACTGAACGATCCACCACGCCAACCGGGCGGACCCACTCTTTGGCAGATGAAGACAGCGCCAAAGAGCGCCCCATCAACCCATAACCAACCCATACAGCAGAGACTTTCTTCATTGAACAATACTCTCACTTTTCGCGACGCAATCGCTTCCCGACACCTGACCAAGACAGTTATGGCATTCTGGTATTTTTTTGAAACTATTGCTTCATCTCCCCAACCGGATCATCAACATGTTTTTCAAATACTCCAAACAGATTGTGGCAGTTCTAATCGCTATCCTCGTTGCGGGATGCGGAGACGGCGGCAGCCGGTCAGAGCCCGATTTGCAAATCACTTCCGCGGGAGTGCAGTACTCTAAAAAGATGATCGTTACGATCACCGGTGCGGATTTGGAGCTGGTGAATACCGCCAGCATTACGAAATGCTCCGGTCTTAGCCTTGAACCAACGAGCACCTCGACTCACCGCAACATTTCGTGCACCGTGAACGGTACCGGAGAGTTGTCTGTGGAGCTGAAGGACGACGCCGGCACGGTACTGGGGTCAAAGACTTTTAAGGTACCTGAGCCCAGAGTCAAGATGAGCACCAGCCTAGGGGACATCATTGTTGAACTTAATCCTACTGCTGCTCCGGCCACCGTCAATAATTTTCTGCGCTATGTCAGCAGTGGCTTCTACAGCGACACGCTCTTTCACCGAGTTACTGGCTTTGTTGCGCAAGGCGGGTGGCTTACAACCGAACCGGCGATCAAGGCGGGAACCCTCGTACCGATCTTGCTGGAGTCGAATAACGGCTTGAGCAATGTGCGCGGCTCTATTGGCATGGCGAGAACAACGGAAGCAAATTCTGCAACGAGTCAGTACTACTTCAATGTTCTCGACAATCCGGGCCTTAACTACGTGAGCGATACCCAGCCGGGATACGCAGTTTTCGGCATGGTCGTTGAAGGACTCAATGTTCTTGACAAGATTGGCAGTGTTCCAATCGAGTCGAAATACGGCCTTAGCAATGTTCCGGTTGACAACCTGATTCTGCTTGCGGCGGAACAAGTTCAATGAAAGATTGATTGCAGTCAGCTCGATTAATTCTTCTGAACCAGCATTTTCGCGGAAGCTATGTCATTTGAAATCAAGGCATTCAAGAACCTGAGACAGCAGTTTCGTGTCGGCGAACTGGTCGCCACCCCTCTGGATCCGGGTCTATGGACCTTGCTTCAACCTGCGGGTCAGCAGAATCATGCGCCACAGCTATGCTGGATACGCCCTGATCAGCTCGCCTGCGTCTGGATGGCTGGGGATCAGGAGGGTACGGCGAGCATGTCGATCTATGGATCTGTCTTGCGGCGCGGAACAAAACGATGGAGTAAACCTCGCCTGTTGTCACAGGATGAGACTCGGTCCGAGCAAAACCCTCTTCTATTTGTTGGCTTTGATGGTCGGTTGCATCTGGTTCATACAGCACAGCAAACTCGCGCTCCGGAAGACAGCGATTGGCAAGAAAAAGGCGCGGCTTTTTCGATGCAATGGACGGCAAAGCTCAGGCACCAATCAACATCTGGCTGGGGGCGACGTTGGACGGCGGCTAAAGACCTGATTGATACGCCCGCGTTCTGTCGCCATCCACCGATCGAGCGTCCCGGGGGCGGATGGCTTTTACCAATCTACCGAAGCCGAGAAGAGGGCGGAGCATTCGGGCAGGACTACAGCTTGATATTGCCCCTCGATCAAAACGGCGAGGCTACAAGTGAGATTGTTGAGGTACCACGTAGCATCGGCAGAGTGCACGGAAGCATCGTCCGTTCGGCAGATGGCCTACGGCACCTCCAATTTTTTCGTAGTAGGTTGGCTGATCGAATTTATCGCGCGACCGGGAGTCTAGGCGGTGAGTCTTGGACAGAGCCGCAGTCGACAACCCTGCCGAACAACAATAGTTCGATCATGGCGCTACGCCTATCCAACGGACTTTTGGCTATGGTATTCAACCGGTCCAGCGCAGAGTTGGAGCCTCAATCGCGGTGGGGGGAAGCCACCTGGCCTAGAATCCGATGGCCACTATCGATCGCGATTAGTGACGACGACGGAAACAGTTGGCCTTGGGTGCGGGACATCGATAGCGGCCGGGGCTTTTGTGGCGAAGCTAATTGGCATCTGAACGGGCAATTAGCGTACCCAAGCATCGTCGAAGGTGAACCTGGCGAATTACACATTGCGTATTCGTGGGGAAATCGCACTGCAATTCGATATGTGTGTCTCGGTTTAGGCGATATCGTTGGCCATTAGCCAGCGCCACAAAGCCTTATATCTAGCGGCATAGTGCCCCCGCGCCATGTCTATCAGGCCGCGACGGCCCAAGAGGCCGAACACCGGCTGGGGGAATTTGAGGCCCGTTGGGATAAGGAATATCTGCCCATTGGCCAGAGCTGGCGGCGTGACCTGCCCCCGATTCTTCGGAGCAGATGAAGCATGAGACGGTAGCTTCCAAGTGAGGGCGAAGAAGCTACGAGAAAGAGCAGGTTCACTGACGAGCAGATTGTCAAGATTCTTCGGGAGGCGGATCGTGAGCCGGTGACCGAGGTGGCCAAACGGCCCGCAGTCAGCGAGCAGGCGATCTACACCTGGCGCAAGAAGTTCGGCGACATGGCCACCCGCGACGTCAAGCGTCTGAAGGAGCTCGAGCAGGAGAACGCCCGGCTGCGCAAGCTGCTGGTGCAACGCGACCTTGAGATCGACGTGATGAAGGAAATCGCTGCAAAAAAGTGGTGATCGTGCAGGCTCGCAAGCCGCAGGTGTCGTATGCCGTTGGGCG
>CAZXGO010000259.1:0-2881 GCA_964640035.1 uncultured Chitinophagales bacterium
GTCGTTACTCCGTTCCGATCGAAGGACCACATTCGGGCGATCAGTTCTGGATCGAGCAGATGCCGGCGCAAGCGAAGATGTTCGGCTTTCCGCCTAGCGAGGCGTTCGTGCCGACCCGATGGCTGCAGCAAGGTGATCACGTCACGGTCGGCGAACTCGAGTTCGAAGTGCGTCATTGTCCGGGGCACACACCGGGGCACGTCGTTTTCTTTCACGCACCTTCTCGGTTCGCGATTGTCGGTGATGTGTTATTCGCAGGCTCGATCGGGCGCACCGATTTTCCGCGTGGCAATCATGCAGACTTGATTCGTTCGATCCGTGAAAATCTATTTCCGCTTGGTGACGATGTGACCTTTCTGCCAGGTCACGGCCCCACGTCAACCTTCGGTGCCGAGCGACGCAGTAATCCGTTCGTCGCTGACGCCCTGTTTCGCTAAAGCTCTCTCGTCTTGTTGCCAGTTCAGCCGAGTGGCAGCAGCTGCGTCGTGATGATGTAGTGATCGACCAACAAGGCGGCGAACAGCCACATCAAATACGAAATCGAGAAGCGGAAAACCTTCATTGGTAGTTCCGCTCGCTCAGTCATCTTCAATGCGAATGCATAGTAGAGGAAACGCGCGTTCAGGATGATGGCTGCTACAAGATAAATGAGACCACTCATCCGTGTGAGATAGGGCATCAAGGTCACGAGCACGAGCAAGACGGTATAGAGCAGCACCTGCAAGCGTGTGTAGGGGATGCCATGAGTGACCGGTAGCATCGGAATGCCGGCTTTTGCATATTCATCGCGGCGCGCGATGGCTAAGGCCCAAAAGTGTGGTGGCGTCCAGATGAAGATGATCAAGAACAGCAGCAGAGCATTGGGATCGATGGAATTGGTTACGGCGGCCCAACCGAGCACCGGTGGTGCTGCGCCCGCGGCACCACCGATGACGATGTTCTGCGATGTTGCTCGTTTGAGAAACACCGTGTAGATCACGGCGTAGCCAATCAATGAGGCAAACGTCAGCACAGCCGTCAGCGGGTTGACCAACCACCACAGAATCACCATTGAGGCAATCGCGAGCAGCGCCGCAAACAGTAAGGCTTGGTGCGTATGCAGGCCACCGGTCGGTAGTGGTCGACCACGTGTACGCGACATCTGCTCATCGATTTTTTGATCGAGCACGTGGTTGATTGCCGCAGCAGACGCAGCTGACAGCGCGATACCAATATTGCCGTAGACCAACGCGGCGAATGGGGGCCAGCCGGGGCTTGCGAGCAAAGTGCCGACGATCGCGGTGAAGACGATCAGTGCGACGACTCGCGGCTTGGTGAGCTCGTAGTAAAGCTTCCAGGTCGGTTGTTTTGCGATACCGGAGCTCGCGACGGCCACAATCAGACTTCCCGCAGACGACGATTGAAGACGAGCAGCGCCATTAACAGTAGCGCAGCGCCGGCATTATGTCCGGTGGCCAGCGATAGCGGAAACGCCTTCAGAATCATCAAAAGCGCGATCAACCATTGCAGTGACAGCGCACCGACCGCCCAAACTGCGCCGTTACGGACGAGCGCTGTAGGTGCATTGCGCCAAGCGAGCCAGGCAGCCCATAGAACGGCAAGAGTGGCAACGAGGGCCCAGGCACGGTGCGTAAAGTGGATGGCTACGCGAGCTGGATGATCGAGCACGCCGCCTTCGTAGTTGATATCGAGACCGCGCCAGATGACGAACGCATCAGCGTAGTCCATATCGTTGGGAATCCATTGACCTTGGCATGTCGGCAAGTCGGGACAAGCGACCGCAGCATAGTTGCTGCTCGTCCAACCGCCGAGAATGATCTGGATGGCGACGACCGCGACTGCGACGATGCCGGCGCGTCTTGCGCCATCGAGAGCAGCGATTTTCGTGGCACCGACTTCGGGTTGAACGACCGCCGTGACTCGACGCATACGCAGCCACAACCACGTCAATAAACTGAGTGTGGTCAGACCACCGGTCAAATGCAGCACGACGATCAGCGGTTTGACCAACCACCACACCGTGAAGGCGCCGAGTATGCCTTGTAGTACGACCGTCACCAACAAACCCACCGCGTACACGACGCTAACGGGCTTCTCGCGTCGATACGCAATCGCAATTGCTGTGATCAGCACGATGATGAAGCCCAAGGTGGTTGCTGCGTAGCGATGGATCATTTCACGCCAGGCTTTACCAGAGTCGTATTCCCAACCGGGTGAGTAAGACTCAATTTTGCCTTCGACCTTTTCAGCCCCGGCGGGTGTTACGTGCCCGTAGCAACCCGGCCAATCGGGGCAGCCGAGGCCTGCATCGGTCAAGCGAACCCAGGCACCTAACACGATAACAACGAGACACAGAAGCATGCCTAACAGCGCGAGACGACGCAGCGCTACTGCTCCGGAAGGTATTGATGAAGTCATGATCAACCGATGTGTGAAAGTTTGAGAAGTTTTTCGAGATCCTTGAGCAAGCCTTTCGGATTCTCGCGCGTGTCGAAACGCATCATCAGGTTTCCGAGTGGATCGACGATATAGACATACGGAATTGCGGGATCCTGAGGAAATTGATTCAGCCACGCACGCGTAGCGTCGTCCTCTGCCGTGATCACTTCGAGTCCCGGATGCTCACGCGTCAGAAATGCGTCGTTGCAACAGTCTTCGTCGGCGATGAAGACGCGCTGTACCCGATCCATATCTTCGGCGAGCAATAAACGCGTTTGTCGAATAGTCCACAGCGCATGCTGGCAGGCTTCGTCACACCGACCGTTATCGATATAAACCAAAGTCCATTTATCGTTCAGCAGAGTCGTCGGAGCGGGTGTGCCATCGCGAGTATTGAGCGTGATCGCCGTCAACGGGCGTGCCGGGCTGATGAGTTCCCCAT
>CAZXGO010000260.1:0-2857 GCA_964640035.1 uncultured Chitinophagales bacterium
CGTGCCATGCTCGGTGATCTGCATGACGGCCTCACGCGGCAGGGCGACCGGGTCGGGCAGCAGGTCAGCGATACCGGCGACCGTCAGCGCAAGACCGTTGCCGACGAACTGCAGCAGACGCGGGATTCCGTGCATGCGCTGCGTCTGTCGCTGACCCAGGAGCTGGCCGCCCAGCGCGAGACGCTGCAGGAGCGGCTGAACGTCACCACTGAGGCGCTCAATGCCAAGATCGACACGCGCCTCGGTGAGATTGCAGGCAAGGTCAATGAACGGCTGGACGAAGGCTTCCGCAAGACCAATGAAACCTTCACCAGTGTGATGACGCGGCTTGCCACCATCGACGAAGCCCAGAAAAAAATTGAAAGCCTGACCGGCAGCGTGGTCAGCCTGCAGGAGTTGCTGGGCGACAAACGCGCCCGCGGCGCATTCGGCGAAGTACAGCTGGAGGCGCTGGTGCGCAATGTCCTGCCGACCCATGCTTTCGAGATGCAGGCCACGCTGTCCAACGGCACCCGTGCCGACTGCGTGTTGCGTCTGCCGCCGCCGACCGGACTGGTGGCCGTCGACTCCAAATTTCCACTGGAAAACTACCACCGCATGTTTGCACCCGGTGTCAGCAGTGCCGACAGCGCGCTGGCGCAGAAGCAGTTCCGCGCCGACGTGCGCAAGCATGTCGACGACATTTCGCGAAAATACATTATCGCCGGCGAGACCTCGGACGGCGCAGTGATGTTCGTGCCGGCCGAGGCTGTGTTTGCCGAGATTCACGCCCATCATGCCGAGGTGGTGGAGTACGCCATCAGCAAGCGTGTATGGATCGTGTCGCCGACCACGCTGATGGCGGTGCTCAACACGGCGCGCGCGGTGCTGAAGGATGTCGAGACCCGGCAGCAGATTCATGTCATCAAGGACGCGCTGGCGCGCCTTGCTGTCGACTTCGGCCGTTTCGATGAACGCATGCGCAAGCTCGCCGATCATGTGCGCCAGGCACATGAAGATGCGCAACAGGTGCAGATCAGCAGTCGCAAGATTTCCCAGCGCTTTGCCCAGATCGAGGGCGTAGAACTCGACGAGGTCGAGAGCGATGACGGCGACGTCCGTGTCGCCTCAAAGGACAAGGCCGGATCGCGGGTATTGCCGCTGCGCGAACCCCGCAGCGGCGACTGAGCCGGTGTTTGACTGGCTGCGCCGCCGGCGGCAGGAGCGGATACTCCGGCAGCACGCGATTGACGACTGGCTGTGGGACGACACGCTGCGTGCGCTTGATTTCCTTGCTTATCTGGGCGGGCCGGGGCAGCAGCGTCTGCGTGCGCTGTGCCTGCTTTTCCTGCACGACAAATCGATCACCGGCGCGGCCGGGCTGGTCATCGATGATGCGATACGCGTGCGCATCGCTGCCCAGGCCTGCCTTCCGGTGCTGGAACTGGGTCTCGACTGGTACGATGACTGGTCGGATATCGTGGTCTATCCCGACAGCTTCATGCTGGACCATGAATACATGGACGAGGATGGCGTGGTGCATCACGTGCGCGAACCGGTGACCGGTGAGGCCTGGGAACAGGGCGGGGTGCTGTTGTCCTGGCGGGATGCGCGGGATGTGGACACCGGTTCGGGATACAACGTGGTGATTCACGAGTTCGCGCATAAACTCGACATGCGTAACGGCCCCCCCGACGGGTTTCCGCCGCTGCATGAGGACATGAGCCGGACGGCGTGGACACAAGCGTTTGAGCCCGCCTTTGCAGATTTTCATGGGCGCGTCGAGCGGGCGGAATCCGGTGAGGCCGCGGATGCGCTGCACGACGAGACCGGTATCGATCCGTATGCCGCAGAGCACCCGGCTGAATTTTTTGCCGTCGTCAGCGAAACATTTTTCCTGATTCCGGCAGCGTTGCGCCTGAGCTATCCGGCGGTATACGAGCAGTTAGCCTTGTTTTACCGGCAGAACCCACTGTTCCCGGCGGGGCCAGGGGCAGGGGCGTGATACCCTGATGGTCATGACTGCTGCCGACGATTCCGCTGTCGATGCTGCCTCAGGCAGCCCGCAATTCCTTCAGTTGTATCAGGCCGACGCTGATGCCATCCGTGCAGAACTGGCCGAAGGGCTCGCTGCTGACGCGCCGCAGATCGCCTTCAAGTTTCTCTATGATGCGCTGGGTTCCCGTCTCTTCGACGCCATCACGGAGCTCCCGGAGTATTACCTGACACGTACCGAGTCGGCGATTTTTTCTACCGAGGCTGAGAGTATGGCAACGACTTTGCCGGCCGGTGCGGTCTGGCTGGATCTCGGCGCCGGCAACTGTGCGAAGGCTGCCCGTTTTTTCCGTCAGGCGCGTGTGGCAGCCTATCTGCCGGTGGATATTTCGGTGGACTATCTGCGCGATACCCTGCATCAACTGCAACTCGATCATCCGGCGTTGCGCATGCTTGGTCTGGGCATGGATTTTTCAAGTGGCTTCAGCGTGCCGTCTGCGGCAGAACGCTGGCTCACCACCCTTGGATTGCAGCAGGCGCCGCGTGTGCTGTTTTATCCGGGATCGAGCATCGGCAACTTCGCGCCGGCGGCAGCTCTGCAACTGCTGCGTGACATGTACGCGGTGTGTGCCGGCGGTGGTCCGGGGGGCGGCGTGTTTATCGGCGTGGACCGCGTCAAACCGAAGGCCGTGCTGGATCCGGCTTATGACGATCCTCTGGGCGTGACCGCAGCCTTCAATCGCAATCTGCTGCTCAATGTGAACCGCCGGCTGGGCAGCGACTTTGATCCTGCCGGCTGGCGTCATCGTGGTTTCTTCAATGAGGCGGAGTCGCGCATCGAGATGCATCTGAATGCCATCGGCAGCCAGATAGTGCAGTGGCC
>CAZXGO010000261.1:0-1469 GCA_964640035.1 uncultured Chitinophagales bacterium
AGTATTGGTGCATTCGGTCTGGGGTGATCATTTTGGTATTGAAGCCGGTGGTAAGATCGATCGCAGTGCCGTTTTCTAAATAATCTACAATTTTATCGTACAGTATGTAGTGATTTTGTTTGAGCATGTGATTGGCTCTTATGTCTGGCAGTTCATATTTTCTGTACCAAGTTACACTGGTTTCCATTTTGTTAAATTCTTCAAAACACACATCGTTGTTTAGACTGCCCACACAGCTGGGAGATTTGTAGATGTATGATTCTAACCATTTGTTTGCGGGGTCTGACATTTTGGGATCGAAGAACCCGGGCAATACCAATGTTCTACAGCCCAGTGTTTCCACTGCTTCTAGAAGATTCTTCAGCAGACTGCTGTTGGCAAAGTGCCTCTGCATGTTTAGATCTTCATTTTGAAGATATGTAACATAGCTTTTGATAGCTGAAATCTCTTGCGGGACCAGTGCATACTTCAAATCACTTAACCCATTGAAATTGGATATATCGGGTGCATTTTTAAAAAACCACTGCCGTGTTTCGCTGGTAGTGACTACCAGTATAAAATCATCTGGCTGTATCACTTCGTAGATTATATCATACATGAGATTTTTTAAAATCCATTCGTTGGCACATCCGAACAGACTGGTATTGACCATAGGCATGTTCAAATATTTTGCCAACGAATGTATGTACTGCCATTCCATGCCTAGATCAGCACTAAAACTGTCACCATATATTCTTAGAGTTCCCATAAGCGATTCCTTGCTGGTTGTATAGTGTATGTATAATTTTCATTGCAGTCTCAAGGTAAATATTGGCATGAGGGCAAGCATACCTATACTATGTTTAGTAGCAGTTTTACTTCCCGGCTGTCGAGTCAGTTTGACCGAAGCATTCGGGTATCAAGGATTTACGCCGCCGCCACAGTTGGAACGGGCCAGTGAACTGGTGGGACTAAACGAACGACAGGATCGTGTCACACTCCGAGAATTTCTAGGAGTAGATCCTGTGCAAGTAGAATGGTGTGCTGCATTTGTCAATTCAGTGCTCACAGAAGTGGGTCTAGAAAGCACTCGCAGTCTAATGGCTCGTTCATATCTGTCATGGGGAAGCAGCACAGACACACCTTCGCCTGGTGACATCATGATATTCAGCCGTGGAGATCAAGGCTGGGCAGGTCATGTGGGTTTCTATGTTGCTACCATTGTGTACAGAGACAAAAACTATTGGGTGGTGTTGGGAGGCAATCAAGACAACTCTGTGAGCTACAAACTGTATCCTGAAAATTATTGGAGACATCTAGACACACGAACAGTGCTGGATGAACCCAGCAAGACACTGCTGTTCAATCAACAGTGGCTGTTGGAAGGTATTCCTCTAGAACTGGTAGATTAGGTTGTGTAGATGTGACCTGTGGTGTCTTCAGTGGTCACATCAAAAGTTCTGTTTATGCTGTTGCCGCTGGGATTGGTA
>CAZXGO010000261.1:1479-2490 GCA_964640035.1 uncultured Chitinophagales bacterium
ATAGTAACTGTGCTGTTTAGACCTATAGCACTGGCAGGTCCATCAATGCGTCCATTTGACCTCAATCTTAGGCCTCCCGGCAAACTACCGCTCACTATAGCATAGGTAACTGCACCTTCATCTCTAGCATAGAGACGATCCGTTCCTGGCCATGTGATAGTAGTGGGTGTAACCCATGTGGGCGGCGAAGCATTGGTAGCTGTACTGATAGGTGTAACACTGATTGTGTCACCGGATCTAATGCCCCATGCAACTGCGCTCACTGTGTTGTGTGTGCTTTTGACTGTGAGATACTTGGTAGTAGGAACAATTATACCAGTGCGTTCCAGTGTTCCTTTGGGCAACAGTTCAACACCAAATTCTATGTAATCCTGCGGATCAATCACTGATTCTAGGTCAGTGATGGCTGCATATACCATTACTGGTTCATTACCTCTGTTGGTAATATTAACTGTAACTGCTGTATATTTTGCAGTGTCTCCTTGATACAGGCTCTGCGCAACGCCACCTGTTAAATCATATGCACCCAATCTACCGCTCATAGTATCTCCAAAAACTTTATGTTATTTATCTGATCAGTCCAGCCAAACTTTATTCACCACCCAGATTATTCAAGAACTGTCTCAGTTTGGTCGAATCTGTCTGTGCCCGAATCTTACCCACACTGCCGCCTTCGTTGGGATTGTCTCTGGGTTCGTCTGCACTAGCAGCAGTGTTGTTTCTTTTGATAGTATCCATTATGCTGGCTTTACTGCCTGTGCTTGAGCTATAGTTATTGTTGTCCTCGTCTTCACCTAGATCGCGAATACGCAGACTGTCTACATCAAACTCTAGATCGATCTTTGAGTTAACACCGCTTGATGAACGAGTCTTCATCAGCTGAATCTGATAGCGGCCGCGTTCACGCATGGCACGACTGGTAAAGATACCGATCAAATTATCTGCTGTATTGATCTTTGAAATACCACCCGAGATGTGGCTGTGATCAAATTCAATTTCTTCAACGCTGCT
>CAZXGO010000261.1:2500-2840 GCA_964640035.1 uncultured Chitinophagales bacterium
AACAAAGATAACATTAAGTTCCATTGCTAGGTTACGCAGTTCTTCTGATACATATTTGTCCTTGACAAACAAGTTCTCTGCAGATATTTTTGCAGCAATTGGATGCATCAAATCTAGGTAGTCGACCAACACCACATCAATCTTGCGACCGGTTTTGATTTCGTATTCTTTGATGTATGCTCGTATGTCGTTTGCGTTCTTGCCTGTGGGCATGTATTTGACTTGGAAGGCACCTGACTTCTTGCCGATCATTTTAACTTTGAGTTCAACATCGTCGATGCTCTTGAACACATCACGACTGGGAATGTCAGTGGTCATTGAATCAAGACGCATACTGACC
>CAZXGO010000262.1:0-1292 GCA_964640035.1 uncultured Chitinophagales bacterium
CGTCATGGAGCGACATCCGTATTATCAGTTCTGGAGTGCATTGCAGCGTTGCAGTCAGCAACGCATGTGGGACGCGGTCATCGATTCGGTCGAGCGCGAGTGGCCGCGACTCAATGGCGAGACAAAGCGATCGCGCCGGCGCGGCTCCTTGACGCTAGACCCCGCTTTGCCAATCCCTCGCTACCACGCGGCTGTCGACATTCACTTACAGCCTGGTGGTTACCACACAGACTTCGCGGCTGATGATGTCGCCGCCGGTGCGATCTACGATCTCGGGCTCAATATCTACTCGCACGGGATGATGGGGCCGCGCAACGAGTACTTGGGCGATTTGCTGCTGCAGTACTTCTTGAAGGCGCACCCGCAGTTCAAGCCGGCGCGAATACTCGACATGGGTTGTGCGATCGGTAACAGCACTCTTCCTTGGGCGCGACACTTCAAAAAGGCGCGCATCGATGCAATCGATGTGGCGGCGCCCCAATTGCGTTACGCCCATGCGCGCGCCGAGTCGCTCGGCGTGCCTGTGCATTTCAGCCAGCAAAACGCCGAGCATACGACCTTCGAAGATCAGAGCTTCGACCTCGTGATTTCGCACATCATGCTGCACGAAACGTCGCGCAGCGCGCTGAAGCATATCTTCGCCGAGTGTCATCGTCTGTTGAAGCCCGGTGGCTTGATGCTGCATCTGGAAATTCCGCGCGGCAAAAATGTCATCGAGAACTTTCTCTACAACTGGGAAAGTTGGAACAACAACGAAACTTTTGGTCAGTACATGACGCATATTGATCTCGCGGACATTGCGCGAAAGGCCGGGTTTGCATCGGACAAGGTCAGCTGTGCCGATTACGCTGTGCCGCGCGAGAAAGAGCAGCAGCTCTACTCTGAAGAGACACTCTGGAAAATCATCGAGGCACGCAAATGAAGGCGCTCGGAAGGTTGCTCGCTAAGGGGCTGTTCACCATCTTGCCGATCGTGTTGACGGTTTACTTCATCTATTGGCTCGGTGTGACGACCGAGTCGTTGCTCTCCGGTCTACTCAAAGTTTGGCTGCCTGCCGAGATCTACGTTCCCGGCATGGGTTTGGTGGCTGGATTTGTCGTATTGATAGTGGTCGGTCTGCTGGTGAACGCCTACGTCATCCGACGCGTCATCACCTTCAGCGAGTCGCTGATCTTGCGTATCCCGGTGGTCAAGACCGTGTATTCAGCGGTCCGCGATCTGACCGGCCTTATGAAGGTGGGCGAGAAGGGCGGCGAGCTACAGCGCGTCGTAATGGTTCAGTTCGGTCCCGG
>CAZXGO010000262.1:1302-2818 GCA_964640035.1 uncultured Chitinophagales bacterium
TCGTGACGCAGGAAAATGCGACGCTGCCCGGTCTCGGTACCGACGATGAACTCGTCGCCGTTTATATGCCGATGAGCTACCAGATTGGCGGCTACACTCTCTACTTGCCCCGCGATCGCATCGAGCCCACCGATCTGACGGTGGAGGCTGCCATGCGTATCGTTCTGACCGGTGGAATTCAGACCAAATAGAAAATTCAGTTGAGGTGTGACGAGATGGCTAAAGTCGACTACAGCATCAGGAACCGCACGGCAGTCATTGCTTTCGAGGCGCCCCCGGTCAACAGCCTGAGCTATGCGTTGCGCGCGCCATTGCTCGACGCGCTTGAGCGTGCTTCTCGCGATTCCGCCGTCGACTCGGTGGTCCTGATTGGTTCAAACGGGACTTTCTGCGCGGGAGCAGATATTCGTGAGTTCGGTGGACCGGATGTTCTGAGAGGCCCAACCCTTTGGACCATCAATACAGCACTCGATGCGATGAAAAAACCTGTCGTCGCGGCTATCGAGGGCGTTGCACTCGGCGGCGGTCTCGAACTGGCGATGAGCTGTCATCAACGTGTGGCGTTGTCGTCAGCCAAGATCGGTTTGCCGGAAGTGAAACTGGGTCTATTGCCGGGCGCAGGCGGCACGCAGCGTCTGCCGCGTCTGATTGGTGTCGAGGGCGCGCTAAACGTCATGATGTCGGGCGACCCTCTGCCGGTTGCGCTTTTTAAGGGTTCGCCACTGTTGCAGCGTATCGCTGACGCAGATCTCTTAGGTGCTGCTATCGGCGTCGCCGAAGAGGCAGCCGCTGCGGTCAAAGAAGGCAAGCCTTTGTTGCGAGCGCGCGATCTGCCTGTGCGTGAGCCTGACCTTGAGGCTCTTTGTCAGTTTGCACGCAATACCGCCAAGACCGCATTCAAAGAATATCCGGCGCCGCTTGCCATCATTGAGGCTTTGCAAGTCGGTGCGACCAAGGGCTTCGATGCGGGGCAACAAGAAGAGTTTGCCCAGTTCAAGAAGCTGGTCGATAGTCCGGTATCGGCGGCGCTACGTCATATCTTCTTTGCAGAGCGCGCCGCTCAGCGTATCGATGATCTGCCTGCTGACACGAAGCCGCGCACCGTCACGAAGGTTGCCATCATCGGCGCTGGCACCATGGGCACCGGTATCGCTATCAACTTTCTCAACGCAGGAATCGAAGCGCGTTTGCTCGAACTCAATCAAGAAGCGCTCGACCGTGGCGTACAGCGCATTCGCGAGGTGTATGAGGGGCAGGTCAAAAAGGGCAAGTTGGATGTAGCCAAACTTCAAGCGCGAATGGATTTGCTAAAGCCGGTGCTCTCGTACGAAGCGATCGCCGATGTTGATCTCGCGATCGAAGCGGTATTCGAAGATATGTCAGTCAAGCAAAAGGTATTCGCGCAACTCGATGCAGTGCTGCGGCCCGGCGCCATTTTGGCGACGAACACCTCCACGCTCGACGTTGATCAGATCGCGGCGGGCACGAAGCGTCCGGCCGATGTCATCGGTCTACA
>CAZXGO010000263.1:0-2817 GCA_964640035.1 uncultured Chitinophagales bacterium
CACTTGCTCGTCTTAGGCTAAGGTAGCATCTGGAACTGTGGAGGAAGCGTGTTCAACGTTTTTCAGGAAGAAATCTGGTTTAAACGATCCAGGTCAAGAGGCAACAGACCCAGCACTTGAGCCGCTTTTTGTAGACGCTGATCAAAACAAGCGAAACTCACATTCCCGGGCATTTCTGTTTGCAGGACGTTAGCGGCCGTCAATTGGATGCTGTCGTAAGCCCGCAGCGCAAAGATCTCTGCAAATTCTCCAGCCTGTTCCACCAAGGCTTGGCTGACTTCAACCTTGGCATAGCTCTCCCAGTCCTTGCGAAAGTGATCCCGAACTCTTTCCAACAGGGGCAGTTCCTCTGGAAATTCTCTTCCTCTGCGAGCCAGCGCAGACATCGCTTCTGTCCAGGCAACCCGACAAACCGCGACCACCGAGGCTTCGTTGACAGCTCCTCGCATTGCCGAACTCCACTCCTCCTGAACATAGAGCTTGATCAGCGCAGAAGTGTCACAAAACAGGATCACCGGCGATCTTCCAAGATCAAACTGCTGATGGATTTGCCAGCGCCAGTCAAGGTAAGAGGCTCTTCAAGCACAGGTTTTTTGCCATTCCAACTCAGCGCTCCAGAAGACCTCAGAGAATCGAGGGGTGCTCCAGTTTGTTCGGGGACACCGACAATGCGGGCGATGGGTTTCCGATGTGAGGTCACCTCAATCACTTCTCCAGATTGCGCCCTCGCTAACAGTCGAGACAGATTGGCTTTGAGTTGATGTACGGCAACATTCATGGCTAAATCCAATATCAGGTCATCAAGAATTGGTTTTCTTCATAAAGATGCCCATAATTTTTTAGATGATCAATCAAATAGGCCCCATTTCGATGTCAGATGCTCTTTTTTTGTAAGCTGAATTCTTTGATAGGGAACCGCTAGAGACAGTGATGAAGTTTAGAAAAAATTAGGAATTTGCGGGAATTCCCTCATCCGGCCTTTGGCTACTTTCTCTCTGGGGGAGAAGAACAAACAGGATTCCTGGGCTTGTAGAGGAATTGGGGTTCTTTGAGGAGATTTTTGGAAGTCTTCCTTGAAACA
Organism: uncultured Chitinophagales bacterium; assembly: GCA_964640035.1. Taxonomy (GTDB): domain Bacteria; phylum Bacteroidota; class Rhodothermia; order Balneolales; family CAYWCV01; genus CAYWCV01. The sequence continues at coordinate 1,082 of CAZXGO010000263.1, forward strand.
GTCAACGATTCATTTGATCTTTTGGGTTATCCTCACCCACCAAGATAGACCCGCTGAACAGCCTCATTATCCAGCAAGTTTGCCGCTGTATCGGTCAATTGAATTTTGCCATTTTCTAGGAGATAGCCTCGATCTGCGAGTTGGAGAGCCAGGCGGGCGTTCTGCTCGACCAGCAGGATGGTCGTTTGTTGTTGCTGGTGGATTCGACGCAGGATCTCAAAGATTTGCTGGACAATCATCGGGGCCAGTCCGAGAGATGGTTCATCAAGCAGCAGCAGTCGGGGATGCCCCATCAGGGCCCGAGCGATCGCCAGCATTTGTTGCTCACCACCGCTGAGGGTTCCTCCGAGCTGTGACTGTCGTTGGTGCAGAATCGGAAAGAGCTCCATCATTCGCTCCAAATCCTCTCGGATGTGTTCCCGATCGCGACGCAGGTAGGCTCCCATTCGCAGATTTTCCAGCACGGTGAATTCTGGGAAGATGCGTCGTCCTTCAGGAACCAGCCCAATGCCCAGCGCTTTGATCTGATCTGGAGTCAGTTGCTGAATTGGTCTTCCTTCCCACAGAACTTCTCCCTGGTGGGGAGGCACCAGCCCGGCGATGGCCATCAACAGGGTGGTTTTGCCAGCGCCATTGCTGCCCAGGATGGTTACGATCTCACTCGGCTTCACATGAAGAGAGATGCCCTGCAGAGCGAGGATGTTGCCGTAAGCACTCACCAAGTTGCGTAGATCCAGCATCATGAGACGGTCTGTTCCCCAAGATAAGCTCGAATCACCTCAGGGTGCTGGCGAACCTCCTGCGGTGGACCTTCTGCGATCTTACGTCCATGGTCCAGCACGATGATTCGGTCTGAAATCTTCATCACCAGCTGCATGTCATGCTCGATCAGCAGGATCGTCAGCTGAAATTCTTTCCGAAGCTCTACCAGCAGCTCGTCCAGTGCTTCTGTCTCCTGCCGATTCAAACCAGCTGCCGGTTCATCAAGCAATAATAGAAAGGGCTCGGTAGCCAGCGCCCGAGCAATCTCCAAACGCCGTTGGGCTGCATAGGGTAGGCTGTCTGCAGTTGCCTGAGCATACTGCTCCAGCTCCATACGCTTTAGCAGTTGAAAGGAATCCTCACGAATCTGCTGTTCTACTGCGCGGGTGCGTCGATCTCGCAGGAGCACACCCAACATACTAGTTTTGGTGCGGATCTGACGCCCCATCATCACGTTCTCCAGCACACTCTGTTTTTCGTATAGGCGGATGCTCTGAAAGGTACGAGCGACACCCAACTGAGCGATCTGGTAGGGCTTGAGTCCATTCAGTTGTTGTGTTTGATGATGGGGAGGATATAGGTGGATTTCACCAAGCTTTGGAGGAAGAAAGCCTGTTATGCACTGAAAGCAGGTAGTCTTGCCAGCACCGTTGGGACCAATCAGCGCTAGAATTTCCTGGGACTGGATCTGAAAGCTCAGGTTGTCCAGGGCACGCAATCCGCCAAATTCAAGCGTCAGTTGATCCACTTGAAGCACAGTAGCATCTTGTGAAGGACAATTCTCGCTCATGCGTGGTGGTTCCAGCAAATGATCAAGATTTGCAGATTTTCTTGCCCTATTTCTGCCAAAGCCCGGTATGATGAGTGCACACTAGCCGACAATTCCATCCGCCTTGTTATCCTTTCCTGCAGGAGTCGCATGAATCCAATCGTGGTCGTTGATGATGAACCGGCAATTCGTAGTAGTCTGGCCG
>CAZXGO010000264.1:0-554 GCA_964640035.1 uncultured Chitinophagales bacterium
AGATGATCGCCAAACTGCGCAAGATCAAAGGTTGATCATGGCCCAGGACTCGAGCAACGCTCGGTCTGGTCTGCCGCTTTCGATCGTTATTCTGGCTGCGGGCCAGGGCAAGCGGATGAAGTCCGATTTGCCGAAAGTTCTGCAGCCCTTGGCTGGCAAACCCTTGCTGGGACATGTCATTGCCAGCGCGAAATCTTTGAGCCCCACTTCGGTTCACGTGGTCTTCGGACACGGCGGTGATCGCGTTCGCGAGGCTTTTTCTGCCGACCCGACATTGCAATGGGCGTTGCAGGCCGAGCAGCTCGGTACTGGCCACGCTGTTCAGCAGGCACTTCCTGCACTCAACGATGATGCCATCGCGCTCATTCTCTACGGTGATGTGCCGCTGATTCGCGCGGAAACTCTGACGAACTTGTTGCTGCTGGCCGGCGAGGGCGCCATGTCCTTGCTGACCGTCATGCTCGACGATCCGACCGGTTACGGCCGCATCGTTCGTGACGCCGCCGGCAAGGTGCTTCGCATCGTCGAGCAAAAGGACGCGTCGACCGATGAGC
>CAZXGO010000264.1:604-1273 GCA_964640035.1 uncultured Chitinophagales bacterium
GTCGCCGATGGCATCGAGGTCAAGCCACTAGTCGCGCCGACGATCGCCGAAGTGCTAGGTATCAACGATAAGCTGCAGCTCGCAGAGGTCGAGGCTGAACATCGGCGTCTACGTACACGAGAGCTGATGCAGGCGGGCGCGACGCTCATCGATCCGGCGCGAGTTGACGTGCGTGGTTCGGTATCGATCGGTCGCGACGTCTTGATCGATATCAACGTCGTGTTCGAAGGGCGAGTGACTCTCGGTGACCGAGTGCGCATCGGCCCGAACAGCGTGCTGCGTGATTGCGATATCGCTAGCGATGCCGTGATTCATCCAAACTGCGTCATCGAACAAGCGAGTGTGGGCTCTGGCGCACTGATCGGCCCGTTCGCAAGACTTCGCCCAGGCGCTAAGCTCGCCGACGAAGTGCACATCGGAAATTTCGTCGAGGTCAAAAATTCCTCGATGGCAATGGGCGCCAAAGCCAATCATCTTGCCTATGTTGGTGACGCGACCGTGGGCGCGCGGGTCAACATTGGCGCCGGCACCATCGTCGCCAATTACGACGGTGCTAACAAACACCACACCACCATCGGTGATGACGCGCACACGGGCTCCAACTCGGTACTCGTCGCTCCAATCACCATCGGCGAGGGTGCGACAGTTGGTGCGGGCTCGACGGTCACC
>CAZXGO010000264.1:1283-2794 GCA_964640035.1 uncultured Chitinophagales bacterium
GTATATGCCCGTAGAAAAGGCGCAAAATACGCCTTTGTTCAACCGGACTTTGCTACATGTGCGGAATCGTCGGAGCCATTGCTGAGCGCGATATCGTCCCCATCCTGATCGAGGGGTTGCGTCGGCTTGAATACCGTGGCTACGACTCGGCCGGTATCGCCGTGCTCAATGGCACGGGGCATCTCAAGCGGGTGCGCACCGTCGGCAAAGTGCAGATCCTGCAAGATGCCATCGATGCTTCACCTACGCATGGTTCGATCGGTATCGCCCATACGCGCTGGGCTACCCATGGTGTGCCGAGTGAGCGTAACGCGCATCCGCACATTTCCGACGACGGCCTCGCCATCGTCCATAACGGCATCATCGAGAACCACGAGGAACTGCGGGCTGAACTGCGCAACGCAGGGTATGGGTTCACCTCCGAGACCGACACCGAAGTCATTGCCCACCGTATCCATCACCATATGAAATCCGTTGGTGATCTGTTCAAGGCGGTGCGTGCCACGGTGAGCGAGCTCGAGGGTGCCTATGCCTTGGCGGTGGTCAGTGAGCGCGATCCCGATCGGGTGATCTTGGCGCGCGAGGGCTGTCCTGTCGTTATCGGCTTAGGCGAAGGCGAGAACTTCGTCGCCTCAGACATCGCTGCACTGCTGCCGGTCACTCGAAATTTCATCTTCCTCGAAGAGGGCGATGTTGCCGAGGTTCGTCGCCAGAGCGTCAAGGTGGTCGATCGCGAAGGGACGACCGTTGAACGCAAGTTGCATGTCAGCGAGCTTTCCGCCGATGCGGCAGAGAAAGGCCAATACGAGCATTTCATGCTCAAAGAAATTCACGAGCAGCCGCGTGCACTGGCTGACACCTTGCAAGAGCGCGTGGCCAACGGCCGCTTGCTTGAAGCGGCATTCGGACCGGCTGCGAGCGAGGTTTTCGCCAAGACGGAGCACGTGCATATCGTTGCTTGTGGTACGAGCTATCATGCGGGCTACGTCGCTCACTACTTAGTCGAGCAGCTCGCCAAGATTCCTTGTACGGTCGAGATCGCGAGCGAATATCGCTACCGCAATCCGGTGGTTCCGAAAAATTCTTTGTTTGTCACGATCAGTCAATCAGGCGAGACCGCTGATACGCTGGCTGCGCTGCGTCTAGCCAAACAAGCGGGCTACTTGAGTTCGCTAGCGATATGTAACGTACCCGAGAGTTCGCTCGTACGTGAGTCTGAGCTCGTGATGCTGACGCGCGCCGGCCCCGAAATCGGCGTAGCCTCGACCAAAGCGTTCACGACCCAGTTGGTGGCACTCGGCATGTTGGTCGTCGCCTTGGCAAAGACCCACGGCGCGAGCCCAGAGCAGGAGCACACCCTTGTCAGCCGCTTGGTCGAGCTCCCAGGCATGATGGAGAAAACGCTCGCGCTAGACCCGGTGATCCGCGAACTAGCACAGCGTTTCGTGCCTAAGCATCACGCTCTGTTTTTGGGGCGCGGCACCATGCATCCGATCGCGATGGAAGGAGCG
>CAZXGO010000265.1:0-2768 GCA_964640035.1 uncultured Chitinophagales bacterium
AATTGATTTTGACTCATTAAGCTGCGGTGCCTCGCTGAATCGCTCAAGCGGCACCCTCAAACCGAAGTACACGGCCCGCGCGCTGTCCGGTGGGCTCATCATGTCTGAGGCTGATCACGCCATTGACCAGCACCGCATCGTAGCCTTTAGCGCGCTGAATGAACCGCGGCGCACCGCCGGGGAAGTCGTTCACCATCTCGGGTTGCAGCTCGCTGACTTCATCGAGGTCGATGACGTTAATGTCAGCGCGCATCCCCTCGGCAAGAATGCCGCGGTCCTTCAGTCCAACCACTCGCGCAGGTCCAGCGGTCATTTTGTGGATGACTTCAGGCAGCGTGAAGCGGCCTGTCTCGCGGTGCCAATAAGACAGCATGAAACTGGACCAACCCGCATCCATGATGAGCGACACATGCGCCCCAGCATCACCAAGCCCGGGGTAAATATGTTCACTCTTGAAAAGCGCAGATTGCTCTTTAAAGCTAGGTGAGAACATACGGTGCGTGAACAAGGCGCGGCCGTTGGTTTCTCGGTTCAAACGAATGAAGGTTTCCGACCAATGCTCACCGGCGGCGTCGGCCATTTGAGCAAGGCTCTGATCTACGGTGTAGTCAGGCACCTCTCCATGCCCCATGAAGAAGGCTTGATCCATGGGAATTTTCACCCCGGGAGGGGCCTTGGCGACTTCGACCAATTGCGCAGCAAAGTCATCATCACGAATGGCGGCAACCCGTTCCTCAAGCGTCATTTCACTCAATTGCCCCCAGGTGCCGCGGCGCATCGGTAGCGTCGCGCTGAGGCCGAAAATGAAGCCAGAGCCACGAACGTGACTGATGGCAGTGACGTCGCGACCTTCGGCGAGTTTGTTGAGCGCTTCGGCAGATGCAGCGCCCGCGCCTTCGTGCGAGCCGGTACCATAACTAAACAGAACGCGGCTGTTGGCAGCCAGTTTGCCCAGCACATCAAAGTTGGCGCCCACCGCTTGCATCAACCCACCACGGTTGCCGACGACGGTGGCGATCTCTTCAAGCTCCTCAGGCGGGCAGAAGGTTCCTGGAATGGGTCGACCGTCAGGCGCCACGTGTTGATCAAATCGGTTGGTGGAAAACCCAAACGCGCCTGCTTTCAATGCCTCATCGACGATGGCCTTCATTTGCTCGCGCTCGCTCTCATTGGCCTCTGCATCAAATGATGGTTCGCCCATCACGTAATAGCGGACGGCAGCATGACCAATGAGACCAGCCACATTCACCGCGGTGCCGAGCTTTTCAATGGCGTTGAGGTACTCGCCGTAATTCTCCCAATCCCATGACAGGCCACCCAAGATGGCGTCTTTGGGGATGTCTTCAACAGTTTCCATCATGCCCGCGAGTAATTCGCGGTGCTCAGGCTTACAGGGCGCGAACGTCATGCCGCAGTTGCCGATCAGCGCCGTGGTCACGCCATGCCAGCTGATGGGCGTCATGTCTGGGTCCCAGCCCACTTGGGCGTCCAGATGGGTATGAATATCGATAAATCCAGGCGTCACGACTCGGCCATCGGCATCGATTTCCTGATCCGCTGACCCGCTCACATGACCAAGCGCGGTGATGACGCCATCTTTGACTCCGATGTCGCCTTTAAAAGGTTCGCTTCCTGTCCCGTCGACGATGGTGCCGCCCCGAATAATGACGTCGAAATCTGCCATGACGTTGCCCCTGAAAATTGGTTAGAGCGTTCAATACTCGTTCAAGGTCGAACGGGTGTCCAGTGGCAGCTTTGTCCTCGATGACCCCTTATGACTCTGAGTGATTTGCGCTATGAGAGCATGCGTTGCTAACGATGTGAGAGAGGAGGGTTGTGCTGAGGTGCGGCTCGATGAGACTCTTCGCTTGCATCGCCTTTTTTCGATTGGCCCCAGAGGATTGCGCTGGGTGTTAGCGATCCTGCCTAGCCGTGTGAGGTTTGATACGAAGCGGCGCATCAGGCGATACGCACGGGGTTGGCGAGCGATTAAGTAGGGTACTAAGCGCGAGGCTAATCGAGCACGACCAACCGGGCCTAGCGAAACCAAGCGGGCTAAAAAGGCGCTTAACAAGAAGAGGAACCCTATGAGCACAACAGCGTCCGCCTCAGAAAAAGGCTTCTGGCAATCAAGATACACGCTAGTGGCGATGAGCTTTGCCGCGGTATTCGTGTGCTATATCGATCGGGTCAATATTTCGGTTGCGATCATCCCGATGGCGGAAGAATTTGGCTGGAGCGCGAGCACGCAAGGACTGGTGCTGTCGTCTTTCTTTGCAGGGTACCTACTCATGCAACTGGGTGGGGGTTGGCTCGCCGACCGCTTAGGTGGAAAGCTGGTCTTAGGGTTGGGTGTCTTGATTTGGTCCGCCTTTACGATCGTGACACCCATCGCTGCACTGTTTGGCCTGTCCGTTTTGATTCTCGCCAGAGTGGGTATGGGCCTTGGTGAAGCCGTGACGTTTCCCTCGATCTATAGTTTGTTCAGCCGCTGGATCCCGGCGCAGGACCGATCGAGAGCCGTCGCCTTTACTAACAGCGCGATTCCCGTGGGCACGGTGTTCGCTTTGCTTACGACGCCGCTCATTGTGCTGCACTTAGGCTGGGAGTGGGCCTTCTATCTATTCGGCATTGTGGGTTTGGTCTGGTGGCTCGCCTGGAACAAATTGGTCACGGATCTTCCAGAAAACCACCCGGGCATTCGGCCAGAGGAGCTTCACCTAACCACTTAAACGCCAATATGTCACCAGGATAAAAATTATCATCTG
>CAZXGO010000266.1:0-2763 GCA_964640035.1 uncultured Chitinophagales bacterium
GCAGCAGAATCGTCGCGTCGAGCTCAAATAAATAAGGGAAAGACAGTGACAGTTCTACCCCCCAAGCCGGCGCTCTTTGCCGGCTTTTTGTTATTAGGCGCCACCTTGCCTGCGGCCGCTCAGGATTATGTTGACGTGGAAGCGGAACGCCGCGCAGCAGCGCAGAATCCCAGCGTGCCGCAGGGTGCTGTTGCCGAAGATGCTGCCGCCGACTATGTTGGTATTCGCCCCTACGCAGGCTCAACGACGGTCGCTTCACCGCCGTCTGACGTGAGCGGAGCGGTCATCTCTGGTAGTGACTCCGGTAGCCTGGTGCTGCGCGTGCAGCAGCTCGAGGCAGATGTCAGGCGCTTAACCGGACTGTTGGAAGAAGCCAACCAAGCGCTGGTGCGCATGGAGGCCCAAAGCCTGGAACGGTATGTCGATCTGGATCGCCGTATTGCAGCTGGGACTAAAACGGGGGTTGCCGCGGGCGCTGAGGGTGCCGCGAACTCCACTCCGATGGTGAACCCTGTGCCTGGAGGCGCGGCGCCGGGACGCACAGGTGCAGCAGATCCGCAGGCGGGCGAGGAAGCTGCCTATCGGGCGGCGTACGAGTTGGTGCGTGAGAAGTCATTCGATGCAGCAGTCGCCGCTTTTCTCGTATTTTTGGAGGATTTCCCCTTCGGCCGCTACGCCCCTAATGCACACTACTGGCTTGGCGAGCTGTATCTGGTGATCGATCCCCCCGACCCGGAGCTGGCGCGGCAGAGTTTCAAGATGTTGTTGGATCAGTATCCTGCTGATCCCAAAGTCCCCGATGCACTCTACAAGCTCGGTCGCGTACAGTTCATCAAGGGTAATCGACAGCGGTCGCAGGAATACCTTGACGAAGTGATTCGCGAGTACCCGTCTCATGCGGCGGCGCAGTTGGCGCGGCAGTTTTTGCTGGAGAATTTCTAGACATTTTCTCCGGCGTACGCGCATACAACGCCTTACTCAGTTTCGCGCAGGATTTGAGCTCTGCTGATACCTCGCTTAAGTTGATGCTTTGGGCGGTGATGTGGGGTTCGATGTTATCCCGCTTCTGGATGACGCGGGTTTAATAGGACTTGAATTTTCAGCCGTTAGCGTTAGCATACGCGGCTTCCCTGTTTTGGGCCGTTAGCTCAGTCGGTAGAGCAGTTGGCTTTTAACCAATTGGTCGCTGGTTCGAACCCAGCACGGCCCACCATTACAGCAAACCACCCTCGGGTGGTTTTTTTATGACTTGCTTGGGCAGAGCGACTCGTCGCTAGCAGGCACCCACATGGCGGAGAGACTTGTGTCATCACCCTTTTATCCCCCTTTGCGCACCCTGATGGGACCGGGCCCCTCGGATGTTTCTCCAAGAGTACTGGCGGCCTCTGCCCGGCCGACGATAGGACATCTCGATCCGCTATTTGTTGGCCTGATGGATGACGTAAAACGCTTATTGCAATTCGCCTTCCAGACTAAGAACGAACTGACTATTCCGCTGTCGGCACCGGGATCGGCGGGAATGGAGGCGGCATTCGTCAATCTTCTTGAGCCGGGTGACAAGGCGATCGTCTGCCAGAACGGTGTCTTCGGTGGGCGGATGAAAGAAAACGTAGAGCGGTGTGGCTGCACTGCGGTCATGGTGCAGGATAGGTGGGGAGATCCGGTTGACCCCGAAAAAGTCGCTGAGGCAATCAGCGCGCACCCCGACGCGAAAGTGCTTGCCTTTGTTCATTCGGAAACCTCGACCGGGGTGCGAAGCGATGCAAGGCTTTTGTGTGGCATGGCGCAATCGGCAGGCATGCTCAGCATTGTCGATGCGGTGACTTCACTCGCCGGTATCGAATTACCGGTTGATGACTGGGGCGCCGATGTCGTCTATTCGGGGACGCAAAAATGCCTTTCCAGTTTGCCGGGAATCTCACCCATTACTTTTAGTCCAGCCGCAGTCGAGGTCATCGCCACACGCCGCCACAAGGTGCAAAGCTGGTTCCTCGATATGAATCTGATCATGGGGTATTGGGGTGAGGGCGCCAAGCGCGCGTATCACCATACCGCACCGGTGAATGCCGTCTATGCGCTTCACGAGTCGCTGCTGATGCTAGAGGAGGAGGGCCTCGAGGGCAGTTTTGCGCGCCATAGCACCAATCATTTGAAGTTAGTCGAGGGCCTTGCTCGACTTGGGCTCGATCTTGCTGTTTCCGAACCGTGGCGTTTACCGCAGCTCAATGCGGTGGTGATCCCAGAGGGCAAAGATGACGCCAAGATTCGCCGCCGTTTGCTGGAAGACTTTAATCTGGAAGTGGGCGCGGGTTTGGGGGAGTTGGCAGGTAAGCAGTGGCGCATCGGTTTGATGGGCAGTAGCAGTAACGAGCTTAATATCAACCGGTGCTTAATGGCGCTCGAATCAGTGCTAGCCAATTAGATAGATAAGAGCAACCGCATCCCGCTTAACGGAGTAGGGCGCCAGTCAGTCCGCGTAGCTCGGTTCCTCCACATCGAGAATCGCTTTGAGCGCCGCGAAGTGCCGCTCCGCCTGATCAGGATAATCTTGTAACTGAAGCGCGGTTTTTTCGGCGACGTCATCGGATAACACGCGTAGCGGTTGTCCTGTCCAAAGCGCCTTAATGTAGGTCTCGGCCGCCCGCTCAAAATAGAACAGTCGATCGAAGGCGTCTGCAACATCCTTACCGATAACCATCACGCCGTGGTGGCACATAATCAGTACCTGCTTGTCCGGATTAGACAACTGTCGACAGCACCTCT
>CAZXGO010000267.1:0-2756 GCA_964640035.1 uncultured Chitinophagales bacterium
AGTAGCCTCTATCCAAATTTCTGGCGAGCCTCTATCCAATTTTTTTTAGCGGGCCCGCCGCGCGGCCAGCCTCTATCCAAATTTTTGCCCAGCCTCTATCCAATTTTCTGTACCAACTCGCCTCAGCGGCGGTCGAGATAGGGCCGCTCCTGTACATCTGTACAGTGGTGGAAATTTGTACAGGCACCAAAATGGGGCACCCCCCTTGGGCCTAAGCCTGACCCCCGATGATGCCCAGGTGGCATGCCCTAAGGCGCAAGCGACCGCCCGGGCTTGAATGGCCCGCCGGGGGTGGCGCGTTTTGCATATGTACTAGGGGGGGCTGTTTTGCTATTCAAGACGGGCCCCCAGAAAGAGCGGGGGCCGTACTGTATAAAAAAACAGCATCAAAAAAGGGAACGAAAAATGCGCGACTACAAATACATGACCCAAAACCTAGAAGGCGCCATAGAAGCGGCCCGCCAGAATGGATGGGAGGTTAAAGCCCTAAAGGCGGACTCTTCCGGGCGCGTTTTTACGCTTTGCTTTGCCCCCTGCAGCGGGGACCCTTGGGCCGTTCACGAGTACGGGCACTATTCTAGGACCCTTCAAACCGGGGACTATTTTTCCGACGCCGAGCGCGCGGAGCAGCGCTGGCTAGAACGCGCGGGGAGGGCGACCAAATGACCCGGGAACAATTGAGCGCAATGGAAAGCCTTGCGCGGGTTTTTGAAGTTTGCGCTGATCAAGAGCACGGGGCTTTTTTGAAGGCCGATTGCCTGCCGAAGGGGGCCGGGGCCTTCCCGGTATCCCCCGAGGGCCTAGCGCATTTCCGCGCAATGCAAGCTTTTCAATGGTGCCTTGAAGCCATTGAGGAAAAAATCGAAGAGTTAAAAGGGGAGTGCGAACAGTGAAAGCATGGGATAAAAGCCAGCGCTTCAACAGCGCGACCGAATGGCTGGCCGTAAGCCTAGGGCGCCGGGGGATTGTTGTTGATGGGGATATCATCGGCGCGCTTGCCGATTGTTGCGTTAAACGCAAAACCCCGACGGGCCCGGTTTTCTCTCTCCGAAAGACTGACCCCAAGGGGGGCGCGCCTTACTTTGTCTTTAAGGCCTTTAAATTCGCGCGCCATGCGTCGCAATGGGGGAACCTTGCCTGTTGGGGGGAAGGCTTCACTTTCCGCTTAATGGCCGCGACCGAAGAAGAGCGCGACCTTTTCAACAGGGCTTTTGATCAATTCACGCAAGGGGGGCGGAACAATGGCAACGCCTAAAGGCGCAGTGATTTACCGGGGCCCGTCCCTGATCGACGGGGCGCCGATTGTCGCAATCGTTACGAAACTTAAGCGCTCCGGGAAGGCGAATAGCAAAACCGGCGAAATGGTCCAGACTTACGTCCTGCGCGCGGATATCCACCCCGTCGAAGCGATTCGGACGGGGGCGGATTGTTCAATCTGTGGGGATTGTGTGCATCGCGGCGAGGGTTTCGACGGTCGCACCTGTTACGTCTCCCCGAATGGTTTCGGGTCCGTGTATCGGGCCTATGTCGCGGGGTCATATCCCGAAGCAAGCCCCGAAGAGGTCGCCAAGCTTGCCCGGGGGCGCATGATTCGCCTTGGGACATATGGGGACCCCGCTGCAGTACCGGCGAAGGTATGGCGGTCTCTGGTAAAGCATGCCGAAGGCTGGACAGGGTACACGCACCAATGGCGCAAGCGCTTTGCCCAAGGGCTTAGAAAGCTTTGCATGGCAAGCGCTGATAGCGCCGGGGACGTTGTCCTAGCGCATGCCAAGGGATGGCGCACCTTTCGGGTCGCCGATAGCAAAGCGCCAAGCGTAGGGCGTGAGATTGTTTGCCCCGCTAGTAAAGAGGCGGGGAAGCTTTTGCAGTGTATCGATTGCAAGGCTTGCGACGGGGCGAACGGTCGCCGGGGAAGCATCAGGATCGCTATTCACGGATACCAGGCGAGCACTAAAAACTTAGAAGCCCTAGAAGGGCGAATCATTGCGAGGGCCGCAGCATGACAAGCATGGGACCGAGACAGCCCGATGACGTACGCGCCCGCGCGATTGAGGCGGAGCACATTATCGCCGCAGTAGGACCCCGGGAAGGCATGACCCCTGGTGAATACCGGCGAGCCCAGAAACGGGCCCAGCGCGACTATAGGCGTCTTGTGAAGGCCGAATATAAAGCGCGCCGATCAAAGCTTTTCCTTATCAATGGGCCCCGGATATTCGCGGCCCTGGTATGCCTGCCCGCTGCAGCGATAGGCGCGCACCTATGGGAAACGGTCATGCGCTGGCATTCGATAACGCCGCTGATCGATTGGAAGGTGGACATGGTCCTAGGTTTTGCGGCCCTAATGATGGCCGCGCCCTTGCTAGTCTTCGTCCCCAGGTAGACCCCCTCGCAGTACTAGGCGCCCCCCGGGGCGCTTTTTTTTGCCCCGCGAAAAGTAAACCCCCGCCCCCTATGCCATGGCCTATGCTCTGAGACGCCTTAGGGCGCGCTCTGGGCGCTTTTGTGCCTTAGGCAATAGGTATGCATACCCTCGCCCTTTCGCGCGTCCCTGGCGCGATTCTAGGCCTTAAGCGCTCGCCCCAAGCTTCCCCTTCGCCCTGGTACTGCCCGCCCCCGATTGTGCGCCCTATCCCTTCGCCTTCCTTGGCCCTTCGGGTATACCCCCCGGGTATATCGCCGACCCCTTCGCAATGCGCCGATGATGACGCCCGGGCATGTGCACCAAAAGGGGGCATGACCTGGAGGCATGGGCA
>CAZXGO010000268.1:0-2707 GCA_964640035.1 uncultured Chitinophagales bacterium
TTCTCGCAAAAAAGAAGCTCAACGCTCCTGCTAAAGAAAGGAAAGCCACTAGTTGAAACGCAATTTCGTAGCTACCATAGGTATCGACGATCACTCCACAAATCATTGGTCCCCCCATCATACCAAGCATAACGATCATTGAGGAAATCCCCATGATGGTTCCAAAGGAGCGGGGCCCAAAATAATCCGCCCTGATAGCGACCATCAATGGCCCCCGAGTTCCCCAAGCCAATCCGTGAAGTACACAGGCCAGAATTAACATCGGGAAAGCTTCAAAATAAGCCAGAATCAGCATTCCAGACCCGTGGAACAGCATACAGGTCATTGCAATCAGCCGCTTGTTGAAGATATCACCCAAGAACCCACCAATCCCCAAGCCGATCAACTGAAAAATACTCACCAAGGAGAAAATCAGGCTTGCTTCCGTCAATCCCAAACCGACCCCCTTCGTCAAATGTGGAACCATATGGACGATCACGGATGAAACCGAAAGGAGCGCAATCCCATGACCGGCTGAAATCAACCAAAAAGCAGGTGTTCGCACTGCATCTCGCCATGTGAATGAGGTTCCTCCACCTCCAGCTTTGTTTGCTAGTGCTTCCTGGCTCACCATTCCATCTACTTGTTCACCTATCTCTTCCGGGCGATGGCGAATCCACTGTACCACGGGAATACCCAACAAAAAGATCATTCCTCCTGAAATCATAGCCACTGTTCGCCAATCATCCCACTCCATTCCCCAGGCAACAACAGGGACGCAGAGTCCACCAATAGAATATCCCATCTGTGACCAGGCAACTGCCTTGGTTCGATGCCGTTGAAACCAGTTAACAATCGATACCATCAGGGTGTGAAATCCACCTAGGCTGACACCAACTGAAATCACAAACACAATGAGGTAGTAGGACAGTAGCGAGTCGGTTTGCGAAAGCAAAAGGAAGCCAATGCCGAACATGGCAAGTCCGACTGTCAAAATGATTCTTGGACCATAACGATCGACTAACCAGCCCTGCAGGGGACCAAGTAAACCACTTTCCACACGAGTCAGTGCAAAAGCTCCTGAAAGGACTGTCATGCTCCAGCTGAATTCTTCGTGCAGAACGACCGTATAAAGCCCATAACTCTGCATCCACAGTACTCCGCCAATGAATTGAATCAGTGCTGCGATGGCAACAATCCACCACCCATAAAACACTTTTCCATTGGGTCTGAACAATTTATCGATTGATTTTATTGGAGAAACTATAGATGGCATGAACATCAGCGAAAACGTAAGGACTGTGGATCAACGTCCTTTGCTTTTCCGATGTAGGTCAGCTGGACAGGCGATCGATGACTTCAGAGAAAAAATCCGTTGGGGAGGAACGGAGCGGGTGTTTGGGAGATTCGCCTTTCAGATAAAGGTTTCAGGATCTTTCTAGTAAGAGTCTGGCAATTGGCCGTTTTTAGACTCCCTTAGGACGAGTGAATCGGAAATGCGTATTGGAGGGAAGGATGGTTGGGGTGGCAGGGATCGAACCTGCGCATGGCGGGATCAAAACCCGCTGCCTTACCACTTGGCTACACCCCAGAAAGTAAGCTTTTAAGCTTAAGGTCTCTATGTTTGAGTTTCAAGAAATTTTTAGTCATTGAGGTAGTTTTCATAAGCCAACTGACGGCTCAATGCCTGGTGTTGTTCACTGGACAACTGTTGCCACAAAGCGGGGGAGGCTGGAGTTTTTTCCATCAAATCGCCGAAAATTTCCAAGGCTTGTTGGAGTTGTCCCATGTCCTTATGCAGTACTCCGGTTTGGTAGCGAGCCCAATTGATTTGCTCCTGTACCCGATCATCAGGCCAATTGGTGTAGGTCACAATCGCCTGCTCGTATTGAGCTAAAGCTCGTTCATCGTTTCGGACTTTATAAAGCATCTCTGCAGCCCGGAAATGACTTTGCACAACATAATTTGGGACATCCGGTTCAATGAGCGGATGATTATATGTGGCGATAGATTTCTGGAAAGCCTCCGCGGCCTCCGTATAACGTCCCATCTCTTCATACATTAAGCCCAGTTCATAATAGAGTTCTGGCACTACCTCAGCTCGAAGCAGATCCGTATCCTGTTCATACTTCTCAATCGCTTGCTCATAAACAAGGGCGGCGCTCTCAAATTCCTTGGCTTGTTTGTAAACATCGGCAAGCTTCTTACGAACGTCTGCATCGTAAACACTATCAGGATACCGCTGAAGGAACCGGGCTAGTTGATCTCGAGCCTGTTGAAAATCATCTGCTTGAATCAAGGTCTCAGCGGCCTGCAATTGCAATAGTTCTAGCATAGGTCCCTCTACACGACTTTCCAGAAACCGATAGAGGTCCATTGCTTCATTGTGGAAGCCCAGTTTCTGATGTGCGTGGGCCACCTGAAAAAGTGTCGTGTCGAATCGGAAGTTGAGTAAATACTTGGCCTGGTAATCACGGTAAATCGTGACGACACCTAGATCATCCTGACGTTGGTAGGCACGATCGACTAGTCCCTTCAAGTTCTCGTCGATATTCTCCTGGATGATGTTGCGTCGAACGTAGACACTCTGAGGATATTCCTCCATGAAGCCTTCCAGCGCAGCAATCGCCTCCCGATACGCTCCGTAGAGTGTGAGCGTCAACCCCTTGCGCAATTTCGCTTCCTCAACCTGTGGAGAATCCGGATAAAGCGTAATGATTTCATCATA
>CAZXGO010000269.1:0-2666 GCA_964640035.1 uncultured Chitinophagales bacterium
CGGCACAGTAACAGTTGAGGCAGGTGTGATCCTGGAGACCCTCCACTCTACCCTCGCCAATGAGGGCTTGATGTTCCCTCTGGACCTCGGCGCCCGCGGAAGCTGCACCATTGGCGGCAATATCGCGACCAACGCTGGAGGTATCAACGTATTGCGATACGGGATGATGAGAGAGTTGGTGCTAGGACTCGAGGCTGTGCTGGCTGACGGCACTGTCATTTCTTCGATGAATCAGATGATCAAAAACAATGCCGGCTACGACATCAAGCAACTCTTTATCGGTTCTGAGGGCACGCTGGGTGTGGTAACGCGCGCCGTTGTCAAAATTCATCCCCGCTCGAAAAGCCGCGACTCGGCAATGGTGGGGGTTCAAGATTTCGAGGCCGTGACTGGCTTTTTACAGTATTTGCGCGGCGCACTGGGGGGCACATTGAGTGCCTTTGAAGTGATGTGGGGAGATTACTTCTGTGCCGTCACCGAGCCTGGCTGGCATCGACCACCGATGCAACGCGACCACCCTTTTTACATCATGATAGAAACAGAGGGTTCTGACCCTGAGTCTGATGCAAAGCGTTTCAGCGACACGCTCGAGCATGCCTTTGAGACGGGGCTCATAAGCGACGCGGTAGTCCCCAAATCAGAAGCCGAGCGCAAATCTCTTTGGGATATCAGAGAAAATTTTGAGGCTATTCTAGAAAAGCAGCCCTACTATCTTTACGACGTTAGTCTGCCTATCAAAGACATGCCGGCGTACGTGTCGGATGTGCAGAACGCCTTGCAAGATCAGTTTACGGCTGCCTCATGCTATGTTCTGGGTCATGTGGCTGACGGGAATCTGCATCTATTTCTCTGCCCCGGGGAACCCGGTGATTGGCATCAGGTTTGCGATAAATTGGTTTATAGCCCCCTGAAAAACTTCGAAGGGTCTATTTCTGCGGAACACGGAATAGGCACTGAGAAGATTAGCTGGTTAGGTATTAGCCGCAGCGAATCCGAGATCGCGTTAATGCGGCAACTCAAAGCCGCGCTGGACCCCAATAAAATATTGGGCGCCGAAAGAGTCATACCTCCAGCGGAATCCTGAGACTGTACCGGGGTCAAACACACGCCGTTGGCGGAGCAAGTAGCCAACTCAATAATATGGCTTGGCCCCAAGCGTATAACTGCAGCGCGACGGACACTCGCGACGTTTGAAGGGAGCCCGCCTGCAACGCTTCCAGTTCCTCCTGCTGCTCGAACTTGACTTGCCCTCTTTGCTTCATCGCGTCCGCCTCCGCGCTACCGGCTTTTATCCGCAGTAGCGCGACCTTGTTTACCATCTCATCACGATTTGCAGGCCTAATATCGTATGGTGATATCCAGTCAGGCCCTTAATCAGCGAATCGTATTGGACTCGGGCAATACGCGGTCGTAGTTTGTTCGAGGACAAGTGAGTAAATTATCAGGCGGCCAGCGGCATTGCGTATCTGGCGCGCCGCTAATATGCCCCTGGTGCACAACACCACTAATAGAGGAGCTATTGTTCTACCCGTCGCTACTATCGGGAGGTCGCAATGTCGATTAGGAATGAGTTCAATGCAGTAGTCCGAATGCTGGAGGGCCTTCAGCTCGAAATTGAAGCAGAGAGTGACTACGACGATTTGGCTATCCAGCTCGAAGCCATTCTGGACAGGGTATTCGTTGCCATGGAAAGCCTGCCATTCGACGAAGACGAGGACGAGGACGAGGACGAGGACGTCCTCGACGACTGATACACGGAGCTGACAGACACATCCTTCAGGAAGCGGCGTTCTCCAACGCCTCCAGTTGTTCTTGCTGCGCCAGCCACTCGCTCTCGAGGTCTGCCAAGTCACGCTTGAGTTGACCTTCCTGCTTCATTACATCGGCCAAGGCGCTTCCGCCGTTTTGCGCGTACAAATCACCATCTGCCAGCTTGGCCTGCAGCGCCTGCAGGGCTTGCTGGCCCTTTTCAATGCGCTGCTCCAGCGCCCGTATGGACTTTTTGAGCGGCTGTAGCTGGGCGCGTTGATTGGCCGAGGCTTGACGTCGCGCTTTGCGGTCACCTGCGTCTTCCACTGCTGCGGCTTGCGGCGCTGCAGGCTTGGCCGCCTCGGCGGGATTGGAGGACAGCACCCATTTTTCGTAGGTCTCTACGTCGCCCGCGTAGTCTTCGACCGTGCCTTCGTTGACCAACAGCAACTGCTCTACTGAGTTGCGCAACAGGTGCCGGTCGTGGCTCACCAGCACAATGGCCCCCGCGTAATCCTGTAGCGCCACCTCGAGGGCGTGGCGCATATCCAGATCCAGGTGGTTGGTGGGCTCATCGAGTATTAATACGTTAGGCGCCTGCCACACCACATGGGCGAGTGCGAGGCGCGCTTTCTCGCCCCCCGAAAAAGGCCGAATCGCCTCCTTGGCACGGTCGCCCCTAAAATCAAAACCCCCGAGAAAATCGAGAATTTCCTGATCCCGCGCCTTGGGCGAGAGCCGCTGTATGTGCAAAAACGCGCTGGCGTCGAGATCGAGCACCTCCAGCTGCTGCTGGTCAAAATAGCCGATCTGCAGATGTGCGCCCTCGGTGCGCTCACCGGCCATGAGCGGCAGCTCGCCTGTGAGGCTTTTGAGGAGTGTGGTCTTACCCGCGCCATTCTTGCCCAATAGCCCCA
>CAZXGO010000270.1:0-2665 GCA_964640035.1 uncultured Chitinophagales bacterium
TAGATAGAACAATTGCAGTTGAATTAAAAGATGTTCCAGAATTTCAAAAATATACAGCATCTACCGCTTTTGTAGAAGGATGGGGATTATACGCTGAACAGCTAGCAAATGAAATGGGGCTTTATTCAAGCGATGTTCAACAGCTAGGTAGACTTGGAAACGATGCTTGGAGAGCATGTAGATTAGTACTTGATACAGGAATACATGGTATGGGTTGGTCAAGAGATCAAGCAATAGATTTCTTTAGATCTAACTCACCAATTGAAGAGATCAATGCAAATATTGAAACTGATAGATATATTGCTTGGCCAGGACAAGCTTGTTCTTATAAAATGGGTCAACTAAAGATTCAAGAATTAAGAAAGAAAGCTGAAGATACTTTAGGAGATAATTTTGATATAAGATTATTTCATGATGAAGTTCTCTGTGATGGGGGAATAACTCTCTCTATATTAGAAAATAAAATAGAAAGCTTTATTGAAAAGTATCAAAATTAAACTTTTTTATTAATTATTAAAGAACTAAACAAAGAAGTTAAAAGTACAGCTGCCCAGAAGAATATGCGGGGGTCACCATCATTTGATAAACCTCTTAAGTACAGAAATGAAAAATTAAAAATTAAATAAATTCCAATAATTGTCCAATTAAATTGGTTACTGTTACTTTTGTAAAATTTAAGCACCCAGGCAATAATCATTAAATTAGCAAGTATTCTTAAAAGCTCTGCTTGATCAGAGATAACATGTAAAGCTATGTCTGTTAATTGAATTATTAATATCAAATATTTCATTATCAGTTAATTTTAAACTCTGTAATTAGAATAAGCAGAGTTTAAGTAATTTATCTTCGAATTGATTTATCAGATTTTTTTACTATTTCGTTTTTATAACTCTGATGTATTTCTTTTTCTTTCTTTTTAGATTGGATACCTTGATTAGAAATTTCATTTTCAAGGGAAATAATTTGACTCTGAAGTTGTTCTATTTTATCTTTCATTTCGTAAATTATTTTTATACCATCAAGATTTATTCCCCTCTGGGATAAGTTTTGAATTTGAATTAACTTATCAATATCTGTTTGAGAGTATCTTCTAGTACCTCCACCGGTTCTAAAAGGTTTAATTAACCCCTTTTCTTCATATGTTCTAATAGTTTGAGGATGTATTCCTGATAAATCTGATGCAACAGAAATAAAATAAATTGCTTTAGTATTTTCTTTATTCATATAGATATTCTCTAGGTGATTCACCTGATTCAAATTGATCTCGATATTTCTCAAGATGTTTTTTTGCAGACCGAGATAAGTTACTAGGAGGACTTATGAATACTTTTACGTACAAATCTCCCGCTCGTCTTCCTTGTGGTGAAATACCCTCACCTTTAATTTTAAAAGTTTTTCCACTTGGTGTACCGGGAGGGATTTTAAGTGTTACAACTTTGGATAATGTTGGAATTTTAATACTTGCACCAAGTGCAGCTTCAGTAAAGAGTAGAGGAACTTCTAAAATTAGATCACTGTTCTTTCTTTTAAAGAATTTATGGGGAGATACTCCAACTTGTACTAATAGATCGCCATCTGGAGCTCCTGGACCACCTGAGCCACCCCTTCCTCTTAAACGTATTACTGTACCATTATCGACACCTGCTGGAATTTTTACTTTAATTGATTCATTTTCAATAACAGAACCAGCACCTCTACATGATTTACACTGTTTGTCGATAACATTACCTTGTCCTTTACATGCTGAACAAGTTTGAGCAAAGGAAAAAAAACCTTGATTAGATGCTGTTTGACCTGAACCACCACAAATATTACATCTATGAAATGCAGTGCCATTTTCTGCTCCTGTTCCCTTACAGTCTCTACACATCACTTCTTTTCGAAGTGGGACTACTGTTTCTGCCCCTGCAGCTGCTTCCTCAAAAGAAATGTTGATATTTGTCTGGTAGGTTTGACCTTTTCTTCTACCACCACTGCCTCCAAAACCAAATATATCACCAAGGTTGCCAAATATATCACCTATGTCCTCAACATTGAAACCTTGTCCACCAAAACCACCAAAACCAGATGCCCCCATTGCTCTAATTTGGTCATACTCTTGTCTTTTATTTGAATCAGAAAGCACAGAGCTTGCCTCAGAAATTTCTTTGAATCTTCTTTCGGCTTCTGGATCTCCAGGGTTTAAATCAGGGTGATTTTCTCTTGCTAATTTCTTGTAAGCTTTTTTAATTTCTTCGGTTGATGCATCTTTAGACACACCTAAAACTGCATAAAAGTCTTTATCTAACCAGTCTCTACTCACTTAAAACCTTCACCATAGCTGGTCTAATTAAAAATGTTTGATAGAGATAACCTTTTCTCAAAACCGCATCAACTATTTGTTTTTCGCCTTCTCCGGTATGTTCAACAGCTTCATGTATTGTTGGATCGAATTCTTCCCCTACAACACCAACTTCAGTTACATTTAAATCTTTTAAAACTGTTTCGAGTAGGAGTTGCAAAGTCTTAGTCTCGTCGCTTACATTTTCTTGCGATGTTGCAATTTCGAAGTTGTCGATTAAAGGAAATAGCTTATTAATAAACAAACTAATCGAAGTTTTAGTAATCGATTCTTTTTCTTTTTCTGTTCTTTTGCGAAAGTTATCAAAATCTGCTGCAAGTCTAA
>CAZXGO010000271.1:0-1720 GCA_964640035.1 uncultured Chitinophagales bacterium
GTCTAACAGTAGGTAATCACATTGTTCCTAGTTCAAACGAAAACATTGACCTAGGTAGTGCTAGTTTTAGATTTAGAGATTTATACCTAAGTGGTAGCACAATTGATCTAGGTGGTGTACAGATAACTAAATCAGGTTCTAGTGTTGCACTACCAGCAGGCAGTACTGTAGGTGGTGTAGATGTAGCTGTAAAAGATATATCTGGAAATTTAAATTACGCAGATAATGAAAAAGCTATATTTGGTACTGGTTTCGACTTAGAAATTTATCACGATGGGTCAAATAGCTATATTGCAGAAGGTAACACCGGTTCATTATTTATTAGAGGAACCGGGATGTTCTTACAGAGCTCTGGAGGAGCTTCTTATATAACTATGGCTGATGGTGGTGCAGTAGCATTACGATACAATGGCTCTGAAAAGTTTACCACAACCAACACTGGTGCTCAAATTACAGATACTTTGCTATTAGGAACTGATGATACAAGTAAAGGTTTGTTATCCGTTTACGGAGACACAACTGGTCAGTTCGGCGGTGGAGAAATACAATTATATACATCAGCAGATTACGATACTAATATTGAATATTGGAAACTACAACCAAGAGGCGAAGACTTTGTAATCGAAAAAGATGACGAAACTGATTTTCTTAGACTAGATTACAGTAACAACTATGTTGACATGCCCCTTGGTAAACTCGAGGTAGGTACTGTAGACTCAACTTATGGTGAAATAAGAGTTTACGGTGATGGAACCGGTTCGTCACAAGGTGCATTGATCAGAATGTATACTGCTGCTGATTATGACACTTCTATTGATCACTTTAACATGAAGGTTACTTCTGATGACTGGCACTTAGAAAAAAGCAACGGTGATGATATTTTATCTTACTTTGGTGGCTCTAATGAACTTAGATTTGGATCCACATTAGCTTATGTTTCTGTTGGAGCATCTGATAGTTCTAAAGGTTCATTATATCTTTGGTCTGATGGTGCTGGAAGTGTTAACGGTGGTGAACTTAGAATCTATAATGCACCTGATCACGATACTACTGTAAACTATTACTCTTTATATGCAGAGTCAGAAGACTTCCTAATAAGTTACGCTAGTACTGACTTTTTACAATATCAGGTTAGTACATCACAATGGAAAATGCCACAAAGCGGTGGGTTAAGTGTTACCGGTAATGTTACTGTAAATGGACAACTTGAAACTTCTACTATTGACACAGCAGACAGCTCAGCCCTTACAGTCACTCCAGCAGTTGTATTTTCTTCTGATGTTTCAGTTGAAAATGATCTTGTAGTAACTAACAATGTAACTGCTACTGGCAGTATAAGTGATTCAGTTAGTAATGTAAGAACACCTCGGACAACTAATATATCCACAGCTACGACTATTGCCGATGAGGGTGTTTACTATGTTTCAAATAGTCCCACAGTTACATTAGGCGCTCCAGCAACTGGTACAATTATGACTCTTTATAATTCGTCAGGATCATCAATGACTTTGGCAAGAGGTTCTACTGTTGTTTGGTTCCGTAAAGGAGCTGATAATGATACTGTAAGTCACACTTCCGTGACTCTTGGTGCTTACTCTACTACCACTGTGACATTTTTTAGCTCTACCTTTGCAGTAGTAACAGGAACGGACGTTACATAATGAGTTCTATTCTCCTTGCTACTACTAATTTTTTTGGTGGGTTTTCTGTATACGGAGAT
>CAZXGO010000271.1:1730-2654 GCA_964640035.1 uncultured Chitinophagales bacterium
CAAACGCAAAATGCAGTTACACAAGCAGATGCTGGATTATTTGAAATAAATCAAATTAAAAGTGTAACTAACAGTACAACACTCCAATTAGTAAATGCTACATCAAACATTTACCGTAGTGGCACTTACAATACAACTAATCAAACCAGCACTGTTACACAAGTTGTTTCGTCTCCTGCTTATGATCAACTAACCTTAGGCCAACTAGCACTAGCAAAACAATGGGACGGCCAATCCGGTGGAATAATATTTTTAACCGCAGCTACTTCTTTTGACGGTAACGGCTTTTTTGCTAGTGCTTGGGGAAGAGGTTTTAGAGGCGGTAGAGGTAACGGAGTAACTGCATCACAGAGTATTGGTTATGCTGCTGAATCTATTAGAGGACATTTGAACACAACTAATGCTGCAAATGATTCAGGTGGACAAGGAGCTGACGGTACAGTCAACGCAGGCGGCGATTCAGGAGCAGGCGGAGGACATGCTGAAGCTGGTGGTCCTGGTACTGATGGCGCTGCGCCGCAGCCTGGCGGTGGTACAACTCTAGGATCAACTGCAATGACTCAAATCTACTTTGGTGGTGGAGGTGGTCGTGGCGGTGACAACGACAACAGAAACTTTACAGACTGGATCGACCCTGATACCGGAACACAAATAACTACTACATCGCAATGGAGCACGGATTTTGGTGCTTATACTTCTTATGTACCACCCTGGGGAAGCAATAGACATTCTGCGAATCCTGACGTTTCACACGGCGGTGGTATTGTAGTAATTGCTTCCCCTAGTATTTCTGCTTTAAGAGCAACTGCTAGAGGTGTACCGGGCATAGGAGGAACAGGGTCAGGTGAAAAATCTGGTCATGGTGCGTCTGGTTCTATTTTTGTAACTACAAAAAACAATGCAATGACTGTTACAGACGTAACA
>CAZXGO010000272.1:0-2651 GCA_964640035.1 uncultured Chitinophagales bacterium
CC
This sequence comes from uncultured Chitinophagales bacterium, assembly GCA_964640035.1. Taxonomy (GTDB): domain Bacteria; phylum Bacteroidota; class Rhodothermia; order Balneolales; family CAYWCV01; genus CAYWCV01. The sequence continues at coordinate 3 of CAZXGO010000272.1, forward strand.
GCCGAAAATACGGAACGAATCGATGCTGATGCCCATCGCACCGAGGAAGGCAGCGCCGCTCAACGCGAAACCGAGGATGATCAAACCCGCGACGATGACGGACTTGATCGCCATACGGCGACGATACTGAGCGCTCGCGCCTTCAGTCAGACTCGCAAAAACCGGAACGAGCGAAATCGGTTCGACTACGAGGAAGAACACGACGAAAAATTTGAGGAAGGATTCGATCATGATGAGCGGCGCGCATTGTCGCCGTTCGGCGATGACTCGGCCAGTCTGATTTCATCACCTGAAACGCTGATCGCTACCGGCTGCAAACTCTTGCCGACGCAGGGGCCTGCCACGCAAATGCCTGAATCAGGCGCAAACAGCGCACCGTGCGAGGAGCACTGGATCCACTGTCCATCGGCAGTCAGAAATCGTCCCGGCAACAAATCGAGCGGATGGCGGGCGTGCGGGCAACGGTTGACCCAGGCGCGAAAGCCGCTGCCATCGGGGAGCCGCGCGACGAATCCCCGCAGAGGCCAATCACCCTCACCCACCTGGAAGCTCACGCTGCCAGTCGCCTCGAGATCGCCGAGTCGACACAACAATTGCGTCACAGCCGAGTCCGTCCGGCGCTACCTAAGGATTCTTCGACAAGCCCGCGCCGCATCATGAAAATAAAGAGCAACACACCCGGCAATGCCGCGAGCGTCGTGAGCAGATAGAAATCGACGTAACCCATCGACTCGATCAGTGATCCAGCGGTCGTCCCGGTCAGCACTCGGCCGATCACGCTCGCTGCTGCCGAGATGAGCGCGTATTGCGCTGCCGTGAATTGCAGATTGCAGAGCGCCGAGAAATACGCAACGACCACCACGCCACCATAACCGCTGGCAAAGTTCTCGAAGCCGATCGCAGCGGCGAGCCCGAGGTTGCTATGCCCAGCAGCGGCAAGGGCTGCAAAAGACAAATTCGATATTGCCATCAACACGAGCGCCAACAGCACCGAGCGCTGCAAGCCCCAGCGACCAAAGATCAAGCCACCGACGAAAATGCCGACGAGAAAAGCCCAAAAGCCGACACCGACATCGTACACAGCGATCTCGTCATTGGTGTAACCGAGATCGTCAAACAGCAAGCGGAAGGTCAGATTTGCCAAGGTGTCGCCCACCTTGTGCACCAACACGAATGCCAAGACGAGACCCGCGCCTGGTCGCTGCAGGAACTCACGAAAAGGACCCTCGATGGCGCGCCACGCCGACCCAAGGTCACGCCGCTCTGCGACAACCTCTCGCCGAGTCGGCTCGCCGAGACTCAATGCCGTGAGCATCGCCGGCAGCGCAAATGCGGCGCAGACCATATATGCCGCAGCCCAACCTTCACGCGCCGCTACCAGCAAGGCGACGGCACCCGCTGCCGCGGAGCCGATGCGCCAACCATACTGAGACATCCCAGCACCGATACCGAGTTGGTGCGGTTGCAAAGTCTCGATGCGATACGCGTCGATGACAATATCGTACGTGGCTCCGGCGATACCGAGTAACACGGCTGCTGCAATCGTGGCCTGTAAGCTCGCTGCAGGATCGACGAAGGCTAAGTTGAAGGTTGCTGCGATGACGAGCAGACCAGAAAAGAGCATCCAAGAAACTCGTTGTCCGAGTCGACCTAGTAACGGCAGGCGAACACCATCGACGACCCAAGCCCACAGAGGCTTGAGGTTATAGACGAGAAAGGCCAATGCAAATGCGGTGATCGCGCGCTTGTCGATGCCATCTTGGGCGAGCCGAGTGGTCAAGGTCGCACCGATCATCGCGTAGGGAAAGCCCGAGGAAATGCCGACGAAAAAGGCGGCCAGAGATTCGCGGGCGAGATAGGGCTTGATCACGACTGATACGGGATCACAAATGGTAGTCGAGCGTGAGCGGCGCGTGATCGGAGAAGCGCTCCGCCTTGTAGATCGAGGCTGCCTTCGCAGTCCCCGCCAAGCCGGGGCTCACGATCTGATAGTCGATACGCCACCCCACGTTTTTTGCCCAAGCTTGCCCGCGATTGGACCACCAGGTGTATTCGTGCGGCTGATCATTTACCTCGCGGAAGGCGTCGACGAAACCGGTCGGTCCGAACAATTCGTCCAGCCAAGCGCGCTCCTCCGGGAGGAATCCTGAATTCTTCTGGTTCGATTTCCAGTTGCGCAGATCGATCTCGCGATGCGCGATATTCCAATCGCCGCAGAGGATGTAGTCCTGCTTACGACGCTTGAGTTTCTGCAGATGCGGCATAAAGGCGTCGAGAAAACGAAACTTGGAAGCTTGTCTCTCAGGACCTGAGGAACCGGAGGGCAAATACAAGGAAACCACCGCCAGTTGGCCGAAGCGAGCTTCGAGGTAGCGGCCCTCTCGATCAAACTCCGATACGCCGAACCCGCGTATCACCTCGTCGGGTTTGGCTCTGCAATACAGTGCCACTCCCGAGTAGCCGGGTCGTTCGGCGTCGAAAAAGTAGCGGTGATAGCCCTCTAAATCGACGTCGTGACCAGCCAACTGGTGTTCTTGCGCTTTGGTCTCCTGCAAGCAGATGACATCGGCAGCCTGTTGGCGCAGCCAGACGAACGCTCCTTTGCTCGCAGCGGACCGGATTCCATTGGCATTCAGAGTGATGACGCGC
>CAZXGO010000273.1:0-2641 GCA_964640035.1 uncultured Chitinophagales bacterium
ACGACGTACACAGTTTGGAGCTCAAGACCGGCAAGCTGACGGAGATCATGCGCGGCGATGGTTATGCCGGATTTCTGGCCGATGCCAATTTAGCCATCCGTATGGCACTGCGTCCAAATGCCGATGGCGGCTACGACTTTTTCACGGTGACTAATAACACCGTCGACGAAAAGCCCATCGCTTCGACCACGCTCGAGGACTCTTTGACAACGCAGCCGGGTGGATTCACCACTGACGGCAAGACGCTTTATTGGATCGACAGTCGCGGTCGCAACACCGCTGCTTTGATTGCGCAAGATGTGGCGACCGGCAAAACGACTGTGATCGGCGAGAGCCCGCGAGCAGATATCAGCAACGCTATGAGCAACCCGAGGAGCGGTGAAGTCGAGGCCTATGCCGTGACTTATCTGCGCGACGAATGGGTTGCAATCGATCCAAAGATTGGAGCCGATCTCGTCTGGCTGCGAGAGCAATTGAAAGGCGATGTCAGCGTTACGACCCGCACGGAAGATGATCAGCTCTGGACCGTCGCGGTAGACCCGGTCGTTTCGTCGCCCTCGGTGCACTTGTTCGATCGAAAGCAACGCAAGCTGACGGAACTCTATGTCTCGCGCCCCGAGCTCGTCGGCGCGCCGCTGCAGACGATGCATCCGATCGAGTTGAAATCGCGTGACGGGTTGACGCTCCCGAGTTACCTGACCTTGCCACCCGGCAGCGATAGCAACGGCGATGGCCGCCCCGAAGCACCAGTGCCCTTGGTTTTGTTGGTGCATGGTGGGCCGTGGGCCCGTGACGATTTTGGTTACAACCCGTATCACCAGTGGCTCGCCAATCGGGGCTACGCCGTGTTGTCAGTCAACTACCGTGGGTCTACAGGCTTCGGCAAAAACTTCATCGAGGCCGCTAATCTCGAGTGGGGGGGCAAGATGCATGACGATTTGATCGATGCCGTGCAGTGGGCAATCGATCAGAAGGTTTCACCGGCAGATAAAATCGCCATCATGGGCGGGTCGTACGGAGGTTACGCGACGCTGGTAGGGCTGACTTTCACGCCGACCACCTTCGCCTGTGGGGTCGACATCGTCGGGCCCTCCAACCTAGAGACTTTGTTGAAAACGATTCCGCCTTACTGGACTGCCGGGATTCAGCAATTTCACCGCCGTATGGGCAATCCCAATACACCTGAGGGGCTCGCGTTGCTCAAGGAGCGTTCGCCTCTCTACAAAGCCGGTAACATCGTCAAGCCGTTGTTGATCGGGCAGGGTGCCAACGATCCGCGCGTCAATCAGGCCGAGTCTGATCAAATCGTCAGTGCAATGCAGCAGAAAGGAATCCCAGTGACTTACGTCTTGTTCCCGGACGAGGGTCATGGGTTCGCGCGCCCTGAGAACAACATCGCCTTCAATGCGGTGACCGAAAATTTCCTGGCGACCTGCTTGGGTGGCCGCGCGGAGCCGATCGGCGAGACGGTGAAATCATCATCGGCACAGGTGCCGGTCGGTGCTGCATTCACGCCGGGGCTCGAAGCTGCATTGAAGTGAAGTTCGATCTACAGCCTACCTTGATTGGTTCACTCGTATCACTGCGCCCTCTCGGGCGCAGTGATTACGAGAGTCTGTTTGCGGTTGCCAGCGATCCTTTGATCTGGGAGCAGCATCCCGAGCCTGATCGATGGCGGCAGCCTGTATTCGATGCCTTGTTCGATCGCTTGTTGGAATCTGGTGGCGCCCTGTTGGTTCAAGACACATCGAGCGGCGCCGTCATCGGTTCGTCTAGTTATTACGCATGGAATCCCGAAGCCAACGATGTGGTCATTGGTTATACCTTTTTGGCGCGTCGTATTTGGGGTGGCCACTACAACGCCGAGCTGAAGCAGTTGATGGTCGATCATGCGTTTCGGTTCGTCGAGCGGGTTTGGTTCCACGTGGGTAACTGCAATCGTCGTTCGCAGATGGCGATGATTAAAATCGGTGCGCGGCTCTCGCATGAGGCGGTTCGCGAGAGCGGCGGTGTGACCACATCATTTTTACACTACGTAATCGAGCGCGACTCCTGGCAGGCAAGATGATGGCTCTTTGGACTTATGTTCGACGCTTCAACTATTCGGGCGTCGCCTACCAAGTTGATATTCGTGTCGGACTCAAGACGATCGACAGTCGATTACGTCGAAGCGATCTGGAGCTCGCACGCGATTTCACCGACGTCTTAGCGGCCGATGGCCAACGTAATCATCGCTTGGTCCATGCGCTCGACGACGGTCGCGTGATGGAGATCGAAGCGGGCTATATCAATTGGATCAATACGGCAATCAGAGTCAGTGTCGACGGGCAGCTCGTGCACGAAAGCCATCCTGGAAAAGTCATTCGATTGCCGACGATGCCAACCCAAGATCCTGAAAAAGCGGCTCGCTTGCAGGCTGAGCAAGCCGCGCAGTGGGGTCGCAACAAGTATTCGCTTTATGTCGACATCGGCCTCGGTGCGATGTTTTTCGTTTTGGCTAAGTTCACTGACGATTTGCCGTTCGCGGCCATAACGACGGCGATAGCAGGCCTTGCCGTCGCCGTCGCACAGCGGTTCGTGAAAGTGGATTTGTTGGGTGGTCTGGCGATGTTTGGCGTCGTGATGCTGCTGGTGTCGGCCG
>CAZXGO010000274.1:0-2640 GCA_964640035.1 uncultured Chitinophagales bacterium
TCCTTACCGAGAGGGTGGCTGGACGGCCCGCCAGCTCATTCATCATTTGGCCGACCCCCGGTCATGGCCACCACGTGTCCCATGTCACGCAGAAGACGGACGATGTCCTGCTTGTGCTTTGGTTCAGCTCGGCTAAAAACTCGCCCGCCGGATCCTTCAAGAACTTTGCGTTGTTTCGCTTTTGTCATAGCGGTAAATTCACGTCCAGTGAACGATCTGCCCTTCACCTCCGCAGCCGAGGAAAAAACGCCTATTTCGGTGCAAATCGCCTCCGCCGTGAGCTGGTTGTCGCCAGTGATGACGATCACGCGAATGCCAGCCGTATGGCAGGCGTCGATCGCGCTCGCAACTTCTGGTCTCGGGGGATCCCTGAGACCGGTCATACCGATGAAAGTCAAATCCGATTCAATCGAAGCGTAAGACGCGGGATCCTTCAAAAGGGCATGCGCCTTATGTTTCTCCGTTCCATCATATGAGGATAACTCGCCGATGTCTGACTTAGAGGCAAACGCGATGCATCTCAGGGCATCTCGAGCCATTTTGGCTTGCTCTTCGAGAATGACTTTTCGCATCGCAGCGGAAAGGGCCACAGACGTTCCATCCGGCAGCTGCACCCGAGAGCATCGTTCCAGCAACACCTCTGGTGCGCCTTTCACGAGAAGTTCATTCGCTCTTGAGCTCTGCCTCCCCGTCATCTTTTTTCCAGCGATGACGCTCATCGACTTACGATCGCGATCGAACTCAAGAGTAGCTTTGACGTCGTGATCATTCTCGATCGAATCGCACACAGCTTGCGCGTTTCGTTCTGGGTTTGATTCAAGCTTGGACTTGACAGCGCGCATGTTGTCCAACCCAATTTTTTCGCAAAGCACTTTCAGCGCGCCTTCGGTGGGCTCGCCGACGCACTTGTACGATCCGTCTTTGTACTCAATACGCGTACCACTGCATAGAGCAGAAATCTTTCCGATCGCGATTAAGTTGGCGTCGAGCTTTTTAGGAGCACCCATGACGCCACCCTCGCGTGGATTGTACGTGGTTCCTTCGACTGCGTACGTGTCCAAGCTTCTATCCGTGCGAACGGCCACGAGCTTCACCACAGACATCTGATTCGTCGTCAACGTACCCGTTTTGTCACTGCAAATCACGCTGGTGCACCCGAGAGTCTCAACGCTGGGAAGTTTGCGAACAATAGCGTTCTTGTGAGCCATCTTTCTCGTGCCGAGAGCCAAGCAAGTTGTGATCACTGCGGGTAGGCCTTCCGGAATCGCGGCAACCGCTAGGGCGACGGCAATCTTGAAATAATACGTGCACTTGCCAAGATCGAAAGAAATCGCAGGCAAGGTAGATCCCGCCTTCGAGCTGAACTGGATAAAGTGCTGGTAATTTATCAACCATACGATGAGGCAGATGAGACCGATCATCTTTGTCAAGCTTTCGCCAAATCGATCGAGCTTCTGTTTAAGAGGGGTATCCTCTTCTTCGTCGCTCGCTGCTTTGATTTGCGACTGAATCTTCCCGATTTCAGTTGCCATGCCGATGGAGTTAACCACGCACAAGCAGCTACCGTTGGAGATTGCCGTGCCAGCGAAAAGCATGCACGTCTTCCCTTGAAGCTCCACGTCGATATCCTTCACCGTGTCAACGCGCTTATCAACCGCCACAGACTCTCCGGTAAGAGACGCCTGCTCCACCCGCACCGTTGCTGTCTTCAATTTGATCAGCCTGCAATCTGCCGGCACGCGGTCCCCTGTCTTGAGCTCCACAATGTCCCCCGGCACCAATTCCCTCGCGGCGAGGGACCCGTTCCACTCGCCATCTCGCAAGCATTTTGCGTGCTCGCTTTGCATCTCCTTTAGCGCCTCCAAAGCACTCTCAGCATTGCTCTCCTGCCATACCCCAACCACTGCGTTCAGGATCAGGATGAGTAAGATGACGAGCGGCTCCACGTACGCCGTAACCGCGTGTCCTTCCCCACTCTCTTCGTTCTCAAAATACGCCAGCGCAAAAGACACGAATGCGGCCAGTAGCAGCACTTTCACAAGCGCGTCATCAAATTGCTCCAGAACGAGCGCCCAGAGCGGCTTCCCTGGTTCGCGCTCGAGCTCGTTGTGACCGCCCGCCGCGCTCCGTCGACCCTCGACGCTCGCCGTGTCAATGCCCCGACTCGCGTCGACGCCGTGATACTCTAGCGCATCGTCCACGCCGTGTGTCCACGCGGGATACGTCTCCATGGCGGCGTCTACGAGCGACGCGGGGCGAACGAACGTCCGCCCTAGGAACCTTCTCGAAGGATCGGCGACTGCTCGCCCGCAGAGGCGACGCGTCGCGACGAGCGCGAACTAACACACCGGAGCGCTCTCGAGCGACGAACGCGCTCGACGATCGCGGCGAGTCGCGCTCGGGCGATCACGAATGGCGTCGGACGCGCGATCTCTCGGACGGTCGGAACGTTTTTTTGGGTTACATACACAGCTATGAGGACTTTTGCGCTGGGAACTCTCGAACCCAGGGATCCTTCTTCAGGTTGTAGGGTTTCCTGAGAGTGTGAGCGCACGAACTTTCCGGGAATAGATTGGCGTACTGGCCGTCGTTCGCCATGGTGGTGAAGATCATCTCCTCAGACGGACAGTCGCAGCGGCG
>CAZXGO010000275.1:0-2026 GCA_964640035.1 uncultured Chitinophagales bacterium
CATTGACCACGCCCTCCGGCGACCAGTTGAAGGCGTAACCCAACAGACCGGTCGGATTTTGCGGCAACGCACCGACTCGCAATCGGATCGAGCGCACTTTCTCAAACTGATTAGCGAGATCGGCGCCGACGATGCCGATAAAGCCCGGCGCCAAACCGCATTGCGGCGCCATCAAGGCGCGCGATGACTCTGCCAACTGGCGAATGTGCTGCGTGGTTGGTACGTCTTCGGTGAGATCAAAATAATGGATTCCCAAATCATGCGCGCAGCTAGCGACGCCCTTGTTCAGTGCGTATGGCAGGCACGACAAAACCGCATGCTGCGAGCTCAAGGCGCGTCTCAACGCCGCACTGTCGGCCACATCGACCACCTCGGCTTGCAGTGCGGGCGTTTTGACGGGCCTGCCGTCGATCGGCGTGACTACGAAACCCGAACCCTGCAACAACTCGGCAGCGAGATGACCGACCTTACCGAGACCCAATACCGCAACCTTTTCGATGCTCATTGGTCAGCCCTCAAATATCAAAGGTCACGCCCTGCGCGAGTGGCAGATCGCGTGAATAGTTAATGGTCGCCGTCTGTCGACGCATGTATCCCTTCCATGAGTCCGAACCGCTCTCGCGACCACCGCCCGTCTCTTTCTCACCACCGAACGCACCGCCGATCTCGGCGCCAGAAGGACCAATATTGACGTTGGCAATCCCGCAATCCGAACCCGAGGCGGCAATGAACTGCTCCGCCTCGCGAAGATCGAGCGTGAAAATGCATGACGACAAGCCTTGCGGAACTGCATTCTGCATCGCGATTGCATCCTCGAACCGCTCGTACGTCACCACGTACAGAATTGGCGCGAAGGTCTCCTCGTGCATGATCGCCGTCTGCGCTGGCATCGCGGCGATGGCCGGACGAACATAAGTGCCGCCAGCCGGAACGCCGTCGCTCAACTCACCACCGCCCCACACCTCACCGCCCTCGGCGCGCGCTTGTTCGAGCGCTGCGTTCATACGCGCGAGCGCCGCGGCATCGATGAGGGGCCCGAGCAAGGTTGCCTTGTCACGCGGATCACCAATACGAAGGGACGACACGGCTTGCTTCAACCGCGCCATCAAAGAATCGTGGACTGAGCTGTGCGCAATCAACCGACGCAAGGTCGTACAGCGCTGCCCCGAGGTGCCAATCGCCGAGAAGACGATCGCGCGGACCGCCAGATCGAGATCAGCTGACGGCGTGACGATCATGGCGCTGTTGCCACCCAACTCGAGAATACTGCGGCCAAAACGCGCCGCGACCAGCGGCCCTACGATGCGCCCCATGCGCGTGGAACCGGTAGCAGAGACGATCGCGATTCCCTTAGAACGAACAAGTGCTTCACCCTGCTCAGCACCACCGATGACGAGTTGCACGAGACCCGCGGGAGCGTCACCACCGAAACGCTCCAGCGCTCTTGCAAAAATTCCCATCGTGGCGAGCGCCGTCAGCGGCGTCTTGTCAGAGGGCTTCCAGATCACGGGATCACCGCAAACGAGCGCAAGCGCCGCATTCCAACACCAAACGGCGACCGGAAAGTTGAACGCCGAAATCACGGCGCAAGGTCCCATCGGATGCCAAGTCTCCATCATGCGATGACCGGGTCGCTCCGAGGCGATCGTCAGACCGTGCAATTGCCGCGAAAGACCGACTGCGAAATCGCAGATATCGATCATTTCTTGTACTTCGCCTTGCCCCTCCGAGACGATCTTGCCCGCCTCGAGGGTCACTAGCGCTGACAATGCCTCTTTGTCGCGCCGCAACTCTTCGCCGAACAGACGAATTAGCTCGCCGCGTCTTGGTGCCGGTACGTTACGCCACACGCGAAATGCCGCCTGCGCTCGATCGATTGCGGCGTCGACATCCGCTAGCGAAGTGATCGGCGCTTCACCGATTTTTTGGCCGTCGATCGGCGAATAACTGATAACCGTATTGGGCGCATTCATGCCGAGTAACCCCGAAGTCAAATTTCTGATGCAACCATTATGAAGGATTGCCT
>CAZXGO010000275.1:2036-2634 GCA_964640035.1 uncultured Chitinophagales bacterium
GAGCCATAAGCGTCGATACGCGCCGTCCGCATCGTACTGACGCGCTTGCCGCTGCGGGTCAAAACGACGGCCAACGCGTGGATCGGTACCGCGGCCGCTGACATAAAGCCAATTACCCTGATTGCTGTAGATGTCGAAGTCGATGAGTTGATGCTCGAACCACGCGGCACCAGCACGCCAATCACCTTGCAGATCGTGCACGAGATAACTCGCCACGTTTTGGCGCATTCGATTAGACAGGTATCCGCTGAGTCTCAGCTCACACATTCCCGCATCGATAAAACGCTCGTCGCTGTCAGCGGCACACCATCGACCAAATGCCAAACGGTCATGCCTAGGCGCACCAAACGAACTCAATCCGGAAGCCAAATAAAGCCGCCTGCCATGCTGCAAATGTAAAAACCGAAAGTAATCTCGCCACAAGAGTTCAAACCAAATCCAATACGTGCTCTCGTTGGCGCCCTTAGTCGCTTCGTGCGCCTTGAGCGCCTCAAAGACGCGGCGAGGCGATATTGCTCCGCTCGCGAGCCACGGCGAAAACTTGGTTGAATAGTCCAATCCGACGAGCCCATTACGAGTGAGCATGTACGACTGCGGC
>CAZXGO010000276.1:0-1272 GCA_964640035.1 uncultured Chitinophagales bacterium
TCATGTTTATCAAGAAGAGTAACATAAAATGGCAGGAGTATTTGGACTGAAGAAGGTTTATAAAAAGCAACTCTTAAATGAGAGTGAAGGTCTTTTATTGAACATCAGTCCTTGGAGTTATTATGGTTATTATGGTGGTGGAAATATTCCTTCTACTTTTACAAGTGTTTGCACTATTGACCGTTTAGATTTTTCCACAGAAACCGTAACAGTACCAGGACCTCAGTTATCTCAAGCAAGAAATGGTTTAGCAGCAACATCAAGTAGTTCTTATGGTTACTTTGGTGGTGGTTTTACTCCCGCTCGTGTTTGTACTATTGACCGTCTAGATTTTTCTACAGAGACCACTTCAGTACCAACACCTAAGTTATCTCAAGCAAAAGATAATTTAACAGGAGCAACCTACAAGTCCCAACAGATACTCAAAACAGTTCCAAAATACACCAACTGGCCTGAGACTGTAAACTTTGGATATTTTGCTGGAGGAAGTAATGTTGTAGATCGCTTAGATTTTACTACAGAAACTGTTACTATTCCCGGAAAAAGATTATCTACATCAAAAGTAAATAATTTTTCAACATCAAACCCATCTTATGGTTATTTTGGTGGAGGTGGAATTCCAACGCCAGTATACTATAGCAGTTTTGAACGTTTAGATTTTTCTACGGAAGTTGTAACAACACCAACGCCAAAATTATCTAGACCATTAATTTCTGCGGCTGCAGTGGCAAACAATTATTATTCATATTTTACTGGTGGTGCTGTTCCCACGCTAATTTCTTCTATAGATCGTCTAGATTTTTCCACAGAAACAGTAAACATTTCATCATCTAAATTATCAGCAACAAGAGTACTTCATTCTTCAATATCAAATAATTATTATGGGTACATTGCTGGAGGATGGGCGGGAAATGTCGTTTCTATAATAAATCGTTTAGACTTCTCAACCGAAATAGTAACAACACCAACACCTAAATTATCGCAAGCAAGAGCTGGTGCTGGTGCAATATCAAACAATTCTTACGGATACTTTGGTGGTGGATATAGTCCAACTCCAACATCTCCAGTTTGCACTATAGATCGCATTGATCTATCATCAGAAACTTTTAGTTTTCCAGGTGGACAATTATCACAAGCAAGAAATGGAATAGCAGGAGTTTCGGACAGTTATGGATATTTTGCCGGTGGTGCTATTCCCGGCACTCCAGCTGCAATTGTTTATTGTACCATAGATCGTCTAGATTTTTCTACAGAAACAATGACAGTACCATC
>CAZXGO010000276.1:1282-2624 GCA_964640035.1 uncultured Chitinophagales bacterium
AAATTATCCCAAGCAAGATCATATTTGAGTGGTGTTTCTGGTGGCATATCTGTAAGAAAAGTTGGAGCAACATCCGCATATTTTTCTGGAAATAGTATTGTCATAGAACGTTTGGATTTTTCTAATGAAACTGTTTCAAGACCACCAAACTTTATATCTCAGCAAAGATTACTACTAGCAGCAACATCAAGTAACTATTATGGTTATTTTGGTGGTGGTTATCTGCCAGCAGCACCAGCACCCACTGCTTATAGTACAATAGATCGTATAGACTTTTTCTCCGACACAAATTCAGTTCCATCTTCTAAATTATCTTTAGCAAAAGACAGATTATCAGCAACCTCAAGTAGTTCTTATGGTTACTTTGGTGGAGGTCAAAACCCTATTGTGCCTGTGACCGTCCTTTCTACAATTGATCGTCTAGATTTCTCAACAGATTCTGTATCAACACCATCACCCAAATTACTACAATCTAGAGGATCTTTATCAGCATCTTCAAGTAATGTTTATGCATACTTTATTGGTGGTGCCTTCACTTCCGTGATTGACCGCCTAGATTTCTCCACTGAAACAGTTGCATTACCAGCATCTAGATTATCCCAAGCAAGATATGGTTCTTCTGTAGCTTCAAATGCTTCTTATGGATATGTTGGTGGAGGTCTTATTCCAGCAGTTCCCACTAATCTTCCGGTTTGCACAATAGATCGTATAGATTTTTCTACGGATACTGTCACAGTACCAACACCCACATTATCTCAGGCAAGATTTTTCACGGCAGCTGCATCAAGTACTTATTATGGTTATTTTTGCAGTGGGGGCAATCCTGGCAACCTTTCCACTATAGATCGTATGGATTTTTCAACAGAAACTGTTGCACTTTCATCTAGCCAAATGTCCTCATCAAGAATTGGTCTAGCTGGCGCAACAAATAATTGACCAATAAATAAAACATCTATATCATTATTTCTATGAATGATTTACTTTCAAATATTTTAATTCAACCTAAGGTAGTCACAAAAGAAAACTGTAAATATCTGATTGATTATGCAAATCGTGCAGAAAAAGAACAGATGGGTGTCTTTGACCCAGATAAAACAAATCTCACAAGGCAATCGGAGCATAAGGTAGATAAGTCATCCAGAGATGTTAAGTGTGCTGATGTAACACCAATACTTCCTCAGATTCACGATCTGATGACAAATATTATTGATCACGTCATCAATCCTTTTTATAATTTTAAGATTCGTGATAGTGAAATGCCTCAACTTCTTTACTATGAAAAAGGAGGGCACTATAAACCTCACTATGATGCAGAAGCACTTTGGACGAATCCTGATGGAAC
>CAZXGO010000277.1:0-2615 GCA_964640035.1 uncultured Chitinophagales bacterium
CTACTTTCGAAAAAGGACGATTTTCAATCTCAGAAATCATAAGAGCAAGGCACTCCCAATCATCTTCAGTTAACCCGTCGCATTCAATTTTCCATTTAAGGTTAAGACCTGCGTGCGAAACAAAGTCTTCTTTTACAAATATAGTCATGATGTTTCCTTATTCAAAAAACTTGTTAAAGTTAGCACTTGCATTGATTGTTTTCTTGCCTATAGCACCCCTAGTACCTATAATAGACAAAAAATAACGTCTATGTTTTTCTACTTCTGCTAGTGCAAGGTCTCGATCATTAATACTGAAAATACGTTCAACAATATCTCTAAAATATACACGATCAAAAGTTTCTTGTACTAGCATCTTAGGTATAGTACCTGAATCATACTTGCGATTAGCTTCTTGCACAGCATTAATATGACTCCATACATTGTGACCCATTTGTAGTGCATACGAAAAACTATCCCATGAAGTTTTACCTTCTTTACCAATTTTATTTACATCGCCGGGTGCATATGTACAAACATCGCTTACTAGCATTCCGTCACTTATTGGAGAATCTGTAAAGTTATCAAATATACCATCCTGTAGTACAGCATCACGGAACCCTCTATTGACTGCGGCATATTTTTTGTTATCGACGCTTGGTACCATTCGATAGACCCATTTAGTTCTATCTTCAGTTTCGGTTTGTATGTAAATTTGTCCGTTTGCAGTAGCAAGGAACGGCGAAGCACAGTCAAACGTAATCATAAAGTTTTCGTTGTAATATTTACGAACAGCTCTTTGCACATCAGTTAATAATACAGCCCATTCTAGCTTACTAGTGCCAAGAAAGTGCATTACATCATGAATACCTTTTTGTAATAAGCCGTCGAAGTGCAGTGTAACAAGTCGTTTAATAGCTAGTTCTATGTCACACATGTTTTGACCACCCATTGCCCAGCCATTAAAGTGTGTATCAGGATAAATTGAAGGATCACAATAGTCCTTCATTTGCTCATACCAGTCGTCGGCTTGCTCAAAGTTTTCGCCTTGTAGTACATTTAGGAATTTACAAGCGCCTGTGCGATTTTTTTGCCAATAATCGTTGTTAATACGTGTAGCATCAACAGCTTCTTGATATGTAGTAATGCCAGTTGCACGTTGTCCTGCTTCAGAGCGTGATACCCATGCTGGAATATCAAGAATCATACCATAATCCATGTATGCATCCATCCATTTAAGCACGCCGTCCCGCTTTTTGTGTGCTTTTGGACAATTTGGATCTTTCCAATCACCTTCCCACACACCCTTGCCGATTTGGAAGCCGCCTGAATCGCCTAGTACCCAAGTATTATCTCTATCACGATTACGTACCATGTCTTCTTTAGGCGCTTCTTTAGTAGTATCTAAGTCAGCATGGCCTGCAGAATACAACGTCCATTTGTATTGGAATTTTCCTTGTGATTTATTAAGGTAGTTCAAACTTTCAACACCATTAGGCAAATTACTCGGAACACGGTCTGCAGGTACGTATTCGTCAAATCGTTGTTTACCTACATAAGTGGCATAAAAGCCACTTAGTGCAGGCAGAAATATAGCGTAGTCATTTTGTGTTTCAGTTAAATTTATATTCATTACTTACTTTGAGCTGGAACAATATAATCGTAGGTAGTCATGCCGCTATCGACAGTAATTTTCATAGCACCTTGGTCTGAAATGCTCATTGTAACGTCGCCATCAAGATTAAGAATGCTTTGTACTTGTGCTACTGGAAAAAACCATGCATGCTGTAAAGACGCTGCTACATTTTGTTCAAATACAAATTCACCAGCGTGGGTACCGTCGTCACCAAACGAAAATACAAGATTATTATTGTCAGTTGACACTTTAAATAATGGTTCTTCTGAATGTGCAGCACTCATTAGCTTAAGACGACTAATACTAGCAAGTGTAGGCTGAAATTCAATAGCCCAAGTTGCGCCTTTGAACTTTACTGCCTTGAGTTTTTCTTCAATAATAGCTTTACTCATAAAGCGATAATCATTTTGAAAATCACCGCTTGCATTTTCAAAATGAATATGTGTTGGAACAGTTTCGCCGTTTCGATCACCAGTAACTACAGCAATTTTTTCATTTTCTCTGTATTCTGGATTTTTAAGATGCAGTGACAGTTTATCTAGGTTTGGCATTCCAAAAGTATCTGTAAATTCTGCAACAGGCGCATGCGTTTGAGCTTTAACTACGACACTGCGGTCTTCGGCCATTGATTCAATAACTGTATCGTTTGCATCGCTTACACTAATCTTAACCATAGGAAGACCTAAGGTATGAGTGTGTGCGACAATATCTTGTAAAATGTCTTTCATTATAAATTCTCCAATATTTTATTATATTATGTAGTGGAAGTTTTGTCAATATATTTAGATCAAGATCGAGGCGGAATAATATTTTTATACCACGGTGTTGTAACTTGTTTTTCTTTAAGGGCATCACAAACACGCTGCCTTATGTCACTGGAACTAAATCTATGATCTCGCTTGTTAAAAAATAATTCTATATTTTTTTGTTTACACAGCTCTCTGCCGGTAAACTCTTTTTCTTTGTATTCTTCACCTAAAATTCTTACAGTAATAGGAAA
>CAZXGO010000278.1:0-1673 GCA_964640035.1 uncultured Chitinophagales bacterium
ACAGCCACGTGCAACGGTGCGAATAAGGATGGAGTCGAAGACGTTACCGGGATTGCGCGGACGGAACCGCACCGCAATGGGAGGATAGCCCGTCTTGGGTTTCAGCAAGAAGGGCAATCCCACGCGATAGTGCGTAAAGTCGGCTGGGACGTAGATCGAGTCGATCTGGATGTCGGTAAGGGTCAGGTTCTGCCACGTGTAGTAGGCCGGGTTGCTCAGTTGTCCCGGACACGTGGGGTTGAAGGACATCGTATCAATGCGTCGGCTGCCGTCGGAGGAGCGAATCGAGATCACTTCCTGCGTCCGTCCTGAGATGGCAATGGTAAACGGTCGGCTTTGACACTGATCATCACTGACTACACGCAGCGTATCGACGTAATCGTCCGTGGTGTCCATCACGAAGGATCGCACGACCAGAGTGGTGCACTGCCCCGGCTGCAGCTGCATCGGGAAGCTGGCATTCATCACACGGTAGGCCCGAGGATTCGAGCCAGACATCGCGTTGATCGTTACCACGCGCGGACGACCCAACTGGTCGGTGGTGTTACACACCGTGATGGTAGAGTCATGGTACGTGACATCTCTGCACCCCACCAATAGCGTGTCGAATCGGATCGTTGCCCGGCTGACACTCACCTCCGTCGTGCGCGTCAGGGTGAGCTTGATAAACTGCGTGTAGCCACAGCGGTTGGTGGGACTGATCTGCAGCGTGTCGGTGAAGGTGCCCACGTTGGTGCCGTTGTACGTCACGGTGATCGTTTGTGGTTGCCCGGGTATGAGCGTCAGATTTCGCGGCGTTACCGTGAACGCTGCGGCTTCCGGACCACGCATGCGTGTGGTGACCGAGCTTCCACAGATGCTGGTATCCTGAATGGTAAAGGTCCACGTAGCTGTGCTATCACAGTACAGATCCTGTGTCACACTCGACGGACTCACCACGACGTACCGAGGCAAACTCCGACCAGAATTCTTGTTGATGGCACCCGACCGGAGTTGTCCGGTGTGGCCATTGTTGGTAGCATCACAGATGGGATTGATGTTGTTCACCGGCTCATTGCAGCGGTAGTACAGCGTAAGTCCGGGCTGCGGTGCATTGATCGAAGATTCCTGGCCACAGAGAATCTCGTTGGCTGTGAGGGCTCGGGACCAGATCCGTACCTCGTCAACCATCCCTTTTAGAGCCCGGTACACCGTTGCGTTATCAGCCAAACCATTGATCGAACCGATGCGCGTTTGGAGATCGTTTCGCTCCATGGGGCGCAGCCACTCCACGGGATAGGCCGGGTTTCGCACCGGGCCAGCCACCAGAATGCCCTGGATGTAGAGCGCTACGGTTTGCGAAGATCCGTCGAACACTGCCGTAACATGGGTCCATTGATCGTAGTGGGCCGTGTACGGGGCTCGCGTAACGGTGTTGTCGATGTCCTTCAGATCCGTAAGCTCTGCGTTGACCTCGAAGGACAGTTGGTCGGCCTCGTTGATGTAGAGCACCCACTGGTCGTTGGCATCGTTATTCGGGCCCCAGAGTCCGCCAAGGAAGACGCGCTTCCCGGGCTGCCGTTCTGCCTTCACCCACATCTCTACAGTGAGCGCTGTTTGACGCGGAGCGGTAACCTGCCCGTCGACTTCGATGAAGTGATGGTCGCGGCCACTCGTCACGGACAGCTCTACAG
>CAZXGO010000278.1:1683-2596 GCA_964640035.1 uncultured Chitinophagales bacterium
GGCCTGTCCGTTGGCCATCTCAGTGGCCCATCCAACGATGACGACTCCCCAAATGAGGAGTCGTAGTAAGGGATTTTGCATCGCTGTCAAAATACGAAGTGTCGTCACCCAACGAACAGCGTATTTTCACGTATGAAGCAGATCCTGACCCTCGTACTCGTTCTCTCCGTCGAACTGGTTTCAAGCACTCTACTGCTGGCCCAGCAACCGAAACAACTGGCCGTCCTGCTCTCGGCTACAGTCACACTGGAGTCGTCATCGGAGCCGCAACCACGGATCACCCTCCAGTGGGATGCACAGCCTGGAACGACGTCCTTGTCGGTGTACCGGAAATCCGTATCGTCATCGGTGTGGCCCGAGCCCCCTATTGCGACTCCCGAGGCCAGCGCAACATCTTGGACCGATACTTCGGTGGCACCCTATCAGGCGTACGAGTATCGTGTTGTGCGAGAGGTAAGCGTAGGAGACCCTGCGAAGCGGTTTCTCGCCTTTGGATACATCACGAGTGGTATCGACGCACTGCCCCAGCTACGAGGCCGAGTCCTGCTGCTGGTGGACTCCACCGTAGCACCAGCCCTTGCCAGCGAGATTGATCAGCTGCGGGCTGCGATGGAGGCTGAAGCGTGGACGGTGACCATGCAGCTGGTGCCTCGTACCGAGGGGTTCGACGCCTCTGCCGTTGAATACATCCGTACGGTGATTCGCGAGGTTGGTTCGTCCAATCGCTGGGACCTAGAGCATATCCTACTCTTGGGTAAGGTGGCCGTGCCCTACTCGGGAGCTGTTGCACCAGACGGGCACGTCCCCGATCACTTCGGAGCATGGCCGGCCGACGGAATCTATGGAGACATCGACGGCATGTACACCGATGGCAACACCAATACGGTGAACGATCAACGTCGTTGATCGTTCA
>CAZXGO010000279.1:0-2571 GCA_964640035.1 uncultured Chitinophagales bacterium
AGCTGTCGATGTTGGCGCATACCGTGGAGATCATCGAACTGTTTCTTTCTGCCCACGGCTTTGGCGATGACGCAGCCGCGTTGAATGCGCGATCTGACCTAGGGGAAAGGCTCGCCTCGGAAGGTGCCGTTAGGCTCACTCGTAAATAACTTTGGCTGGAGACCGTATGCGTTCGTTATCGATGATCTTGTGTTTATTTTTGTTGATAGGTACATCGACATCTGCTGCCGAAGGCGAGCCATTGACCCTGCAGGAGTTGCGAGCAAAGTATGGAGATCCTGCTGGAAAAATCGCAGTAGTCGGTGGTGTCGAGGTCTACTACAAAGATGAAGGCCAGGGCCCTGCCATTTTGATGGTGCACGGTTCGCAGAGCACCTTGAAAACCTGGGACTACATCGCGCCTCGCTTTACAGATCGATATCGTGTGATTCGTTACGACGTCCCGGCGCAAGGTCTCTCGGGGACGGTGACGGACGAGCACATGCAGCGGTTGCAGCCCGTCGATATCGCCGAGGGTTTGCTTGCGCAGTTAGGCGTGGACAAAGTGACGTTCGTCGGTGTTTCTAGCGGCGGAACACTCGGTGTGTATTTGGCGGCAAAGCGACCCGAGATGGTCGAGCGTCTGATCTTGTCGAACACCCCCGCCGATACGGTGACGACGGGGCATTTGCCGCCATCAGCCGCATTTCAAGAGCAACAGCGCATCGCCAAAGAAACCGGGCTACGAAATCGAAATTTTTGGAACGCTTTTCTCGATTATTTCAGCGGCGATCCCGATCGGATATCCGCCGAGATCCGCGAGCAGTATTATGATTTCAATCGTCGCGCTCCCGAACCGCATTTGATTGGCTTAGTCGCAAAGGTCGCCGATCAAGAAAAAGCCAAGGGGGCTATGAAGGCGGTCAAGGCACCAACTTTGTTGATTTGGGGTGCCAAAGATGTGTTGTTACCGGTGCCTGCCGGGAAAGCGCTCGCGAGCTATCTTAGCGGCACGGATGTGTCGATGATGGTGATGCCGGACGTTGGCCATTATCCGCCGCTCGAATCGCCCGAGCGGTTCGCAAAAATCTTAGAGGCTTATATGGAATCGGCCACGCCCTGAGTGAGGGCGTGGCCGGATCGTTACTTTGGTTTGGCCGGCTTCTGGGTGCTCGGGTGCGACGGTGTAGTGCGGAAAGCGCTCGCGGACTCGCTTGGCCACGGCGGCCGGTACAGCATCGACGCTGGGCACTGAGCTGAACGTGCCTGCGTAGACAATGTGGCCTGGCGCCGTGCCCATCAACATCCAGGGTAACCATGGTGTGATTCGGTTCCAGACACCCGTATGCGGCATGTGGGTGAGTGCATCGTTCTCTATGTCTTCGCGTCGAATCGAGTAGCGGAAGAGCTCCGACACCCGATTCATGGGGCCTGCTGACTCACGCACCCAAATGGCCGGATCGAGTTTGTTGCGGTAATAGAGATGGATATCGCTCGTGAGTACGACCGTGTCGTCGTTGAGCAAGGTCCAGTTGCGAATGAACGGGCGACGAGGTGGCTTCTCCGTGTTGAGGCCACCGTAACTCGGTGGATCCGGAAAGTGATCCGAGATGACGTAGTTAAACGGATCGTTGGCAACATCGACGACGGCCACTTCCTCGTTGGTATAGGGGTTCAGCCAGGAGTCCATCAACTCGCCGGTGTTCAAGTCTTTGTAGAAGATCAATTCGCGGCATAGTCGTTGGTAGTCGCCATTCTCTTGTTTCAGGACGCGGATCGAGGAGAACACCTCGAAACCGAAGAGCGGGCGAACCGCCTCATTGTCACGCACGCCCATGACGGTGCCCGTGACATAACCGTTCACATACTTACCAGGCGCGGTGTCACCTTCGATCTTGGCTGACGTTTCGCGGTTCCAGATCGGGTCGTTGAATCGAGCCTTAAGTTCATCCGTCGAAAGGCGGTAGCTGCGGTTGGTCGGGTGGGCGGCTGAGGCGTTTCCGACGAGTGCGGCACCGACCGCGAGACCTGCGGCGCCGGCTCCCACGGTGGAGGTGATGAATTGGCGACGGGTCTTCTGGGTCATAGGGGCCTCTGTTAAAAGCTAGCGAACTGCAAGATGACAGCGTTTTTACTTGGCGCCATCATGTAATGCCAAGCGCCATTGTGCCAAGCGTCCACTATTGTCGTGATCCCAAGGGTGAAAGTTTGGGCGGTACCAAGAAAAGTAGGTTCGCCACACGCGCCTAAACAATCCCGGCGTTCCCCACAGAAAGCGGCGAACTGCGCGGCGTGCCTGTGCCTCTGAGTAGCCGTCCGCTATCAATAACCGGGTGGCGTGACTGGTGATGTTTCGGCTGAACTGCCAAGTGATATAAGCCATCGACCAAGTGCGTAGCAGGTAGCGCTTGGTCGGTGACCAGTGCTTGGTGACTGCCATAAAGACATCGAAGGCGACGGCTTTGTGTTCGGTTTCTTCGATCGCATGCCACTGCCAAAGGCGCTTGATCGTAGGATCCGCCGCGATCAAAAGATCCGGTTGTGCTAGGTGTCTGTCCGCCAAGATGGCGGTGAAATGTTCGAGAGCTATCG
>CAZXGO010000280.1:0-2539 GCA_964640035.1 uncultured Chitinophagales bacterium
GTGGCTCAGCTGCGAGAGCGTTTCCCCGGTTGCGTCATCTGTGTCGCCCCGACCCGAAACTCGGGTCCCATGCCATTATCCAAAATTCGCGAGCACGGGTTTCACCTCAAGTTCGCTCGTCGCAAGTGGGGTATTCAGTGGGGCGCGTTGGGTGTGTTGATTCCCCGGTTCCTAAGAGTCCGAGGGCGTCTCGTGTTGGAACGGGAGTTGACGGCGGTACTCGACGCATCGGGCTTTGCTTACGCGGATCAGTGGCCATTATTCAATCTTGTAGACCTTGCAGATATCGCGCGTGCTTGTCGGCGTTACGGAACAAAGCTGGTATTGCTGCCACAGGCCCTCGGGCCGTTCTCCGACGAGATTCGTCGGCGACTCTTTCGAGACTCGATCGCTAGCGCCGCACTCGTATTTCCGCGCGATTTAAAGTCGCTCGACTATCTCCGGGATGTTTGCGGCGGGCCCGAGCGCTATCAGGTGGCACCTGACTTTACGAACCTAGTTGCAGGCGAACCGCCGAGCGATCTCGCGCAATTCAATAACATGGTGGCGATTGTCCCGAATCAGCGCATGCTCGATAAGTCGAGTGCGGAGCTTGCAGCCGCTTATCTCAATTTTATGGTGGGGCTCGGCCAGCATATCGCC
The DNA here is from genome assembly GCA_964640035.1 of uncultured Chitinophagales bacterium. GTDB lineage: Bacteria > Bacteroidota > Rhodothermia > Balneolales > CAYWCV01 > CAYWCV01. Next base: position 643 of record CAZXGO010000280.1, read on the forward strand.
TCACTAGGCTACCGAATCATTGTTATTGTCCACGAAACGCAACTTGATACTCGGTTAGCCGATGAAATTGCTCGACGGATTTCAGGCGCGATGACGTGGTCTGATGAAGACCCTCGAAGGTTGAAAGGTGTTTTGGGCGCCTGTCGTTGCGTGATCAGTAGTCGTTATCACGCGCTCGTCGCTGCCCTGTCTCAAGGTGTTCCGGCATTTGGGACATCCTGGAGTCACAAATATCCAGCTCTTTTCTCTGAATACGAATTTAGTCAGGGATTACTGGATACAAACGAGCTCTCTGATGCTATTCGTGTAGTGACGGACGCGCTGTCGGAGCCGCAGCACTCCGTTTATCGAAACCATTTGAGACGCAAATCGGATGAGCTGTGTGAGCAGTCTCGCCAGATGTGGTCGGACGTTTTCCAAGTTATCAGCAAGACGACTGTATGACTACGCACGTTGCCGTCTGTGTCACGACAGCATTTCGCCCGCAAATGCTATCGCGTTGCCTAGGCTCGGTTTTGCCTTCTCTGCAGTCGAGTTTGCAGTCTGTGACAGTGATCGTGGTTGATAACGATCCCGCCGGATCAGCGCGGCAAGTGGTTGAAAAATATGCCGGCTCGATTCCCTTGATGTACGAGCAGGAGTCACGACAAGGCATTCCGTTCGGGCGTAATCGTTGCCTGGCTATTGCGTTGAGTATCGGCGCTCAATACGTCGTTTTTGTGGACGATGATATGACCGTGTCACCGCAGTGGTTCAACGAATTATTTTCTTTAATAGTTACCACCAGTGCGGATGTCGTGACGGGCGATGTCACGAATGTTTTCCCGGATGGTCGGGAAGAGCCGAAATACTTACGGAGAGCAGGCGATCGAAAGACCGCGGAAACCGATAATGTCATTTTTAAAAGTTGGTTGGCAGAGAGGTTGCGGTTTGACGAAAGGTTGGCATCGTCGGGTGGGAGCGACACGTTGTTCTTTCGCCAGGCTTACGAGTTAGGAGCGAATATTCGCCATTCCGACGCGGCGGTTGCATACGAGCATATGCACGGCGCTCGTGGTTCGCGAAAATGGTTCCTCGGTCGCAACTATCGTTACGGTTTGGTTGGTGTCAGAGTCGAGAGGTTGCTGGGTAGTAAGCGAGTATCGATACGGTATCTTTTTCGCGGATTACTCGCCGTCGCGTTCGGTTTGGGCGAGGCGATCTTGACTATGCCCCGAACTGATCCGACAAGGAGTTTTGGTGTTTATCGGGCCGCACGTGGGGTCGGTATGCTCATGGGTGCCTTGGGGAAAAAAGCCGGTCGCTATTTGTGATTGCCTTTGATGAGAAGGTCAACTACGCATCTGATGTCTGATATTTCCCGGAATTTAATTCATGCCCCCGGAGCACCCGAGACCTGGACTCGCCTAGCGCAACATCACGTTTCCTTGGACGATTTCGCTAGGGCCTATTCTGCATTCCACAGGGCGGTCGTTATCGCTCCACGTAGCCCGGCTGCACACTCCTTTCTCGGAGCGGCAGCATTCAAGTTGGGGCGGAGCCAATCAGGTCGTTCTGCGATGCAAGCGGCATTGGTTCTTGAGCCAGCTGGTATTGATTGGCTAGCAAACGCGGCTTTGGCCGCTACTTTCATGGGTGAATTTGCCGTTGCGTCAATTTTATATCAACGCGCGGTTGCCGTGGATCCGGCGAACCAAATTATTTCTTTGAAGTGCGCCTTGTTTGAACTGGCACAGGGAGAGTTTTATTTAGGCTGGCGCCATCATGAGTCTAGATGGAGTTTTCGCTCTAATTCCATGCGGCGTAAGGACTCAACGGCACTGAGCACTTCTCGCCCCCGGGTTAGTTCGTTGCCTGAGTGTTCTGGTAGGCGTGTATTGGTGTGGGCTGAGCAGGG
>CAZXGO010000281.1:0-2539 GCA_964640035.1 uncultured Chitinophagales bacterium
CGCGAATGGTTGCCGGAGTCGATACTCCAACCGCTTGGACTTCCCTCACTGCGCACTGCCCTCGAGTTCGTACATCGACCACCGGTCGATGTGGCTCTCGATGAGCTCGAGGCAGGTTGTCATCCGGCGCAGCGCCGACTCGCGTTCGAAGAATTGCTCACACACCACGTGGTGATGCGCCGCTTACGCGATTCGGCGCGCACCGATTCAGCAATACCGCTAGCTGATGACATCGGCTTGTCAGCTCGCTTTAAAGAATCTCTGCCCTACGCACTGACTCGAGCTCAGCAACGCAGCCTCGAAGATATCGAGCGCGATCTGCAGCAAGCTCAACCGATGGTTCGTCTGGTGCAGGGTGATGTCGGCTGCGGCAAGACGGTGGTCGCGGCCGCGGCGGCGGCGCGCGCGATCGGTAGTGGCTATCAGGTCGCGTTGATGGCACCCACTGAACTGCTCGCCGAGCAGCACCAAAGAAATCTCGATGCTTGGTTCCGACCCTTAGGCGTTACGGTCGGGCTCGTCACCGGGTCGCAGCCTGCTCGAACACGACGCAGCGCACTCGAGGCCGTCGCGGCGGGGGATCTGCAATTGGTCGTCGGCACTCATGCGCTTTTCCAAGACGGTATGCAGTTTCACCAGCTTGCGCTCGTCATCGTCGATGAGCAGCACCGATTCGGTGTTCAGCAAAGACTGCGCCTCGCCGAAAAGGGGCTGCATGAGAATCGGCATCCCCATCAATTGATCATGACGGCAACACCGATACCACGCACGCTGGCCATGACGGCCTATGCCGATCTCGACGTATCGATCATCGACGAACTCCCGCCGGGTCGAACGCCCGTCAAAACCGTCGTCGCAGCGCAAAGCCGACGTGACGAGGTCGTTGCGCGAATCGCCGCGGCTTGTCGCGCCGGGAGACAAGCTTATTGGGTGTGTCCGCTGATCGACGAGTCTGAAGAATTGCAATGTCAGGCTGCCGAGGAAACGGCCGTGTCCTTGACCGAAGCTTTATCCGAGTTTCGGGTAGGGCTCGTCCACGGGCGAATGAAAGCCAAAGAAAAAGATGCCGTGATGCTCGAATTCAAGGCAGGGCGTATCCAACTGCTAGTCGCAACAACGGTCATCGAGGTCGGCGTCGACGTGCCCAACGCCACCGTCATGGTGATCGAAAACGCCGAGCGGATGGGTCTGGCTCAACTGCACCAATTACGCGGTCGCGTCGGGCGTGGCTCACACGAGAGTAGTTGCGTCCTGCTCTATCGAGCGCCGCTTGGCGCCTTGGCACGCGCAAGACTGAACGCCATCCGTGACAGCAACGATGGCTTCGAAATCGCACAACGCGATCTCGAACTGCGCGGTCCAGGTGAACTGCTCGGTACGCGGCAAACCGGTCTTGCTCGAATGCGCGTGGCCGATCTCGCTCGCGATGCCGATCTGCTGCCCGAGGTACATCGCGCAGCCGAGACGCTGCTTACGCTGCATCCGGATAGAATCGCACCCCTCACGGCACGCTGGATTGGATCGGACGACAAATATGGTCGCATCGGCTGAGCCTCGGATTCTCGCAACGGGCAGTTTGCCCGCGCCGTTGCCGTCTTCGGTCATGTGGCTGCCGGCCTCAGCACTCAATTGCTATGAGGGTGATGCCATACATCGCGACTGGCTTTTGACGCCCGGGCTTTTGACACAACGCATTCGAGCTGCCGCGGCGGATCGATTTTCGATGCACTTGCTGAACGAGGGTCGCTTCGGCGAAGAGTTCGTCCGCGAAATCGACATGAGTTGCGATAACACGGTGTGGTTGTTCGCACACACTCGCATCCCGGCCGACACCGCGAAGCGTCACGAATGGCTGACCCGAATCGGTGAGCGTACGCTCGGCGAGGCGATCGCGGATAAAACCGCTCTGGAACGTGCGCCGTTTCGTTTTGCTCAAGCCTATCCGGACACGTGGCTTGCTGCTCGAGCGCTAGAGCATGCGGGCCTTGCGCCGCGTCCGCTGTGGGTGCGGCATTCCGCTTTTCGGATAGAAGCAGCGCCCTTTGATCTCTACGAAGTCTTCATGCCGACTATAGGTTCACGATGAGTGCGGCGTGGCGCCGTCGTTGGCGTGAATATATTTTGTTAACTCGGCTCGACAAGCCGATCGGCATTCTGCTGTTGCTATGGCCGGTGCTGTGGGCGCTATGGATCGCGGCAGATGGTTTGCCGCCGCTGTGGATCCTCACCGTCTTTCTCGCAGGAACCGTTCTCACACGGTCAGCCGGGTGTATCGTCAATGATTTCGCTGATCGAGATATCGATCCGCATGTCGAACGCACTCGTGATCGACCGCTGGCGGCAAGACGGGTCTCGCCCGTCGAAGCACTGACTCTTTTTGCGGTGCTGATGCTGGTATCGCTCGCATTGGTGCTGACTCTCGGATGGCAGGTGACGGCCTACGCTCTGGTTGCCGCCTTGTTGTTACTGACGTATCCGCTATTCAAACGATTTTTTCCGGCGCCGCAGTTGTATCTCGGTATGGCTTTCGGCTGGGGCG
>CAZXGO010000282.1:0-366 GCA_964640035.1 uncultured Chitinophagales bacterium
CTCCATCACACGGCCACCCTCCTCGTGAGGCTTTCCGTCTGGTGTTGTCAAGTGGCTGATGAAATGAACAATGATGCCTAATTCTTGAGCAATGCCAGCCATGTCGGCCATGATTGCATCCAAGGCACGTCGCTCATCGTCAGCATTTGCACTCAGCGCTGTCAAGTGGTCGAGGTAGATGTGTTCAATGTCATACGCTTTGTTAAAGTAACGCATGATGCCTTTGATGGTGGCCCAATCCATCGCACCGAAGTGCTCAAACAGATAGAGCTGTTCACGTCCTTCCAACCGATCAATCGACTTCTCGTATTGCTCCCTTGTCCAATTCCCATCAGGCACATGGTATAGACGTTTGTCCAGTTTACC
>CAZXGO010000282.1:376-2532 GCA_964640035.1 uncultured Chitinophagales bacterium
GTAGGCAATTTGCTGTGTGAACACGTCTGTCTTACCAACACCCACACCAGCACCGAACCCATAAATCTCTCCCTTGCGGCGGCCATATGTTAGCTCTGTCAGGGTCGGGAAACACCACGGGATGCCCGGCTCTGGTGGCTTTAGCAGTCGCTCCCGGATGTCAGACATTGTGACAATGCCTTCGGGCTTATACTGCTCAGCCTTGCGCCATAGGTTAATCCACTCACCTTCATGTCGGTCAGCCAAGAAGTCGCAAGCGTCCTTATACTCAGCCTTGTGGTGCTTGAGGATGAGAGCCTTACTGCCAAACAGCTCAGCAACTTGGTTAGCTGCCTCCACGCCAGGCTTGTCGCTATCGAAGGCAATAACCACCTTTTCAAAGCTGTCCAACCACTCAAACTGGCTCTTGCAGTCGGTCAAAGCTGCCTGTGCGCCTGTCCTCACCGACACCACGGGGCTATTTTCACCGAGCATCTGGTATGCGGCCAATGCGTCAAACTCACCCTCGACAATGGTGACAAACTTCCCACCACGACTGAAAAGCTGCTGACCAAAGAGCACTGTCTGTTTCTTGTCACCTTCAAAGTAGAACTGCTTATCGGCTGTTCTGACCTTCTGGGCAATGATTTGGCCATCTTTGTTGTAGTAGGGGAAATAGACATTCCCGTCCTGTGTTTGTTTAACACCAAAGTGGCTGGCAGTGCGTGAGGCAATCCTACGGGCAGTAAAACCCCCTTCAAACGCGTCAGAACGGCTCACAATCGACTTTTGAGTGGTGGTTAAGGGGGTAGTAGCCTCGAACCCTGAAAAGCTCTCTGAGGGGCCGTGGTAAACACCGCATGCAAAACACTTGGTGCTTCCATCTTCGTTCAGGGCCAATGCGTCACTACTGCCACAATCGGGGCAAGGTAGGTGGGCGGCTTTGAATGTCATGGTTGTTTCCATCCTTTTGTTAACACAGCGAGTGCTTCGCTCTCCTCATGGGATAACACTCGGTCAAACTTGTCTTTGAACAGGTGCTCAATGAAGGCATAAAAGCCCATGTCGGCAATTAGCGCTTCCGCATCTAACAAAGTGAAATACATGTTGATTTCTTCCTCAATAGTCAATTTAGGCTCCTTAGTTGGATATTAGAGTTTAACACAAGTGACATCAAAGCTGTCAGCTTAGTTGTCATTAGAGTTATAACCACTAATGTCATCTAAGTAGTCATCTATATAGTCAGCAATTTCCGTGCCAACTTCTTCCCGCAGGTCTTCGCGGTCGATGGTTGTGATGTCATCCTCCAGAATTTTGAGACATTTAGTGCACAAATCTGTGAAGGAGTTGTCCCTAACATTACGAATGGTAAGCTCGTAGGGTGTTAGTATTACATTGCAACATGTACATCGGCTCATAGTGTGCTCTCCTCAACCTCATTTTGGGCCTTCTGGTATGGTGTTTTGTTGTCCGGCTTAGCCGCCAATGCGGCCTTGCTGTCTTCTGTTCTGTCCCCATTTATCACAGGGAACGGCCAAGGGTGGTAGTGTTCCATCATTTCACCTTCACAAGTTTGTATAAACCAATGGATGAGCCATCTTCGTTTGTATCATTCCATTCCATCCACAATATAGCATAACTGCGCGATGTTGTCGAGAAAGCAGGTATGCCACTGCTCCGATGGACTACTTGGTAAAGCATGTTTGTCTCCTTTTTACAACAGAATGAGGGCCAATATCACTGCGACAATTTCAAGCACAATTAGCATTTAACACCCCCTCAATGATTTCATCGGCTATTTTCTTGGCCTTGATGATGTCCTTGGCTAACATTCCATCTGCTATCGAATAGGATGCCTGCTTAGCCATCTCACAATGGTGCTCTGTCGGGGCTGTGACGGCTAGGGCGAGCATCTGCGCCAATAATTCCACCTTATCCATACACCACCTCGCCTTCAATGCGCAACTCTTGGATTGTGTCTCGATTGATGGCGCGATAGCCTGCGTTCTGCACATCGTAGATGGTGATGAAGCGGTCGGGGTCGAGGGTAGAAACGCCTCCTTTTAGCTGCTTTGTTACACCCATGCTGCCTGTGAGCTTGCGTAGGCTTCCGTCTTTCTTGATGATTGTGACGGTGACAAACTTGCCCCCGCTGTTCAGTATCAATTCTGCCAATG
>CAZXGO010000283.1:0-2527 GCA_964640035.1 uncultured Chitinophagales bacterium
CAATTCGATCAAGAATGGCGCGAGTGGAACTTGGGGCATCATTCCGATGCCAGCGCAAACCAATTTGGCAGACGATGAAATCGAACGGTTGGTCACTTGGATTTTGGAGCAGAAATGAACATGAACTCACGCAGATCTTTCCTGCAAGTATTGGGTACCGGAGCGGGCTGGCTGGCGGTTGCTAGCACCGGGTTGTGGTCGAGGATCGCGCACGGCGTTGAGCGGGCTGCTTTCGATGTCGATACGCTCGATGAGGTTGTCGCCAAGATGGGCGGCAAGTCATACAGCGAAAGCACCGAGATCGACTTCAGCGCCCCTGAGATCGCCGACAACGGCGCGACGGTGCCGGTCGAGGTGATGAGTCGTTTACCCGGAACGAAGACGATCGCCATCGTCGTCGAGAAAAACCCGCATCCGCTGTCGTGTGCCTTTAATTACTCTGCGGATGCCGTCCCGTTCGTCAATACGCGTATCAAAATTGGCGAGACATCAAATGTGACTGCGTTGGTTCAGACCGACCAAGGCTTCTTCGTCGCCCGTCGTACCGTGAAGGTGACGCTCGGCGGCTGCGGCGGCTAAGGCCGCCCACTACTTTACTGGAGAAATGACATGTCAGATCCAATGCGTATTCGCGCCAAAGCAGGCGCCGATTTCGTGGAAGTCAAAGTATTGATGTCTCACCCGATGGAAACGGGTCAGCGTAAGGATACCGACGGCAAGCTAGTTCCCGCTCTGTTTATCACTAAAGTGGTCGCGAGCTGTAACGGCAAGGAGATTCTCAACGCCGATTGGGGCCCCTCAGTGTCGAAGAATCCCTACATCGCGTTCCGCTTCCGTGGCGCGGCGGCGGGCGACAAGGTGTCGGTGACTTGGACTGACTCGGCTGGGTCGACGCGCACAGACGAGGCTGCGATCGGCTAATCGAGTATGCGATCGCTACTTATCGCGAGCATATTGGTGGGAGGCGTTGTGTCCTCCCATATCGCGTCGGCGGCGAACGGTGTGGCCGTCGAGCCGATTCGTGTCGTCTACCATTTCGATGAGGCCGCTTCGGCAGTGAAAGGGTTGCGCAATATTCGCAATCATCTCAACGCAGATCCGACCACTCAGATCATCGTTGTCGCCAATGGTGGCGGTATCGACTTCATGTTGGTCGATCAGTTGGACCCCTCGGGCGAGCCGTACGAGTTGGCTATTCTCGATCTACAGCAGCGAGGAGTTAAGTTCGTCGCCTGTAACAACACGCTGCTTGGCCGTGGCATTGCGCCAGAGAAACTGGTTCAAGATGTCAGCATCGTGCAAGCCGGTGTTGAAGAGGTGGGTCGGCTGCAATTTCGTTTAGGTTATGCCTACATCAAACCTTAGTGCATTTGAGAGGGGTTCGTCATGAGACAACATCGATGGCGTGTGATGTGGGTTGCCGCTCTGGCAGCCTTGTCCATGACGGTGGCTGCGCAGCAGCAAGAGGATCCGGTTGCCGAGTATCGCGAGCTATTCGGTGAGGACAATCCCGCTGAGCTCTGGGAGGCGCGCGGAGCTGGCTTCTGGAGCGAACCTCGAGGGCCTAAGAATGTCGCGTTGTCGAGTTGCGATTTCGGACTCGGTGCGGGTGTGATTGAGGGAGCTTACGCGCGCTTGCCCCGCTATTTCGCCGACACCGGTCGAGTCGAAGATCTCGAGTCGCGTTTGGTGACGTGCATGACGACGATCCAAGGCTTCGATCGCGACACATTGCTCCGCAGTCGATTCGGCGACGGTGACAAAAAGTCCGACCTCGAGGCGCTGACCGCTTACATCGTCGGGCAATCGCGTGGCCACATCGTCGACGTCAAAGCGCAGCATCCGGCTGAAAAAGCGGCGTACGACACCGGTAAGGCACTTTTCTTTTATCGCGCCGGGCCGCACGACTTCTCTTGCGCTAGTTGTCACGGCGAACCGGGAAAGCGGATTCGATTGCAATCCTTGCCGGGTCTACTCGAGAAAAAAGACGCCCAATTTGCCTTTACAACTTGGCCTGGCTACCGCGTTTCGCAAGGGGAGCTGCGAACGCTGGAGTGGCGATTGGCCGATTGTTTTCGGCAACAGCGACTCCCGCAGCTCGGCTACGGTTCGCCGGCTGCGGTGGCCTTGGTCATGTTCATGGCCGTCAATGCCAACGGCGGCAAGATGGACGCGCCGAATCTCAAGCGCTAGGTAGTCGCATATGAAAAACATTTCGTTCGCGTTGTTGATCTTCGTCATAGCCGGTCCGCTCGCTTTCGGCGATCAAACGCAGACTGCTTTTGAGGCTATGCAAAAGTCGTTTGCCGCGGCGGGCCAAGCGGGAATGGAGCGCATCCGGCAGGATGAGACCCAGCAGCTGTGTAGCGCAGGTGCGCAGGGAAGCCTCACAGATGAGGCTTTGTCGAGGATATTGGCCGCTAACGAAGCATCCGTGAAGCTACCTGCTGACGGCAATTACTTCGGTGATTGGAAGCGCGGCCAAGCGATTGCCCAACTCGGAACGGGTCTGCAATCGAGTGACGAT
>CAZXGO010000284.1:0-2517 GCA_964640035.1 uncultured Chitinophagales bacterium
TGTAAAAGCTTCTACCAGACGCGTGATGCGTCTCGTCCACGACCTCGTTCTTGCCGTGATTCTTAAACTTGGATCGCTCGATGGCGGCGACGCACACCTCATACTCGCGATCGAATTGAAAGAATTCGCGGTCGCGTGGCATCGGGAAGTTCTTGACGTGCCCCTCCAAGCTGTCGTCCTCATTCGTGATGACCATGCGCGAACTCTCGTGCAGCTCCGGATCGAGGAGATCAAACGTTTGTTCGCCAAATTTCAGCTCGTACTCCATCCCTTCCGGATTGTACAAGAACGCTGGTTTGGCGCAAAGCTTGCTCCCCTCTCGGCACGTGTGCGGAGCGTTGAGCGACGCCTGCACGTTTTGCTGCGTGCACCAGCCCGCGTGATCTGTGCTATCGGTGATGTCGCGAACCTTGACAATCATGAGGAATGAGTCGCTAACGACGGTGTTTGTCTTGAGGCGAAGATACGGCGTCACAGTTCGACGCATCGAGCCGTCGTGCTGCGGTGTGTTCGCGACGCCCACGGTGAACGTTGGTTCCACCTTCACCTGACCGTAATCCGGACGAAGCGTGATCGGATCGACGGCAAAGTTGCCATCGGAACACACGAAATCGACAACAGAAATGGCGAGATCGTCCTCCGTACGCTTGCCCTCGTTTCCATCGAAATTACCGTACTCATTCTTCACATGGAATCCCGTGATGCACGCTTTCGGATTTTGGCACTGGTATCGGATGGACGTCGCCGCCTCCACGTCGCGACCGCAGCGAGTCGCCTTGGTGCCATCCTTGGACATGGCGATGACGAAATCGCTCTCTCGTCGAATCCAGAGCGATCGAGCATGTTCGCCAAATGACATGGTACACGCCTTGTCTGCGCCGACATCGCCAAACATGTCAAAATCAATCGAGCTCATCTTTGGAAACCGTTCGTAAAATCCAGTTGTGAGATCTGTCGAACGCGCGCCACCGTCGCACAGACCCTTTAAGCCGATCAAGCGGTTGTTCCGCGTGTACATCGTCATCCCATTCATGCACTGCTTCGGAACGTTGCACGCAAAAAATGCTCCCGACTCCTGCGCGGGATCGGGTTTCGCCGGTTGGAAGTCTGGCTCGAGACCAACCGGACGCATGCGATAGAAGGACTCGTCAAAGTATCGCTCATCGAGCTGGCTTTGAAGTCGGCTGACTTCGGCCTCAGCATCCGCTGCGCGGCTCTCCATAGTGCTCAGGTTCTTCAACAGCGAATCGACGTTATTGATCACCGCGTCCACCTGAGTCGACGGCGTCGCCGACGGGTACCTAGACTCATCCTCGTCGTTGTCGGACTCGTCTTCTTCATCACTCACCCCTTCCTTTTCTACTTTGTCGACCCGCTTGGCGAGCGAACCGATTTGCTCCTCCATCTTGTTGCGGAAATCTGCATTTCCTTCTTCCAACTTGTCGATCTTCTCGTCGATGCTGGCAATCAGCTGCTTGATAGACTCGTGTTCTGTTGATTGGTCCTCGACAAGCGCCTGGAGTTTTTCGATTTGGCTGTCATGCTCGATCGCGACTTTTTTGACGTCGTCGAGCGTCGAAGCAGCCTCGATCTCGCCTTGAGTGATTTCATCCGCAACAGTCTGGCTCGCAGGATACTGCTGCGCTCCCGGGTACTGTGATTGCGTCGCTGAATCCGCCTGCGGGTACTGCTGTTGCATCGTCGAATCCGCCTGCGGGTACTGCTGTTGCGTCGTCGAATCCGCTTGCGGTAACTGCTGTTGCGTCGTCGAATCCGCCTGCGGATACTGCTGTTGCGTCTGGATCGAGGGCAACACAAGTTCTTCGCTCGTCTCAGTTGTCGACGAAGGAGAGTCATCCTCCGATGACGGCGTCACGCTCTGATCTGCGGGCGGACCATTGTTTGATGGCGCCGCGCTTACCGAACCGTCGGGCACCACGTTGATGATTTCCGGAGCGTCAGGATCCTCCGCAAAGTCTGGCGTGCCGTCACCATCGGCATCGCCTTCTGCGCTGTCCGGCAAACCGTCTCCGTCGTCATCCTTCACGTTCGTCAAATCCTGCGCTTCCGGATCCACTTCACCATCTTCATCCGGTCGCTCATCCTGCGCAAGCGCGGCGACGCGTCTGCTGGATAAGTGATCCGATACGACACCTTCAATCAACTTGACTCGGTTCGCCGTCCTTTCTTCGATGAGCTTGATGCGCTCGTCAGCCTGGGCGTTCAGGCTACGGATGGATTCAAGAGACTTCTGCAGCGCCTCTGGAGACGCCTCATTCTGCTGAGTCTTTTCGATCGCCTGGACGCGCGCTTCGACGCGCTTGAGGATATCGTTGATGAGTTTCTCAGCCTCAGCGTTCACCTCTCGAATCTTCTCGTCACCTCGAGCCTTGATCGCGGCGTCCCGCGCCGCCGCGCTCTGCGGCGCCGTCGAGAGCTTTGCTTCCTCCGTGCCGCTGTGCTCACGCGAGGTCCTCGACGCGGAGGCTCCGGCGACGCCTCCCTTCTCCTCCTTAG
>CAZXGO010000285.1:0-2512 GCA_964640035.1 uncultured Chitinophagales bacterium
CTCCAAGTTCCTACTCCCCCTCCTCAACTCCTCAACCTTCAACCTTCAACTCTTCAACTCTTCAATCTTAAACAAATATGCGTCTTGACTCAATGTAATTGTTTCTCCAATAGTCTTCATTTAAGCTGGAGTACATAATCCCATTTGAGGTGCTGGCGTGGAGGAAGCGATTGGATCCGACATAAATGCCAACATGCATCACGCGGCGACCTGTACGGAAGAAGACCAGATCGCCAATCTGCAGTTCTTGTTTTTTGATCTTACGACCCATGGTCATTTGCTCACCTGTGGTGCGTGGGAGGGTCATTCCAAATTCTGTTTCAAATACAGCGCGGACAAATCCACTGCAATCTGTTCCGCTTTTTGTACTGCCCCCGAGGCGATAAGGCGTGCCTAGCCATTCATTGTAGGCTTTCATCAGACTGGCCTCGACATGCTTCTTATTGTCCACAGCTGTACGCGTAGAACCACAGGCTGACGATAATAGCATTACCGACGCTATGATCGCAGCCAGAAACAATCTGTTGTAAAGAGAGCTGGTTTTTACAGACATTACGGACGTTTTTTTACAGAAGTACGTGAAAATACAGAGAAAAAGGAGATTTCCGAGCCCAAAAGAGTATAATTTTATGAAATTAGACCTTTTTACCTACGTATAAACACGTAAAATCATTCTGAATGAGTAGCAATTATTAGCAATCATTTGCAATCATTTGTAATCATTAGCAAACTTCAACTCGTCAAATCATGATCCCGAGCGCAGCGAGGGATCATGAGTGATGTGTTGAAGAGTTGAGGAGTTGAAGTGATTGTACGTAATTGCTACTCATCGAACATCATTGTGAATGATTGAAAATGATTCTATGGGATTGCTCACACCGTCCATGTCTCATTACCTCTGAGCAGACTATTGAGGTCGCCTTTTCCGTATTTAGCTTCAGCAGCGGCGACCTGCTCGGCAACTTGTTGCTCGTAGCTGGGCCTGCGTACCTCGAAGAAGACACCGAAAGGACGCGGGAAGCCATCTGCGTTGCCGGTCGCAAAGAATCGACTCAGCATATAGGCTTTGGTGGCATCATTTTCGTCGTGGATCCACAGATCATCGGCACTATACTTACCCATCGTCATATCCACAATTTCAGGTTGTAAGCCATCCAAACGTATCCCTTTGCTATCATCTTGCCCGAAAATAAGTGGCATACCATGTTCAAGGTATAAGGCACTTGTGGGACGACTTTCTTTGTCGGTGTACAGCTCAAAGGCGCCATCGTTGAAGACCACACAATTCTGATAAATCTCGAGAAAGGACGTGCCTTTGTGTTTGGCCGTTCGGAGTAGCATGGCATTCAGATGTTTGGGATCGCGATCCATCGTTCGGGCTACAAATCCGCCATCAGCACCCAGTGCCAGGGATATCGGATTAAAAGGATGATCAATTGAGCCCATAGGCGTACTTTTGGTCACCGAACCAGGATGTGAGGTCGGACTATACTGCCCCTTCGTAAGCCCATAGATCTCGTTATTGAATAGTAGGATGTTCAGATCCACATTCCGACGAAGAACATGTATCAAGTGATTACCGCCAATCGACAGAGAGTCGCCATCCCCCGTTATAAGCCAGACGCTTAAATCGGGTCGTGAGATTTTCAGGCCGCTCGCCACTGCCGGACCACGACCGTGGATGGTATGCATCCCATAGGTATTCATGTAGTAGGGAAAACGCGAGGAGCAGCCGATACCCGCCACGAAAACGATGTTCTCACGAGCAATACCCAACTCAGGCATCACCGTCTGCACTTGTTTGAGGATGGTATAATCCCCGCAACCCGGGCACCAGCGGACGTCCTGGTCGGATGCGAAATCTTTGGAGCTTAATGTGGTTTCCATAGGGTGATGGCTTAGGTGGTGAGACTATGTTTTGCGGTTTGTTGAATGATTTTTTTGAGTTCTTCGACGGTGAACGGCACGCCGCGAACGCGGTTATAGCCTTCTGCCGGGATCAGGAACTGGTCTTTGATGAGCTTGATCAGTTGACCGTTGTTAATTTCCGGGATGAGCACTTTGGTGAAGTTCCCCAGAATATCCCCCAGGTTGCGTGGGAAGGGGGCCAGATGACGCAGATGCACATGCGAGACCTTGAGTCCTTCTGCACGGCATTCGACCACAGCCTGTTTGATCGATCCATAGGTTGAGCCCCATCCGAGGACGAGCACATCACCAGAATCATCGCCTTCATCGATGGACTGCAGGGGCAGCGATTGGGCCACGAGATTGCGTTTGCTTTCGCGGATATCAGTCATAAGCTGATGGTTATCCGGATCGTAGCTGATGTTACCCGTGAGGTTTTCCTTCTCGATGCCACCGATACGATGTTCGAGTCCAGGTGTACCGGGGATGGCCCATGGACGCACATTGTGTTCATCACGTGCATAGGGCAGGAATGCCGGATCTTCTTCGGAACGAGCCGGGGCAAACTGGACACTGATCTCGGCGAGGTTATCGGTTTGAGGGA